>QHRT01000051.1 GCA_003220195.1 Candidatus Rokuibacteriota bacterium | reverse complement strand
CGGATAGCAGGCCCGCCAGACGACCGGGTTGGCGCCGTCGAGCGAAATCACCAGGTCCAGGCGGTCGGTCGTCACGCGGACCGTCTCGTCGGCTGACACGGGCGCGACCACCGCGCAGATCGCATAGACGAGAAGCACCACCGCGAGAGGCGTCGAAACTCGCCGTGGGCTCACGCCTGCCGGCCGCGCGCGCCGGCCCCGGCTCGCTCGTCGGCGATGCGGGCGATCTCGCACGCTCCCACCTCGACGCTCCGGCCGAAGTTGAACACCCACTCCTCTCGCCGCGCGACGTTGCGCTTGCGGAGCTCCGCC
Organism: Candidatus Rokuibacteriota bacterium; assembly: GCA_003220195.1. Lineage (GTDB taxonomy): Bacteria > Methylomirabilota > Methylomirabilia > Rokubacteriales > CSP1-6 > AR8. The sequence goes on along the minus strand of QHRT01000051.1, from coordinate 8,967 downwards.
GCGTCCCGCAGCAGCAGACTCACCTGTCGCGGCGCGTCCGCCAGGCGGTCGAGCGGAAGGACGGCGCCGAGCTCTCTGCGGATGCGCATCTCCATCGGCTCGAGACGGAGCGCCGCATAGTCCGGGTTCCGCACGCGCGGCGGAACGTCGACGAAGAGCACCGGCTTGCCGAATCCGAGAGCGTACTCGATCGCCATGGCGGACCAGTCGCAGATCAGCACGTCGGACTCGAGCAGCGAGACGCTCTCTTCCATGCGGACGACGTGGCGAAAGCCCGGATCCGATCCGAACCGGGCGACGAGACGCTCGACGAGCCGGGGCGAACTTCTCGTTGTCTGATAGTGCGGCCGCAGGATGACGCGGATGCCGGCCTCCAACAAGAAGCTGATCAATGGCTCGCCGCAGAGGTGCAGGATCGAGTGCTCGCCCCACGTCGGCGCGAGCAGCGCCGTGGTCGTCTCCGATCTTTTCGGCTCGGTCGCGTCCGCCAGCGCGACGAGACGCTCGAGCCGCGGATAGCCGTGCTCGAAGAGACGTTTCGACGGCAGGCGGAAGAGCTCCTCGCGGCGACGGATCTCGGCGACGTGGTGCGGGCCGACGCACAGGAGCGTGTCGTAGTGATCGTACGAGTTCGCATGGTCCACCATGTGCGTGCTACCCATGCTGTGGAAGACGTACGCGTAGTGCACGGGATGGAGCGAGCGCTTGAGGTGGAAGTTGTGCAGATCGAGCATCGTCAGCACCATCACGTCGGCCTTGAGCGTCTGGAAGAACCACGTGCACAGGGCGCCCGGGCGGATGCGGAACGCGTGCAGACCGGCATCGGGCGCGGACGGCAGCGGCACGGTGAGCTCCGACGTGACGTGGCACACGGTCCGCGACAGCCGCTCGATCAGGAAGTCGATGAGCGGCTGGAGGTGATGCCAGTCCTGGTGGGTCTCGGAGTAGAAGACGATGCTGCGGTCGCGCGGCGGAAGCCTCTGGAACCGGCGAAGGCTCTTCCAGTCATCCCACATGCTCACGAGCGGCGCGACGCCGGCCCGCCGCGCCGGACCGGCTACTCCTCCGCGGTGGGCCGTTTGGCGCGGAAGAATCCGATCAGCCGGTACCAGAACATCTTGAGCGCGAGCGCGACGGCGGCCGCCACGCCGAGAGCGGCCGAGATGAGCATGCTGCCCGTCCCGGGATCGAGGTACGCGAAGGCCGGCGAGGCCACCGACAGGCACGCCACGACGACGAGCGCGATACGAAGGGCTCGACTCACCATGATCATGCGGCGTCCCTCGGGTCGTGACTCAGACACGAAAGGTGTAGGTCCGGTTCGGATCGCGTTCGATGTCGGGCGGGAAGCTCCGCCTCTTGTCGGCGAAGTAGCGCACGCGATGATCTCCTGCCGACTCGCGGTTATAGGTGATGTAGAGGACCCGCCGGCGCTCGCCGGTGAGGTTCGGGCCCGAGGCGTGCGGCGTGTAGGAATCGAAGAACACCGCGTCGCCCGCCCGTGTCGGCACCGGACGCGCGCCGAGGCGTCGCATGTCCTCGTCGGTGAGAGGCTTCCACTCTTCTCCGATCAGTCCGTGTGTGTGGTGCCCGGCAGCAAGCTCGAGGCATCCGTTCTCGGCGGTGGTCGAATCGATGCTGACCATCGCGGTGATGAAGAGAGCGGCGTAGACGCTCCAGCCGGCCTGCTGATCCTGATGCGGCTTGAACCCGTCGCCGCCGGCGAGCTTGAAATTGATCTTGTCCTTGAAGAGGACGGCCGGCTCGTCGAAGAGCAGAGAGACGAAGCCGCGGAGCGTCTCGCCGTCGCAGAGATCAGAAAAGCCGGCGTGGAACGGGCAGAAGTTCTCGATGCGCTGGAGCAAACGCTCGCCCGGACGCAGGAGACTCGTCTCGAAATATTTCATCGATCGCCCCGGCACCTCGGGGAGCCGCTCGAGCTCATCGGTCCACGCCGAGATCCGCGCGATCTCCCGCTCGTCGAAGAGTCCCGGGACCACCACGAAGCCGTCACGCTGAAAAGTTCCCCGGTGTGCCAACGCCTCGGCATCGGGCATCAGCACCTTGTCGAATCGGGCCGTCGTCTCGCTCAATGCCGCATGGACCTCGCTGTCACTGACCGCGGAACAATGTCGTCGGACTTCGTGTCGGTCCAGTGGCGTGCAGGATACTATAGCCGCGCATGAGCCAGGAACGAATCAGCGAGCTGGACGCGGGAAGGGTGACGGCGATCATCCTGGCCGCCGGCGTCGCCCGCCGTCTCGCGCCCCTGACCGACCACACGCAGAAATCGCTCCTGTCCGTCGGCGGTCGCCCGATCCTGGCCCGGATGCTCGACGCGCTTCACGCGGTCGGCGTCCGGCACGTGGTGATCGTCGTCGGACACTGCGCCGATCAGGTGCGAGCGCTCGCCGCCACCGCGCCACCCGCGATGACGATCGAGTGCGTCGACAATCCCGCGTATCAGAAAGGCTCGTCGCTCTCCCTCTACTGCGCTCGCGACCTGATCACTCGGGAACCGACACTCATCATGGACGCCGACGTCGTGTTCCCGCGCGAGTTCCTCCGCCGGCTCCTGGGATCCGCGGCGCCGCAGGCGTTCCTGATCGACGAGAGCTTCGCCGACACGGGAGAGGAAGTGAAGATCTACGTGCAGGGCGACCGGGTCATCGCGCTCGGGAAGAAAATCGTCCCCCCGGCGTGGGACCGGGTCGGAGAGGGCATCGGATTCTTCAAGTGCGGGCCGGCCGCCGGCCGGGACTTGATCACCCTGCTCGAGCACGTCATCGATGAAAGCCAGGGAGTCTGCGAGTACGAGGACGCGCTGCACCTCCTGGTCAGCCGGCGGCACGTCGAAGCGGTGGGCGTGTCGGGACTGCCGTGGACCGAGGTGGACTTCGCCGAAGATCTCTACCGGGCGGAGTCAGAGGTCTATCCGACCATCGCGCGGCTGGAGGCCTACCGGTAGAACCGCCTCATCTCGTGCATGGCGGCGAGCACGAGATCGCGCGGGAGCACCGGATGAGGCACGAGCCGATACTGCCTGTCCCGAATTTCGTAGCCGGCGGGAAAGACCACGGTCACCCGGTCGGGCTCGATCAACGCGTAATCCTCGTAGCTGCCGGCGATGAGCCATTCCCACGGCACGCCGGAGAAGAGCCCGCGCCCGCTCGAGTAGTCGGAGGGCGGATTCGCGCACCCGAAGAGCTCGGTGACGAGCGTCGGCGCGAGGTCGTTGTGCGAGGTGCGGTGCGTGATGCGCTCCGGACGCCGCCCGGGCCAGCGCACCACCAGCGGTGTGTGCATCTGAAGCTCGCTGAAGGCCGTCCCGTGCCCCGTGAACCCGAGTCCGTTCTCGTCGAACTCCATGCCGTGGTCGGACGTGACGATGACCACCGTGCGATCGAGGAGTTGCCGGCGCCGGAGATCCTCGAGAACCCGACCGAAGAGGGAGTCGACATAGTGCACGGCGGTGAGATAGCGGGCGAATCGGCGTGCCTCCGTCGAAGCGCCGGAGGGAACGGCCACCACGGACGGATAATTGTCCGGCGGCTTCATGGACACCGCAGCGTCGTAGTAGAGGAATCCAAAGAACGGACGTGAGGGGTTCCGCCGCTCGAGCCAGCCGAGCCACTCCTCCGTCGCGGTACGATCCCATCCGCTCGATCCCGTGTACGGCGAGATGGTCCGCAACCGGAGATTCGGCACGCGCGCGAGGGCGGTCCGGTCGAGCGCGGCGGCGCGGTACACGGGCGCGCTCGCGAACACGCCGAGCTGATACTCGTGCTGCTGGAAGAGGTCCATCACGACCGGCGGGCGCGTCAGGCTGCTGAAGGCGTCCGTGTACGTGGCAGGCAGACCGTAGAAGAGGGAAAACATTCCTGCGCGCGATGAGTTGCCGCCACTGTAGTGGGCGTCGAAAAGGATCGCGTCCTCGGCGAACTCGGCAAGCTTCGGCGCGACGGCGGTCGTGAGCGCGTCGGCGCGCATCGCGTCGATGACTACGAACAGGACATTGAGCAGAGGCGGGCGCGCCGCGCACCTGAGAGAAGCCAGCGGGTAGTTCAGCGCGCGATCCGTCGGCCAGCCGAGAGCGGCCGTCACACCGAGCTCGCGCGCCTGGCTCCGATCGACGAGGCCGAGGCGAACCAGGAGCCCGGGGTCCCTGAACGGAAAATAGAGCGGCAGGTATCGGGCGAACGCCGTCACCGGCGCGTAGTAATGCGCCTCCGCCCACACGTGGATGGCGTTACTGGCCAGGAGGCAGCCCGCCAGTCCCAGCGGCGCGTACCAGCCGAGCCGTCGCCGTGGCACAGATGCCGTGCCTTTCCAGATCCACAGTGCCACCATCGATTCGACGGCCAGCCCCAGGACGAGGTACATAGCGAGGAAGGCCCAGGTCTGCGGCGCGAGCATGCTGAGAGTCAGGACGCCGAGGTGGTAGCGGTTCTCGGCGAAGACCATGCTGTCGAGCACGAGGAAGCCCACGAGCACGCTGGCGAGGAAGATCGCGACAGACAGCACCAGCCGGGGCCATGGGAGCAGCAGCATGACCGGGAGAAGAAGGAGCAGCGGGAGATAGGCGAGCAGCGAGAGGTGGCCCAGGAAGGCGAGCACGGCGTAGATCCAACCTGGCCACGGCGAGAGCGGAGAATAATGCAGGAGATAGCGCAGCCCGATGATGACCAGGAGAACTGTGTTGGCCAGGGCGAATCTGTTCGCCCAGCGCACCAGCCGCGTGCGAGCACCCATGTGGCCTCCGAGCCGAGGATGATAGCGGGCCTTGCACCGGGGCGCCAGGATCGGTATCCATGACGAATGTGGAGCGTGGAAAAGCGCGGAGCGGCATGGCCCTCATCCTCTCGGGCGTGTTTCCGGGGCTCGGTCAGTTCTACAACCGGCACCTGATCAAGGGCGCCGTGTTCCTCGGCCTCGGGATCGTGCTGAGCTGGTACGTGATGCGCGGGGTGCCGCTCGACCCGCTGGAGCTCCTCGAGGAAGGCGTCAAGCCCGGCCCGGCGCTCGCCGTCCTGGTCCTGCTCGCGATCTGGCTCTGGTCCGTCGTCGACGCGTGGCGCGGCGCGGATCGCTGACGTCCCACTGGCTCAACGCCGTCATCAGGCTTTGCGCCGCGCCGCTCAGGTACGCGCGGCGCCGGTGAATCAGCACGACGTCGATCGTCGCCTGGAGCGCGCGCACCGGCAGCGTGCGCAGCGTTCCGGCGCGCAGTTCCTCGTCCACGCTGCTCACCGGAAACAGGCCGAGCCCGAACCCCGCCTCGACCATGCGCTTCTGCGCGGTCAGGCTGTCGATCGGAATGATCTCGGCGCCGCCGAGGCCGGCGGCAGCGAGGCGGCCCTCGATCGTCAGCGTGTACGGCTCTCCGCCCGCGCCGCGGCGAGCCGGAAATGCCACCCAGGCCTCGCGGCGAAAAGCGCTCACGTCGAGCGCGCGTCGCCGCGCCAGCGGATGCATGGCCGCGCAGACCGGCACCATCTTTTCCCGGTGCACCGTGCGGCACACGAGCTCCGGATCGGGATCGACGTCGTAGCGGAGCCCGAGCGTCGCATCGCCGCGCCGCACGAGCTCGCTGACCTCGCGGCTGAGCGCGGTGCGAAGCCGCAGCTCGACTCGAGGATACGCAGCACGGAAGCTTCGGAGGCGTGCGGTCAGCGTCGTGCTCGCCAGCGTGCCGACGATCGCCAGCGTCATCGCCCCGTGGTCCGGGCGTTCGAGCGCGCGGACCGCGGCGATGCCGTCGTGCATCGAGGCCAGCAACGTCTCCGCGTACGGGAGGAAGGCGCGGCCGGCTTCGGTGAGCCGGACGCCGCCGCGCGTGCGCTCGAAGACCGGCGCCGCCAGCTCGTGCTCGAGCAGGTCGATCCGCCGGCTCACCGCGGGCTGCGAGAGCGCGAGCGCGGCGCCGGCGCCGGTGAAGCTGCCGCGACGCACGATCGCGACGAACGCCTCGATCTGGTCGAGCTCCATCGGATCACGCTCCATTCGTGGATCAGCATAACTGATCGTAATCCTCACATCTATGCATTGGACTCATGCATGAACAGTCGGTACGGTACGGATCAAGGAGGACACAGGCCGATGAACACCGATGAGGTTCTCGCCGCCCCGATCCTGAGCCACGGCGCCTACGTGTGTGGGCGAGCCGAGCCCGGCGTCGAGACGCGGTCGCTCGCCACTCTCGCGATCCCGGAGCTCGTCGAGCGCCTCCGGCTCGTGAACGAGTTCGCCGGTGCGCCGCCGCCATCTGCCGTCGGCTCGGTGGCCTTCCTCCGTGGAGCCGTCGCCGCGACACGGGAGATCGCCGATCACGGCGTCGCGCAGGCGACGTGGATCGTTCACGTCTGGTCGAAGGAATCCAACGCGATCGAAGAATTCCTCGAAGGGACGCAGAAGCTCCTGGCGGCGGTCGCGCAGACCAGAATTCTTCGCGGCGTCGTGAAGGCGAAGACCTACACCGGCGCCGCGATGAACCGGTGGGCGTACGAGCGGGCCGTCGTGCAGCAGCCCGGCGCGGCCATGCCGAACGCGTACCTCATCCCTCTGAGCAAGACCGCGGAGTGGTGGAGCAAGGACTGGATGGAGCGGCACACCTACTTCCTGCCGCGCTACGACGACGCGGGGCGAATGGCGGACCGCGGGCACGCCCTCGTCGCCGAGGCCGGCATCTCGTGCATGCTCCGCCGGACGTATCGAGCCTTCGAGCATCCGGCGCCCGCGGGATCGTACGACTTCATCACGTATTTCGAGTGCGCCGACGCCGACGTGCCGGTGCTGGAGCAGGTCTGCGAGAGCCTCCGCGACGTCAAGCAGAACCGCGAGTGGGCGTACGTCCGCGAAGGGCCGACGTGGCGCGGGCGCCGGGTGCCTCAGTGGGCTGATCTTTTCGTCACTCGCGCGTGACGATGAAGGAGGAGACGACGATGGCGACACGAACGGCGATCTCCGAACGCGTCGTGACCTGGAAGGATGCGCTTCAGCTCTCGCGCGATCAGGTGCTGGTGGCCGCGCGCTCAGGACAGCATGGGGAAGCGGTTCTCGCCCACGCCACGGCCGGTCGCATCGTGGCGGCGTGGACGCTCGATCCCGCGCCGATCGATCCCGTGGCGCATCTGGCGCAGACGCACGAGAGGGGACGGCGCCATCTCCGGCGCTTGCTGGACCAGCCGACGGACGCCGAAGTGCGGTCGCCGATGACGAGCCAGCTCTACGATCGACTCACCCGGCCGCCCGAGCCGGCGAGGTGGAAGCCGATCGACTACACGTCCGTCGAGTCGTACACGTACACGCCGCGGAAGCCGCTCAGGCGTGTACTCGACCACGCCCTCGATCACCTGAACCAGATCGATCAGTGGCAGCTCTGGCGGCGCGATGGCGTGGTCCCGACACCGACCGATGGCTGGGTGCCGTCAACGGTGACGTTGCCCGAGGATCGTCTGCCGCTGACCGCTCGAGATCTCGACGGGTGGCTCTGGCGCATTGACCAGGCCCTGCGGTTGCTGATCCAGCGCGCGGCCACGCTCGGCCCGGATGACCTCGACTGGCAGCCGCCCGACGGGGGATGGCCGCTCAGGCGCGTCCTGCATCACGTCGCGCGGTCCGAGCTGCTCTACGCGGCGTCGTTCGACGAGAGGCTGCCGGACGATCCGATCGCTCGCTACGAGGAAGCGGACGCGAGACTGAGCCAGCGGCTCGCGTCGCACGCGATCAACGGCGATCCATCCGTCGTGTTTCCCGGGCCGTACGGCACGCTGTTCACCCCGGCCGAGGTCGTGGCAGAGGTTCTCGCGCTCGAAAAGGAGCTCGTGAGCCGCACTCGACCAGTGCCTTGATCGGATCGCGCACCGGGACGAAGCGGAGGCCGTCGCGCGTCTCGAGATCGATCACGACGATATCGGCCTTCGCCCTCGACCAGCCTGATTACTTGATCGTGAAGTCCGCGTTGCTCGTGTCGCAGACGACCTGAGAGACGTCGCACACCCGGATGCGGGCCCGCGTCGTCGGCGATCCGGTCACAGTCCACTGCTGGCTGCCGTCGTTCGCCGTGGTGGCGAAGAGCGTCTCGCCGAAGCTACCGCCGCCATCTCTCGAGAGGTCAATCCGCACACCGCCGGAGAGCCCGCTCGAGCTCCACCGGATGGTCGTGGTCGTGTTGACCGTCCAGCTTTCACCGCCGTTCGCAGCGGTGACGGCGATCGAGGCCGGGTTGGCGATGCCGGTGACGGTACGCGAGGCGTTGCCGCCATTGGACGTGAACACGACCGTGCCGTTCGACGTCGTTCCCGGCGAGGTCGGCGTGAACCGGACGGTGACCCTCTGGCTGGCGCCCGGGGCCAGGCTGAAGGACGCGCCGCCGGTGATGCTGAACGGCGCCGTCGTCGTCGCCGTGCCGACGAGCGTGCCGCTGCCGGTGTTCTTCACCGTGAAGCTCTGCTCCTTCGACGCTCCGAGATTCAGTTTCCCGAAGTTCAGCGACGACGACGAGACCGTGAGGACCGGTGGTGGGCCGCCGGTCCCGTTGACCGCACGCGCGACCGTCCCCGCGTTCGAGCTGCCCGGCGCGCTGCCGGTCACCGTCGGCGCGAAACGCACCCAGACGTCCTGGCTCGCGCCCGCGGCCAGGCTGAACGAGCTGCCCGACACGATGCCGTACGGCGCCGACGTTGCGACCGTGCCGGTGAGCGTGCCCGCGCCGGTGTTCTGCACCGTGAACTTCTGATCGAGCGAGGTGCCGACCGTCACGGTCCCGAAGCCGAGCGACGCTGGTGTCACGCCGATCGCCGGTGGCGCCTCGCCGGTCCCGCTGACCGGGCGCGTGACCGTCCCCCCGTTCGACGTGAACACGACGCTGCCCGGCGCGCTGCCGGTCACCGTCGGCGCGAAACGCACCCAGACGTCCTGGCTCGCGCCCGCGGCCAGGCTGAACGAGCTGCCCGACACGATGCCGTA
>QHRT01000050.1 GCA_003220195.1 Candidatus Rokuibacteriota bacterium | reverse complement strand
CCGTGTTCGACTTCCCACCCGACGGCTTCTCCCTCCGCTGGTACCAGCGAATGATGGAGCTCGACGGATTCTGGTCGGCAACCCGGCTGTCGGCGGAGATCGCCTTCCTGGCGACGGCGGCCTCGCTCGTCCTCGGCACGCTCGCCGCGATCGCGATCGTGCGCGGCACCTTTCCCGGCCGGGAGGCGCTGGCCACGTTCCTGACTTCGCCGCTCATGCTGCCGGGCCTGGTGGTGGGCATCGCGCTCGCGCGGTTCTTCCGCGACCTCGGCCTGCGTGACGCCTTCCTGTCCCTGCTGATCGCGCACCTGGCGTTCATCATGCGGACCGTTCTCGCGAGCCTCATGCTGTTCGACTTCGCGATGGTCGACGCGGCCCGCACGCTCGGCTGCTCCTACCCGCGCGCGCTGCTGAAGGTCCTCGTCCCGAACCTCGCGCCCGCGTTCCTGAGCGGCGGTCTCTTCGCCTTCATCATCTCGTTCGACAACTACGCCGTCTCGATCTTCCTGACCGACGTGCGGACCAAGACGCTGCCGATCCAGATGCTGCACTATCTGGGCGAGTCACCCGATCCGACGATCGCGGCGATCTCGGCTCTCCAGATCGTGCTGACGATCGTGATCTTGATCCTGGGTGATCGCCTGGTCGGATTGCGCCGCCTGGCGTCGATGTAGGCTTCGCGAAAGGAGTTCGCCATGACCGAGTTCGACACCGTCATCCGCAACGCCGTGGTGGGCACTGCCGCCGACCTCTTTTCGGCCGACATCGGAATCACGGGCGGCGTCGTCACCGCGCTCGGCCGGAATCTCGGCCCGGCTCGCCGCGACATCGATGCCGCCGGCCGCTGGGTGCTGCCGGGCGGCATCGACACGCACTGTCACCTGGACCAGCCGATGCGCACCGGCGTCACGCTCGCCGACGACTTCCTCTCCGGGACGATCTCGGCGGCCCACGGCGGCACCACGACCATCGTGCCCTTCGCCGCCCAGGTCCACGGGAGCGGCGTGCGCGCCGCGGTCGATGACTACCATCGGCGGGCCGCCGGCAAGCCGGTCATCGATTACGCATTCCACCTGATCGTCTCGGATCCGACCGAGGCCGTCCTGCGCGACGAGCTCCCGGGCCTGATCCGCGAGGGCTACACCTCGTTCAAGATCTACATGACGTACGAGATGCTGAAGCTGAACGACCGGCAGATCATCGCCGTGCTCGCGGTGGCGCGCCGCGAAGGCGCGCTGGTCATGGTCCACGCCGAGAACTCCGACTGCATCGCCTGGCTCACGGAGCAGTTCGAAGCGGCGGGGCAGACCGCGCCGTACTATCACGCGCTGTCGCGCCCGCTCGCGGTCGAGCGCGAAGGCACGCACCGGGCCATCACGATGGCCGAGATCGTCGACGTGCCGATCCTGCTCGTCCACGTCTCCGGCGCGGAAGCCGTCGAGCAGATCCGCTGGGCACAAGGCCGCGGTCTCCGGATCTACGCCGAGACCTGCCCGCAATATCTCGTCCTGACCGCGGACGATCTCAAGGCGCCGGGGTTCGAGGGCGCGAAGTTCGTCTGCAGCCCGCCGCCGCGTGATGCGCAGAGCCAGCAGGCGGTCTGGAACGGTCTGGCGAGCGGCGTCTTCCACACGTTTTCGTCCGACCACTCGCCATTCCGCTTCGACGATCCCGCGGGCAAGAAACGCTTCGGCGCCGACGCGCCGTTCACGAAGATCCCGAACGGCGTGCCCGGCATCGAGACGAGACTGCCGATTCTGCTCTCGGAAGGCGTTCACCAGGGGCGGATCGATCTGGCGACCTTCGTCCGATTGACCGCCACGAACCCGGCGAAGATGTACGGCCTCTATCCGCGCAAGGGCACCATCGCCGTCGGCTCCGACGCCGACGTCGTGATCTGGGACCAGGACCGCGACGTCACCATCACCAACGACATGCTGCACCACAACTGCGACTACACGCCGTACGAGGGGATGCGGCTCCGCGGCTGGCCGGCGGTCGTGCTGTCACGGGGCGAGGTCGTGGTGGAGGAGGACAAGCTCCTGGCGGAGCCGGGTCAGGGCCAGTTCGTTCGGTGCGATCGTCCCGCGGTCGTGCGGCCGAGGGCGCGCACGACCGCCGAGCCCCCGGTGAAACGATGAAGCAAGGTGTTGAGAGGAGATGGTGGAGCTGAGGGGATTCGAACCCCTGACCCCAAGACTGCCAGCCTTGTGCTCTCCCAACTGAGCTACAGCCCCACGTGAAGGGTCACGGTACAGGCGCGGTCAGAACGTTGTCAAGGAATGGTGCCGGTGAGGGGAGTCGAACCCCTACGCCCTTGCGGGCACTGGATTTTGAGTCCAGCGTGTATGCCAGTTTCACCACACCGGCGCAACCGGGTCAGCGCCAGGGACGCTCGCCAGGGACGCTCGATTGTAACCGGTGCGGATGAGCCGAGCGGCGACTAGCGCGCGCGGATCGTCACGACGGCCGACATCCCCGCGCGGAGCGTGTGCGGGTTGCCGTACTGGTGCCCGTCGAGCAGGATCTTCACCGGGACGCGCTGCACGACCTTGACCCAGTTGCCCGTCGCGTTCTCCGGCGGCAAGAGCGAGAAGCGCGAGCCGGTGCCGGCGCTGATCGAGTCGACGACGCCACGGAAGGTCTTACCGCCGAACGTGTCGACGTTCACCTCTGCCCGCATGCCCGGCCGCACGCGTGACAGCTGCGTCTCCTTGAAGTTCGCGACGACCCACACTTCGTGGAGCGGCACGATCGCCATCAGCGGCTGTCCGGGCTGGACGACCTGCCCGAGTTCGACCGTTCTCTTCGCGACGACGCCGTCGAGCGCGGCGCGCACATCGGTGTGCGAAAGCTGCAGCTCGGCAAAGGCGAGGTTGGCCTGCGCCTCCTTCATCTCGGCGCTCGCGACCTCCCGCTCCGCTTCACGGACCCGGGTTTCCTGTTGCATCGCCTCGGCCTGGATGTGCTTGGCGCGCGCGTCGGCGGCGCGCGCCGCCGCCATGCCGAGCCCGATGCCGGTGTTCTCGTAGCCGGAGTCGCGCACGCGCAGGTCCGCTTCCGAAGACGCGACGTCACGCTCGGCCTGGCTCACGCGCTGCTCCGCGCCGCGCACCGCGGCTTCGGTGCTCTTGGTGTCACTCACGGCCTGATCGAAATCGCGCTGCGCGACCAGGCCCTGCTTCACCAGCACGGCGAGCCGATCGCTCTCCTGCCGCGCTTTCTCGTACGTGGCGTGCGCCTTCTCGAGATCGGCGCGTGCGGCGCCGAGCGCCGCCCGGCGGGAGGCGACGGTTTCCGTGTTCGACGTGATCGTCTCGAGCGCCGACCGTCGCGTCGACTCCGCGCCGAGCGTCGACGCCTGCGCTTGCGCGAGCTGTCCCGCGGCCATTTCGCGCGAAACCTTCACCCGCTCCGCCGCCGCGCGCGCACGGCTCTCCGACATCGCGACGGCCGCACGCGCCTGGTCCACCCGCACGCGATAGTCGCGCGGGTCGATGCGCGCCAGCACGTCGCCCTTCTTCACGGGCTTGTTGTCGTCGACCAGGATCTCGACCATGTGGCCCGTGATCTTGGCGTTGACGGGGGAGATGGTGCCGTCGACGTAGGCGTCGTCCGTCGAGACGTAGGTCACGGCGTAATACCAGGCCCACGCGCCGTATCCCAGCGCCGCGACCAGCACGACGGCGCCGACGACGATCAGGAGCGCGCGTTTCACAGTGTGCCTGACTCTACCACAGAGGCTCCCCCCGCGGACGCGAACCGCCGCGGGTTGTGTTACAACGTTTCCCATGGAACGATCGTTTGCCGACGACGTGCAGCAGCTCGGCTACGGCGCGGGTCAGGTGCTGCGCGGCGAAGGCATTCTCGCGATCACCAAGGCGCTCTTGCAGTCGGGCGTCAGCTACGTCGGCGGATATCCTGGCGCGCCGATCTCGCATCTCCTGGACGTCCTCGCCGACGCCAACGAGCCGCTGCTGAAGTCGATGGGCATCTACTACGAGATGTCCGGCAGCGAGGCGGCCGCCGCGGCGCTCCTCGGCGCCTCCATCAACTATCCGATGCGCGGCGCCGTGACCTGGAAGTCGGTCGTCGGCACCAACGTCGCGTCGGACGCGCTCTCGCACGTCGCGTCGGCGGGCGTCGTGGGCGGGGCACTCGTGGTGATCGGCGAGGACTACGGCGAGGGCGCGTCGATACTTCAAGAGAGAACACACTCCGCCGCGCTCAAGTCGTCGATCCCGCTGATCGACCCGAAGAACAGTCTGCCGTCGTTCGCGCGCATGGTGGAGGAGGGCTTCCTCCTCTCCGAGGCGTGCCATGAGCCGGTGTTCTTCTCGATCCGCATCCGCGCCTGCCACATGCGCGGCGCGCTCGTCTGCAAGGACAACGTGCGGCCCGCGCTCTCCATGCGGTCGCCGCTCGGCGCGCCCGCGTTCAGCCTCGAGCGCATCAATCTCCCGCCGTTCACGTACCAGATGGAGGCTCAGAAGTTCGAGCATCGCCTGCCCGCCGCGCGCCGGTACGTGTTCGAGCACCGTTTGAACGAGCACCATCCGGGCGACGAGAGCGAGATCGGCATCGTCATGCAGGGCGGGCTCTGGAACACGACGCTGCGCTCGCTCCACGTGCTGGGGCTCGCCGATCTTCACGGGCGGACGTCGATCCCGTTGCTGGTGCTGAACGTGCTTCACCCGCTGGTGCCGGAAGAGCTGATCGCGTTCCTGCGCGGCAAGCGCCGGGTGCTCGTGGTCGAAGAGGGCATGCCGAACTACGTCGAGCGCGAGCTCAAAGCGATCGCGCACGACGAGAAGCTCGACGTCGAGATCCACGGCAAGGACGTGCTCTCGCAGCACGGGGAATACGTCCCGCAGCTCGTGCTCCGCGGACTCCAGCGGTTCCTCAGGGACGGCGGGCTGCGCGATCTGAGCGCGGCGGCGGTCATCGAACGCTACGAGCGGCTCGTCTCGCATCAGACGAGGATGCGCGCCGTGCTGCCGCGGCCGGTCGACAAGAGACCGCCGACGTTCTGCACCGGCTGCCCCGAGCGCCCGATCTTCAGCGCGATGAAGATTCTCCGCTCGAAGGATCCGTCGGTCGGCGACACGCACGTCGCCGCCGACATCGGCTGCACGACGTTCTCGACGCAGGCGCCGTTCAACGTCGGCAACACCGTGCTGGGCTACGGCATGGGCCTGGCTTCCGCGGGCGCCGTCGCGCCGCTCTTCGGCAAGCGGGTCATCTCGGTGATGGGCGACGGCGGGTTCTGGCACAACGGGCTCACCAACGGCGTGGCCAGCGCGGTGTACAACCAGCAAGATTCCGTGCTGGTGATCGTCGACAACATGTACACGTCGGCGACCGGCCAGCATCACAACCCGTCGACCGGCACCAACGCGCGCCGCGAGCCGACCGGCATGACGATCCCCGACGCGCTCCGTGGGGTCGGCGTCCGCTGGATCCGCACGCTCGATTCCTATCGAATCCCGGACATGCTGCGCACGCTGCGCGAGGCGCTGACGACCCGCCAGCGCGGGCTCAAGGTGATCATCGCGCGCGGGGAGTGCCAGCTGGAGCGCCAGCGTCGCGAGCGGCCGCGGGCGCGCAAGGCGATCGAGGCGGGCGCGCGCGTGGAGCGGCCGCGCTTCGGCGTGGACCCGGACGTGTGCACGGGCGACCACTCGTGCATGAGGTTCAACGGCTGTCCCTCGCTCACGTTCCGCGAGAGCCCCGACCCGCTCCGTGAGGACCCGATCGCGCACGTCGACGAGACCTGCGTCGGATGTGGCGTGTGCGGCGAGGTCGCCCACGCCGCGGTCCTGTGTCCCTCGTTCTACGAGACGCGGGTGATCGCGAACCCGTCGTGGTGGGACCGCTTCGTCGGGCGCATCCGCCGCGCGGTGATCCGTCGCCTCGCGCTCGCGGGAGCTCCGTGAAGCCCGGCGAACTCTACACACTCTTGATCCCCGCCGTCGGGGGGCAGGGTGGCGGGGTGCTCTCGGAGTGGATCATCGACGCCGCGCACGCCGCGGGCCTCGTCGGTCACGGGACGTCGATTCCCGGCGTCGCGCAGCGCACCGGGTCCACGTCGTATTACGTCGAGCTCTACACCGGCGACGAGGAGGACGCGCCGACGTTCTCGCTCTATCCCGTCCCCGGCGCGCTCGACGCGCTGCTCGCGCCCGAGCTGCTCGAGGTCGGACGCGCCATCGAGCTCGGCTTCCCGTCGCCGGAGCGCACGACCATCATCGCGTCGACGCACCGGCTCTATTCGATCCACGAACGGATCAGCACGTCGGGCAGTGTCTATCCGACCGACGATCTGCTCCGCGCGGCAGAAGCGTTTTCCCGGCGCTTCATCGCGTTCGACGCGCTGGCGCTGGCGAGAGAGCACGGCACCGAGGCGAATGCCATCCTGCTCGGCGCGCTGGCAGCGAGCGAGGTGTTACCGATCGGCGCGGACGCGTACCGCGCCGCGATCGAGCGGAAGGCCGTCCAGGTGAAGCAGAACCTCGCCGGGTTCGAGCTGGGCCGGGAGCGCGTGAGCGGCTCCGGATCCGCGTCGGAGACGGCGCCTGGCGACGGCGGGCGGCTGCGAAAAGCTGCGCCACCCTCGGCTGACGGTCCGCGCGGTGATGGCGATGTGACCGGTCTCGATCCGCTGGTCCGCGACTGGCCGGCGGCGCTCCATCCCGTCCTGGCGCACGCGATCCCGCGGCTCATCGACTATCAGGACCGCGCGTACGCGCTCAGATATCTCGAGCGGCTCAAGCCGTTCGTCGCGCCGGACGCCGACGTCGACGTCGCGGCCATCGTCGCACGCTGGCTCGCGGTCTGGATGACGTACGAGGACGCGATCCGCGTGGCCGATCTCAAAACGCGGTGGGCCCGGTTCGAGCGGATCACCCATGACGCCCGCGCGCCCGGCGCCGAGATCATCGTGACGGACTACCTGAAGCCGGATCTCGACGAGATCTACGGCGTGCTCCCGTACCGTCTCGTGCGTGGCGTCGCGCGCTGGGCCGAACGGCGCTGGCCCGAGGCGCGACCGACGCTCGGTCAGCACGTGAAGACCACGACGATCTCGGGCTATCTGCGACTCTGGCTGCTCGCGCGATGCCGCCGTCTGCGTCCCTTCTCGTATCGCGCCCACGAGGAGCACCGACGCATGGAACGCTGGCTCGCGGCGGTCGCGCGGTGCGCGGGCTCGAGCGCCGACCTCGCGCGCGAGGTCGCCCGCGCCGCGCAGCTCGTCAAGGGGTATGGCGACGTGCGACGGCGGATGATGGGGGCGCTCGACGACCTGCTCGATCGTGTGCTCGAAACGCTGGAGCTCGCCGCCGGAAAGAGTACGACGACCGCGACGGCGCTGGCCGCGCGTTACCGCGGGCTCGCGCTCAGCGGACCGGACGGCGAGGTGGAAGCGGCCGCGCTCGCGCGCGAGGTCGTGGAGCGTATGCGGCGCGGGGACGCGGGGAGCTCACTCGAGCTCGTCGCCGCGCGCTGACCGTCCGCCTCGTCCCCGGTCGGGACCGGACGCGGCCCTCGGAAGAACGTCGCCCAGAACCCATCCGGAAGGACGACGCGCTCGTCGAGCGGCCCCAGCAGCTCCACCATCCGGAACCGGTGGATCAGCCGGTACGTGAAGCTGTAGAAGGCCGAGATCGATCGCGGCCGGTACTCGCCGTTGAACGTGATGTCGAGCGCCAGGTGCATCAGCGCGCCCATCAGATAGCCCCACAGGATGTTCGAGCCCATCCACCACGCGGCGAGCGCGATGAGCCCGAAGAGCTCGTAGGAATGGAGCGCGAGCACCGCGATCTTGACCCGGCCGTCGAGGTAGTAGCGCATGAATGCGCCGGGCCGCAGATCCCGCTGTCGCTCGAAGAGCACGTAGTCGATCGCGTGATCGACGTCGATCAAGAAGCCGCCCGCGGCGATGGCCGCGGTGAGCCCGACCGAGCCGGTTACCGCCAGGGTCCCGGCGCGCGCCACCGCGGTGGTGCCGAGGTGGCGGCCC
The DNA here is from genome assembly GCA_003220195.1 of Candidatus Rokuibacteriota bacterium. Lineage (GTDB taxonomy): Bacteria > Methylomirabilota > Methylomirabilia > Rokubacteriales > CSP1-6 > AR8. The sequence goes on along the minus strand of QHRT01000050.1, from coordinate 2,701 downwards.
GGACTCATCGATCTTGGCGGGGGCCCCGAGAGGCGCGCGGACGCGCCTGACATGGCCCCCACACCCCCAACGCTCGGACGCGCCCCGGCAACGCCGTGGCGCGCCTCGGGATTGAACTGGTCACGCCGACATCGTAAGGCAAAGGTCGTACCTCCGAGCGGGGTCCTGAAAATTCGCCGTGTTCGCCGCGGCATCGACGCCGCGGGAACGCATTTCGTGGCACTTCCGTTGACCTCATGACACAGCGGTGCACACGTTCCGGCGCTTTCCCGGATGGTATACTCCGCTCTTGGGTCGATTCCGGGAGGATGTCTGTGTCGGGCTACTCTGGCGTGCTCGTCTTCGCCGTCTTCATCGTCGCGTTCGGGGTGGTGTCGCTCGGCATCGCCCGGGTGCTGAGGCCGTCCAGGCCCGACGCGACGAAGCTCCAGAACTACGAGTGCGGCGCTGAGCCCATCGGCACGGCGTGGATCCAGTTCCCCGTCGGCTTCTACCTGGTGGCCATCGTCTTCATCGTCTTCGACGCGCTGGCGGTGTTCCTGTTCCCCTGGGCGCTCGTGCTCGGCAAGGTCGGCATGCCGGCGTTCTGGGTGATGGCCGCGTTCGTCGCGATCCTCCTGCTCGGCTGGCTCTACGCGTATCGCGAAGGGGTGCTCGAGTGGAAGTGAAGCCGCCTCTCCCCGTCATCCCGCCGCCGGTGTGGACCGAGGTCAAGGATCTCCAGGAGTGGGAGAAATATCATCAAGAGCGCGCGGGTGACGACAAGATGTCGAACGCGCTCACGTCGATCGCCGACACGATCCACCACATGCCCGGCGGCTGGATCGCCACGGCGCAGATGGACAAAGTCTTCAACTGGGCGCGCAAGTCTTCCATCTGGCCCGTGACGTTCGGCCTGGCCTGCTGCGCGATCGAGATGATGGCGACGTTCGCGTCGCGGTTCGACGTGGAACGTTTCGGCATGGTGCCGTGGGCCTCGCCCCGGCACTCAGATCTCATGATCGTCTCCGGCACGGTGACGATCAAGATGGCGCCGATGCTGAAGCGCATCTACGACCAGATGCCCGACCCCAAATGGGTGGTGTCGATGGGGTCGTGCGCGAATTCGGGTGGCCCGTTCCGGCACGGCTATCACGTCGTGAAGGGCGTCGATCGTGTCGTCCCGGTCGACGTGTACGTCCCCGGGTGCCCCCCGACGCCCGACTCGCTCATGTACGGCCTCCTGAAACTTCAAGAGCAGGTGGCAGAGTTCCAGCGAAGCGGCACCCGTCCGGCCCCCCCGTCACCCACCGAGTGAGCGTGACGCCGACCGACGCAGCAACGTTCACCCGCCAGGAGTTTGGTGTGGACGCCACCGTCGAGGGCCGCGCCCTCACCGTGAGCCTCCGTCCCGATCAATGGCAGCCGTTCGGCGAATTCGCGCGCCGGCGGCTCGGCTGCGTGTATTTCAACTGGCTCAGCGCCGTGGACTGGAAGACGGACGGGCTCGAGGTTCTCGCGCGCGTCGAGAACCTGGATGCCGGCGTCGAGGTCTTCATGCGCACGCGCTTACCTGGTGGTCAGGTGCACTGCCCGACGCTGACCTCCGTGTGGAAGGGCGCCGACTGGATGGAGCGCGAGTGCTACGACATGTTCGGCGTCGTGTTCGACGGCCACCCGGATCCGAGACGCATTCTCCTGTCGGAGGACTGGGTCGGACATCCGTTGCGGAAGGACTGGGTGGACGAGGGCTTCACGCCGTATCGATGATGGAAAAGGAGAGCGCACGATGATCTTCGAGCTGCGCCAGTACACGTTCCACCCGGGCAAGCTTCCGGAGTACCTGAAGCTCAACGCCGAGGTCGGACGGAAGATCCGCGGCAACGATTACGGGAAATTCGAAGGCGGCTTCACGACCGAGTTCGGGACGCTGAACCAGTACGTGCACCTCTGGAGCTACCCCGATCTGAACGAGCGGGAGCGCCTGCGCGGCGAGCTCGCCAAGAACCAGGCCTGGGCGACGGAGTACGTCGCGAAGATCCGTCCGCTGCTGCTTCACCAGCAGAACAAGATCTTGTCATCCGTCACGCCGTTCAAGCCGCCGGCCGACTCCGGCAACATCTACGAGCTCCGCACGTATCGCGCGGTCCCGGGCAAGCTCGCCGAGTGGTTCACGCTGACGCGCGAGATCCTGCCGGCGCGCGAGAAGTACTCGCGCAACGTCGGGTACTGGGAGACGCAGGTCTCGCAGCTGAACGAAGCCGTGCATCTCTGGGTCTACCGCGACCTCAACGACCGCGCCGCGGCGCGCGGGAAGGCGTTGCAAGATCCCGAGTGGCAAGCGTTCCTCGCGAAGTCGCTGCCGCTCCTCCAGCAGCAGGACGCGCTGGTCCTCATCCCGACCGCCGTCTCGCCGATGAAGTAACGGATGCCGGACGTCGTCGAGATCGGGTACGGCGGGAGCGAGCGCCTCGTGATGAACATGGGGCCGCAGCACCCGTCGGCCCACGGTGTCTTTCGCGCGATCTTGACGCTCGAGGGCGAGACGGTCGTCGCGGTCGACGCGGTGATCGGCTATCTCCACCGCTGTCACGAGAAGCTCGGCGAGACGCTGACGTACGTGCAGTACCCGACGATCGCGTCGAAGACCGACTACGTCGCGGCCATGACCTCCGAGCTTGCGTACGTGCTGGCGGTCGAGAAGCTCGGCAAGTTCGACGTG
>QHRT01000496.1:2202-4326 GCA_003220195.1 Candidatus Rokuibacteriota bacterium | reverse complement strand
ACGGCGGCCATCGAGTATCTCGAGAAGCTCGGCATGGCGCGCGTCACGGACCACGAACGTGAGATCACCCGGCAGGCGCTCCACGAGCTTGCACCTTTGCCGGGAGTGACGATTTACGGGCCGCCCGACGTCGTCGACCGCGGCGCCGTCGTGTCGTTCGGCGTGAAGGGGCTCCACCCTCACGACATCGCGGCGCTGCTCGATGCGGAAGGCATCGCCGTGCGCGCGGGTCATCATTGCGCGCAGCCGTTGGCTCGACGTCTCGGAATCGTCGGCACCACCCGGGCCAGCTTCTCGGTCTACACCTCTGCGGAGGAGGTGTCGCGGTTGGCCTCCGCCCTGGTCGGACTCGATGGGCTCTGAGCAGGGGCCGCGCAACCCGTTCCAGTCGCCCCGGTTCGGGCAGCTCGCGACCTTCATGCTGCTGCCGGCGGTGGCCTCGCCCGCCAGTCTCGACGTTGCGCTGCTGGGGATCCCGTACGACGGTGGCACGTCCTACCGCCCAGGCGCCCGATTCGGACCCCGCGCGGTGCGCGAGCAGTCGTCGCTCATCCGCTCCTGGCATCCGGTGTTGAAGGTCCATCCCTTCGAGCGCCTCCGCGTCGCCGACTGCGGCGACGTGGATGTCGTCCCGATCTCGATCGAGCGGACCTACGAGGCGATCACACGAAAGATCGACGACGTCCTGTCGCTCGGCGCACTGCCCGTGTGTGTCGGCGGTGATCATTCGATCACGCTCGGCATCTTGAGATCGATCGCGCGCCGGCACGGCCCGGTCGGGCTCGTTCACTTCGACGCGCATCCCGACACGTGGGACGAGTACTTCGGCAGCAAGTTCTTTCACGGCACGCCGTTCCGGCGCGCCGTCGAGGAGCGTCTGGTCGACCCGCGCAGGATGATCCAGATCGGGATCCGGGGACCGCTCTACGGCGCCGACGACTTCGCGTTCCACGACCAGCATGGCATCGAGGTGGTGCGCATCGAGGCTGTCAAGGAGCAGGGCGCGTCGTGGGCGGCGTCACGGCTCGAACGGCTCCGTGGCGGCCCGGTCTACTGTTCGTTCGACATCGACGCCGTCGATCCCGCCTACGCGCCGGCCACCGGTACCCCGGAGGTCGGCGGACTGACGTCGTACGAGGCACTGAGCCTGGTTCGCGCTCTCCAGGGGCTTTCCCTCGTCGGGGCCGACGTCGTCGAAGTGTCGCCGCCGTACGACGGTCCCGGCCAGATCACCGCGCTGCTCGCGGCGAATCTTCTCTTCGAGCTCGTGTCGGTTATCGCGCTCGGGCGATGATCCGGAACGCCCTGCGCCTCTCGCTGGTCCTGGCCGGCCTCGTCGTCGGCACCGCTCACACGGCTCCCGCGGCGACGGTCTCGACGATCAAGATCGACGGGGTGATCAGTCCCGTTACCCTCCGTCTGATCGGGAGCGCGATCGACAGCGCGCAGGCCGAGCATGCCGCCGCGCTTGTGATCCAGCTCGATACGCCGGGCGGGCTCGAGCGCTCGATGCGGGCCATCGTCCAGCGGATGATGAACGCCGAGGTGCCGGTCATCGTCTACGTCGCGCCGACCGGCGCGCGAGCGGCGTCGGCCGGCGTGTTCATCACGATGGCCGCCCACGTGGCGGCGATGTCGCCGGCCACGAACATCGGCGCTGCCCACCCGGTGACGATCGGTGGCGGCAGCGTCGAGAAGGAAAGTCTCCGGAAGATCGAGAACGACGCCGCGGCGTTCATCCGGACCGTGGCGCAAGAGCGGGGCCGCAACGCGGACTGGGCCGAGAAGGCGGTGCGCCAGTCGGTCTCGATCACCGAGCGCGAGGCGGTCACGCTCAAGGTCGTCGATCTCGTGGCGGCATCGCTCGGCGATCTGCTCGCGCAGGTCGACGGCCGCGTCGTCAAGACCGTGAAGGGCCCGGTGACGCTCGCCACGCGCAACGCGACGGTGAAGGCGATCGAGATCAGCGTGCGCGACCGGTTCCTCAATGTCATCACCGACCCGAACGTCGCGTACGTCCTGATGACGCTCGGCATGCTCGGACTCTTCTTCGAGCTGATGAACCCGGGTGTCGTGCTGCCGGGTGTGGTCGGCGGCATCTCGCTCCTGCTGGCCTTCTTCGCG
>QHRT01000496.1:0-1994 GCA_003220195.1 Candidatus Rokuibacteriota bacterium | reverse complement strand
ACGCAGCGGCCCGTGCTCGGGGCATCCGCGCTCGTGGGACGGACCGCGATCGCGCGCGACGACCTCGCGCCCGAAGGGCAGGTCACGCTCGGCGGCGAGATCTGGCGCGCCGTGGTCGACGATGGTCCCGTCAGTGCGGGAGCGCGCGTGCGGGTGGTCGACGTGCAAGGGCTCACGTTGAAGGTCGTGAAGGCCGGCGAGGGAGGGGCGTCATGATCTCCATGGATGTGCTGCTCGGCATCGTCGTGATCGCCGCGCTCCTGTTCTTCATCGGCAACTTCGCGCGCATCCTTCGGGAGTACGAGCGCGCCGTCATCTTCCGGCTCGGCCGGACGGCCCGCGCCATCCTCAACCCCGGCGGCGCCGGCAACGGCCCGGGGCTGGTGCTGCTCGTCCCGCTGATCGACCGGATGGTGAAGGTGAGCTTGCAGACGGTCGCCATGGACGTTCCCCCGCAAGACGTCATCACGCGAGACAACGTCTCGATCAAGGTGAACGCGGTGATCTACTTCCGCGTCGTGGATCCGGAGAAGGCCATCGTCGCGGTCCAGGACTATCTCTACGCGACGTCGCAGATCGCGCAGACGACGCTCCGGAGCGTGCTCGGCCAGGTGGAGCTCGACGATCTCCTGTCGGCGCGCGACAAGATCAACCAGCAGCTCCAGCGGATCATCGACGAGCATACCGATCCGTGGGGGATCAAGGTGACGACGGTCGAGGTGAAGCACATCGATCTGCCCCAAGACATGCAGCGCGCGATGGCGAAGCAGGCCGAGGCGGAACGCGAGCGGCGCGCGAAGGTGATCAATGCCGAGGGCGAGTTCCAGGCGGCCGCGAAGCTCTCGGAGGCTGCCGAAGTGCTCACCCGCTACCCGGTCGCGGTCCAACTCCGATACTTACAGACGATGCGCGAGATCGCGTCGGAGCGGAACACGACGACCTTCTTCCCGTTGCCCATCGACCTGACCGGGCTGATAAACGCGTTCCGCGGCGGTGGCGCGCCGGTCCAGGACGGGAAGTGATCGCGCTCAGGTGCCGCTGTCCCGGCATGGGGACCGCCGTGTAGTAGAATAAGTGGCGTTTGGCGGCGGCGGGTCCCGGGGGCGTAGCTCAGTTGGGAGAGCGCGTCGTTCGCAACGACGAGGTCGGCGGTTCGACTCCGCTCGCCTCCACCACCTTCTGACGCCGAACGGTCCGGTCGTGTCCCGTCAGGTCGGCTTTGCGGATTTCGGTCGTCCCGGTCGGGCTTCCGTCGCCTCGGTGGTCTTCAGCCTCTTGATCTGGCGGAACTCCTCGTCGACGCGCTTCAGCGCACGCGCCTTCACGCGCTCGAAGCGCTCGTGGACCGCACTGGGGTCGCCGGGTCGGAAGCGAGTTTTCGCCATCACACGGGCCGTTTGCGCCCAGTCGGTGCAGCAACGAGGATACCAGGCACATCGACTCGGGATCGGTGATGCGAGCGGTGGGTCAGGCTCAGCCGTTCGATGGATGCGTCCCCACGACCTTCTTCGCTCGGGCCGCCTTGGTGGTTGGACAGATCTTGTGGTACCAGGTCGAGCCAAGCTTGATGTGGTTGCCGTTCCGGCGAATCCGGAGCTTACATTTGGGACACGTACCCATCCAGGGTCTCCTTCCGCGAAGCGTGACCTCGTATTATAGCAAGCTGATGCCGCACGGCCTGCGCCGGGGTCTCCGCGAATCGCCGTGAACGATTGCCTCTTCTGCCGCATCGTCGCGCGGGAAGCGCCCGCCGACATCGAGTACGAGGACGACGCGGTGCTCGGCTTCAAGGACATCTACCCGAAGGCTCCGGTGCACGTGCTCATCGTCCCGAAGCGCCACATCACGTCGATCCAGGACGTGGAGTCAGCCGATGCGGAGCTCATCGGGCGGTGCTTCATCGCCGCGCGACGGATCGGCGAAATGAAAGGGTTCGCCCAGCGCGGGTACCGGATCGGTGTGAACTGCGGTCCGGAAGGAGGTCAGGTCGTCGC
>QHRT01000494.1 GCA_003220195.1 Candidatus Rokuibacteriota bacterium | reverse complement strand
TGGCGTCTCGATTGTTGCTGACGTCACGCTGACGGTTTTCGACGGATTCCATGGGCAAATCAAGGACGTATCAGGATGGATACAGCGCCGCAAGTAGTTGATTTGCGACAGCTTGGGACGCCTAGGGATCTATGGCGATGCCGCCTGTTGATCACTAGCCCAACCTCCACGGTTTCGGAACCACAATGCTGACATTCCGAGGGGTTGCGCGGCCGGTGAGTGACTATCGTGACTCGGTTGGCGTCCAGGTCTTCACCGGCTTCATGATCTCCGACGGGATCTGCAGGACCCGGTAGATCTCGCGGTGAGTGTCCTCGGGCGCGGAGTTCTTGCGGATCCGCAAAGTCTGGCCGTTCGTCGTCGGCAGTACCACAGTCATGACCTGGTGGGTCGAGAGCTGTTCGCGGAGCGTGGCCCACGAGGTGTGGACGCCCTGATCCAGGAAGCGCTTCTCGATCGCGACGAGCAAGTGGTAGGCGAGGACGCAGAGAAAGATGTGCGTCTGCACGCGGCGCTCGAGGTGATGGAAGATCGGCCGCTCCATGAGGGGACTCTTCATGGCGCGGAAGGCGGCTTCCACTCGGGTGAGCAAGATGTAGAGGCGCCAGATCTCCTCGTCGGTGAGGTCGTGGCGATCGGTGCGCAGCAGATACGTGCCGTCGAGCCGTTCCGCGCGGGTCTTGAGCTCGTCCTGCGTCGTGCACGTCACGGCGGCCGTCGCGGGGTCGTAGGTCACCGTGTAGTAGCGCGCGACGCGCGGGTAGCGTTCTTTGAGGCGGCCGAGCGCTTCCTGGATTTTGGCCGGCGCGCGGAGCCGGCCGCGGGCGACGCGCGCCTGGAGCTTGCCGACATCGGCCAAGAACCGTCGCTCGTGCTTGTCGCGGATCGCCCGATCTTTCTCGAGCCGGCCGTCGCTGCGACACAGGATGTGCATTTCCTCACCGCGGACGACCTGCTTGACGAACACCCGGGTCTTCTTCTGCCACGGATTGCGGGGCGAGGGCGTGCGCAGGATCTCCGTCCAGCCGGTGTCGTCGGCGAAGGCGTCGACGTGTTCATGTCGCTCGGGCGGACGCCCCGCCACGATGTAGTGATGCTGCCGGGCGCGGATCTGCGCGAGATTGTCGGCGAACGCCATCCCGCGATCGACCACGACCGTGGCCCCGCCGCGGCGCTCGGTGCGCGCCTCCAGCGCCGTGAGCATCTCCGCCACGGTGGCGCGGTCCTGGCGATTGCCCTCGAACACTTCGTGGGCCTTCGGAAACCCGTCGCGGTCGAGGACCAAGCCGACGACGACCTGTTTACAGTCCGGCCGGTGGTCGCGAGAGTAGCCACGCTGGGCCTGCGGATTGCGGGGGCAGCGGCCTTCGAAGTAGGTCGAGGTGAGGTCGTAGAGGTAGAGCGTGTCATCCAGGTTGAAGAGCGAGCGCTCCCGCGTGGCCAAGGCCTGCTCGATCCGCGCGCGCTGCGGATGCAGCCGATCGAGGTTGCGATAGAGGGCTTCGTCGCTGAGCGTGCGGAAGTCCGTGGCCAGGATATCCGCGAGCGCCGTGCGGCGAATCCAGTCCGGCATCGCGTACTCCGCGGCGGGGCGCACGAGGCGGTTGAGCGTCATGACCTCGGTGAGCCGTCGGGCCCGCGCGCTCAGGCCGGCCTGGGCGAGGATCGTGTCCAGCGTGAGCACATGCCAGAGCTGGTGGCCGACGTGCACGGGCCCGGCTTCGCGCACGTCTTCGAGCTCGACGCGGTCGGCGTGAATGCTGATGGCGTCGGCGGCCGGCCCCACCGGCCGCGCGCGCCGGCGGGTCGGGCGCGCGGCGGCCGCCAACGCCGCGACTGTGGCATCCGGGACGAACGTCGTTTGCCCGCCCAGCGCGTCGGCAAGTTTGTGGGCCAGGCTCTGCCAGTCTTCTTGCGGCGCCGGCGCGAGCGAGCCAAGCGAACAGATGGTGCGATGCCGTGGACCGTCCGGGGTCGCGACCGACTCGACGAGGAGATGATTGACGTACTCTTTATCGCCGACTCGCCGGGTCGTGCGCTTGATGAACACGCTGCCGCTATTTCGTTACTTCGGCCCCG
>QHRT01000493.1:9385-9890 GCA_003220195.1 Candidatus Rokuibacteriota bacterium | reverse complement strand
GCGTCAGACGGTACGTGAGCGCCCACCGCGCGAACTCGGCGAAGGGATGGCTCATGCGGACGTCGCCGCCCGCCGAGTCCAGGTTGTATTCGGTGAACTGCCGCCGCGTGTCGAACAGATCGAAGCCCGCGGCCAGCGGCCGGTCGAAGAGCCAGGGCTCGGTGAACCCGATCGAGCCCTGTTGCGAGTTCCCGCCGAGCCGGAGTTTGATGGAGGCCTCCCAGCCCCGGCCCAGGAAGTTGCGTTGCGAGAGGTCCACGGTGCCGATGAAGCTGTCGACCGACGAGAATCCGCCGCCGATCGAGAAGAGTCCGGTCGGCTTCTCCTTCACCTCGACGTTGATGATGATCTTGGTCTTGTCCGACCCGGGCTGCGTGGTGGCGGTGACGCTCTCGAAGTACCCGAGGTTCACCAGGCGCTGGCGCGCGCGCTCGAGCTTCTGGAGCGTGAAGAGGTCCCCTTCCACCATCGGGATCTCTCGCCGGAGGATCTTGTCCTGGCTCCG
>QHRT01000493.1:6967-9362 GCA_003220195.1 Candidatus Rokuibacteriota bacterium | reverse complement strand
CTCCGGCCCCTCGGTGATCTCGAAGACCACGTCCATCGTCTGCGTCCCGGGAGACTGATCCGTCTTGGGCACGACGTCCGCGGACGCGCGACCGATGGTGCTGTAGAGCGCGGTGATGCCTTGCATGCTCTCGCGGATCTTCGTCCGCGCGAAGACGTCGCCGGTCTTGAGCTTGATCAGCCGACGGACTTCCGACTCCGGGAGGAGCGTGACGCCGGAGACCTTGACCTCGCCGACGCGGTACTGCGGACCCTCGGTGACCACGAACTCGATCGTGACCCGCGCGCGCTCGCGGTCGACCTTCACGTCGTGGGACTCGACGCGCGCCTGGGTGTAGCCGTGATCACTGTACGTTTGCAGTATTCGCTCGACGTCCTCCTCGAGCTTCTGCCGCTGCACCGTGCCGCGCAGGATGTAGAACTGCCGCTCCTGCGTCGCGAGGGGCGCCTTGAGCTGCTTGTCGGTCAGGCCCTTGTTCCCGAGGAAGACGACCCGATCGATCGTCATCCGGCGTCCCTCGTCGATCGTGAACGTGATCCGGACGTCGCCGTCCGCGAACTTCTCGACGCTCGGCGTGATCTGCGCCTCGAAGTACCCCTCCTCCTCGTACTGCTCCATCAACTTCTCGCGCCCCGTCTGCACGTCCACGGGGTTGTAGACCGCGCCGAGCCTGAGGTCGATCTTTTCCTGGAGCGCGCTCGTCGCCACCCTCTTGTTGCCGACGAAGTCGATGTCCCGGATGAAGGGCCGCTCGGTCACCACGAACGTCACCTTGACGCCACCCTCGAAGTCGTCGACCCGCATCTGCACGTCGTCGAAGAACCCGAGCGCGAAGATGGCGCGGACGTCCTGCGTGAGGAACGTCGGGTTGAACGGCGCGCCGATCTTCGTCTGGACGGCGCCGAGCACGACGGCCTCTTGCACGCGGCGGGTGCCTTCCACCACGAGCTCTTTGACGAGGACGGGGGCCGGCGCGGACGGTGGCGCCTGCGCGGCAGCCACGGCCGCTCCGACCATCAGCAGCAGGGCGACGGCCAGGGCGCCAACCGGCCGTCGGACAGACCGGGAAGCGGTCACCGAATGTTCAGGCTCGGGCGGACCGCGGCTCAGTTCGCGAACGCAATCGCGCGAACTCTCAGTGCTCCGCGAGCTCGAGAGGCGGCTCGACGGGCTGCGCTTCGCGGAACACGAAGCCCTCGGGACCCAGGTCGACCTCGATGCGGGCGCTCTCCGGAAGCTGACCGCGGACGATCGCCTCGGCGAGCGGATCCTCGATGTGCTTCTGAATCGTGCGCCGGAGCTGGCGCGCGCCGTACGTCGGGTCGTAGCCCTTGTCTACGAGGGCCGACTCCGCCGCCGGCGTGAGCAAGAGCTCGATGCTTCGCTCGGCGAGCTGCTTGTTGATGCGCGCCACCATCAGCCGGATGATCTCGCGGATGTGCTCGACCGACAGCGGGTGAAACACGATGGTGTCGTCGATGCGGTTCAGGAACTCCGGGCGGAAGGCGCGCTTCAGCTCCTCGATCACCCGTTCCTTCATCCTCTCGTAGGTCTGATCGCTCGACTCGGTGAGGAAGCCCGGGGACACGCGCTTGCCGATCAGGCTCGTTCCGAGATTCGAGGTCATGATCAGGATCGTGTTCTTGAAGTCGACGATGTGACCGAGCGAGTCGGTGAGCCGGCCGTCGTCGAGGACCTGCAAGAGCATGTTGAAGACGTCGGGATGCGCCTTCTCGATCTCGTCGAACAGCACGACGGAGTACGGGCGCCGACGCACCTTCTCTGTGAGGAACCCGCCCTCTTCGTAGCCGACGTAGCCTGGCGGGGCGCCGAGGAGGCGCGAGACCGAGAACTTCTCCATGTACTCGGACATGTCCACGCGGATGAGCGCATTCTCGTCGCCGAACAGATACTCGGCGAGGGCGCGCGCCAGCTCCGTCTTCCCGACGCCGGTCGGGCCGAGGAAGATGAACGAGCCGACCGGGCGTTTGGCGTCCTTCAAGCCCGCGCGTGAGCGGCGGATTGCGCGCGACACCGCGGCGACCGCATCGTCCTGGCCGATGATCCGGCCGTGGAGCGCCTCTTCCATGCGCGCCAGCTTCTCGGACTCTTTCTCCTCGAGCTTGGCGAGCGGGATGCCGGTCCAGCGGGACACGATGAACTCGATGTCCTCCTCGCCGACCGACTGCGTGCCCTTCCCCTTGTTCTTCTCCCACTCGCGCTTCAGCTCTTCCTGCCGGTGCCGGAGGACTTTCTCCTTCTCGCGCAGCGACGCCGCCTTCTCGAACTCCTGCGCCTCGAGGTACATGTCCTTTTCGCGGATGACCCGCTCCAGCTCCTTCTCGATCTCCTTGATCTCGGGTGGTGGAGTCAGAGCCATGAGCCGCGTCCGCGA
>QHRT01000493.1:0-6856 GCA_003220195.1 Candidatus Rokuibacteriota bacterium | reverse complement strand
GACCGAGGCGCCGCGGAGCACCCGCACGACCTCGGGCCCCGAGCGGTATTCCTTCTCGATGTACTTCCGGTACTCATCGAGCGTCGTCGCGCCGATGGTCTGGATCTCGCCGCGCGACAGCGCGGGCTTCAGCATGTTCGACGCGTCGATCGCACCCTCGGCCGCGCCCGCGCCGATCAGCGTGTGCAGCTCGTCGAGGAAGAGGATGACGTTCTCGGACTGGCGGATCTCCTTCATCACCGCCTTCAAGCGTTCCTCGAACTGGCCGCGATACTTCGTCCCGGCCACCAGCGCTCCGAGGTCCAGCTGAAGCAGGCGCTTGTTCACCAGCACGTCCGGCACGTCGTGGCTCACGATCTTCTGCGCGAGCCCCTCGACGATCGCGGTCTTGCCGACCCCGGGCTCGCCGATCAGCACGGGATTGTTCTTCGTCCGGCGGGCCAGGATCTGGATGACCCGCTCGATCTCCTGCTCGCGGCCGATGACCGGATCGAGCTTGCTCTCGCGCGCGAGCTGCGTGAGGTCGCGGGCGAACTCGTCGAGCACGGGCGTCTGCGAGCGCTTCTTCGGGCGCGGGTAGTACTGGTCGCCCAGGAGGGCCAGGGTTTCCTGCCGCACCTCGTCGAGGCGCGCGCCAAGCGATTCGAGGATCTTCGCGGCGATCGACTGGCCTTCTTTCATGAGGCCGAGCAAGAGGTGCTCCGTGCCGATGTAGTTGTGGCCGAGCTGCCGCGCCTCTTCGATGGAGAGCTCGAGCACGCGCTTGGCCTGGGGTGTGAAGGGTACTTCACCGAACGTCAGCGTCTTGGGAAACCCCGCGAGGGCACGCTCGACTTCCGCCTTCACCGTCTCGAGCCGGAGCCCGAGGCGTTGCAGTACGGCGGTCGCGATCCCCTCACCATCACGGATCAACCCGAGGAGGACATGCTCGGTACCGACGAAATCATGACGAAACCGTCCTGCTTCCTCGCGCGCAAGAATGATGACCCGCCGCGCCCGTTCGGTGAATCGTTCAAACACTGGTGACCCCCCACCCCTTTCGTGAACCGCTCACGGCAGTTTTTGCTTTGACGGACGGCTAGTTACGACCTGAGTATAACTGAGGGCGTCCGGGGCCGCCAGCGTTTTTCACTCCCGCGTAGTAACCGTGCGAAATCGCTGCCGGCTTCTTGCGCTTCCGGTGAGCGCGTTTGCGTTCACGCCGCCTCAGTCACCCGGCTCGACGGTCCGCGCGCGGCCCTCGATCAGCCGGTAACTCCGCTCCGCTCGTCGCGCGAGCTCCATGTTGTGCGTCGCGATCAGGAACGCGAGCCCGCGCTCGGCTTGAAGTCGCGAAAACAGATCATAGATGACTTCGCTCGTCTTCGGATCCAGGTTCCCCGTCGGCTCGTCGGCCAGCAACACGCGCGGCCCGTTCACGAGCGCACGCGCGATCGCGACCCGCTGCTGCTCGCCCCCCGACAGCTCACCCGGGCGGTGACGCACCCGGTCGCTCAGCCCGACGTCCGCGAGCGCCTCGACCGCCCGATCACGCGCCTCGCGCCGCGGCCGGCGAGCGAGCAACGCGGGGATCATCGCGTTCTCCAGCGCGGTCATCTCTCCGAGCAGGTTGTAGAACTGGAAGATGAACCCGACGTCGTATCGGCGATACCGCGCGAGCCCCGCCTCGCCACGGGCGAAGACGTCGTCACCGTCGAAGAGCACGCGTCCCGCCGTCGGACGGTCGAGTCCGCCGAGCAGATGAAGCAGTGTCGATTTCCCGACGCCGGACGCGCCGACCAGCGCCACCATCTCCGCGGCCCGCAGCTCGACCGAGGCGCCGCGGAGCACCCGCACGACCTCGGGCCCCGAGCGGTATTCCTTCTCGAGCTCGTCGCCGGCCAGGAGCGGAATGCTGACGTCGACCATCACGTCTACTCGTAACGGAGCACGTCCGCCGGCGCCAGCGCTCCGGCGCGGCGCGCCGGCACGATCGTGGCGAGGAATGCGAGCATCAGGGTCGCGCTGATGATGAGGGCGAAGTCGCCTGCCGTCAGCTTCATCAGCAAGTAGTCGATCTGGTAGACGTCGCCGGCGAGCCGGATGATCCGGTAGGTGTTCTGCACCCAGATCAGGAGGAGCCCGACCGTGCTGCCGAGCACCGTGCCGACGAGCCCGATCGTCATCCCGACCGTGAAGAACACGGCCGTGATGCTGCCGGACGACGCCCCGAGCGATTTGAGAATTCCGATCTCCTTGCGCTTCTCGGCCACCAGCAAGACCAGGTGCCCGATGATCGCGAACGCGGCGACCAGCACGATGATGATCACGATCACGAAGAGCGCCAGCTTTTCGAGCTGGAGCGCGTTGAAGAGGTTGCGGTTCATCTCCATCCAGTCGCGCACCCAGAATGGAAACCCGAGTTCGCCGGCGATCTCGCGGCCGATCCGTCGCGCCGCGAACGGATCAACGAGCTTCACCTCGACCCCGGTGACGGCCGACCCGAGGCCGGCGAACTCCTGGGCCGCGGGCAAGGCGAGGTACGCGATCGACGAGTCGTACTCGTACATGCCGATCTCGATGGTGCCGGCCACGGTGTACCGTCGCATCTTCGGCACCATGCCGACCGCGGTGAGCGCGCCCTGAGGAGAGATCAGCGTGACGCTCTCGCCGGGGACCACGCCGAGGGTCCGGGCCAGCTCGGCGCCGAGCAGGATGGCGGGCGCCCCCGTCACGAGCGGCTCCAGCGTCCCGGACTTCACCTGCGTGCGCATGTCGCTCGCGACCGCGCTCGAATCGAGATCCACTCCCCGGACGATGCCGCCGTGCGCGCCGCCTCCGGCGCTCGAGAAGAGCTCACGCGATCGACGATCGTCCCTGACCCCGCGACGCCCTGCCCGCCGGTCTGGAAGATCAACAGATGCGGGTTCGCGGCGATGATCTTGTCGCGGATCGCGTCCTGGAAGCCGGTCATCACCGCCAATACCAGTATCAGCGCCGCCACGCCGAGGAAGACGCCGCCGACGCCGATCCAGACGAAGAGCGAGAGGTTCGTCCGCTGGCCGCGGGATCGGAGATAGCGCAGGCCGATGAACAGCTCGAACGGCAGCCCCGCCTTCACCGGCCCGTCTCCGGCCGGAGGTGCGGAAACAGGATCACCTCGCGAATGGAGCTCTGGTCGGTGAAGAGCATCGTGAGCCGATCGATGCCGATGCCCTCACCGGCGGCCGGCGGCATCCCGTATTCGAGCGCTCGCACGTAGTCGAGGTCGAGCCGGTGCGCCTCGTCGTCGCCGCGCGCGTGCGCCGCGGCCTGCGCCTGAAAGCGCGCGAGCTGGTCGATCGGGTCGGTGAGCTCGCTGTACGCGTTCGCGAGCTCTCGCCGCTGGACGAAGAGCTCGAACCGGTCGACCAGGCGCGGATCGTCCTTCTTCTTCTTCGCGAGGGGCGAGAGCTCCAGCGGGAAGTCGATGACGAACGTCGGCTGGACGAGTGTCGGCTCGACCAGCGTCTCGAACGTCTCCTTCCACACTGGCCACGCGGCTTCCCCTTCATGGTCGATCCCTTTCGCGGCGGCCGCGGCCGCGAGCGTCTTCGTGTCCGTCGCGGGCGTGACCGGGATCCCGAGAGCGTTCGAGAGTCCCTCGAAGAACGGCAGCCGTCGCCACGGCGGCGTCAGGTCGATGACGTCGTCGCCGCGCTCGAGCCGCAACGTTCCGAGCAGCGACTGCGCCAGCTCGACGAAGAGCGTCTCGGTCAACGCCATCAGGTCGCCGTAGTCCGCGTAGGCCTGATAGAACTCGAGCATCGTGAACTCGGGGTTGTGCTGGGTGTCGATGCCCTCGTTCCGGAAGTTCCGGTTGATCTCGTAGACGCGGTCGAACCCGCCGACGACGAGTCGTTTCAGGTAGAGCTCGGGCGCGATCCTGAGATAGAGATCCATGTCGAGCGCGTTGTGATGCGTCCGGAACGGGCGGGCGAGCGCGCCGCCGGGAATGGGCTGCATCATCGGGGTTTCGACCTCGACGAACCCGCGCGCGTCGAGAAACGCCCGGAGCTTCTGGATGAGCCGCGAGCGCATGACGAAGATCTCGCGGACGTCGGGGTTCACGACGAGATCGACGTAGCGTTGCCGGTACCGCGTCTCGACGTCCCGGAGCCCGTGCCACTTCTCGGGAAGAGGCCGGAGCGACTTCGCGAGGAACGTGAACGCTTTCACCGCGACGGTCAATTCGCCGGTGCGCGTGCGGAAGACCTCGCCGGTCACGCCGATGAAGTCGCCGAGATCGAGCCCCGTGAAGAGCGCGTAGTCGTCTCCGAGCGCATCGGCCCGCGCGTAGAGCTGGATGCGACCCGTCTGGTCCATCAGGTGCGCGAAGCAGGTCTTGCCGTGGTGCCGCACGGCGACGAGCCGTCCCGCGAGACTCACCGGCTCCACGGCGCGCAGCTCGTCGTCGCTCGACTTCTGGAGGCGCTCGACCAGCGGGCGCGCCCAGTGCGTGACGGGATAGCGTCCGCCGAACGGATCGATCCCGCGCCGGCGAAGCTCTTCGAGCTTCTCGTGCCGCTCAGAGCAGGTACGCCTTGACGAAGGCGTCGATGTCCCCGTCCATCATGGCCTCGACGTTGCCCACCTCGACGTTCGTCCGGTGGTCCTTGATCCGCTGCTCGGGATGAAAGGTGTACGAGCGGATCTGGTTGCCGAACGCGATCTCCTTCTTCGCGCCCGTCAGCTCGGCCAGCTCCTCGCGCCGCTTCTTCTCGGCCTGCTCGTAGAGCCTCGACCGGAGAATGCGGAGCGCCGTGTCGCGGTTGCGCAGCTGCGACCGTTCGTTCTGACATTGCACGACGAGGCCCGTGGGCAGGTGCGTGATGCGCACCGCCGAGTCCGCGGTGTTCACGCCCTGCCCGCCCGGGCCGGACGAGCGATAGACGTCGATGCGCAGCTCGTCCTCGCGAATGTTGACCTCGACGTCGTCGACTTCCGGCACGACGGCGACGGCGGCGAAGCTCGTCTGTCGGCGGCGCGAGGCGTCGAACGGCGAGATCCGGATCAGCCGGTGAACCCCGGCTTCGCCCCGCAGGAATCCGTACGCGTTCTCGCCCGTGATCTCGATCGTCGCGGACTTGATCCCCGCTTCTTCTCCCGGCAAGAGGTCGACGACATCCGCCTTGAAGCCCGAACGCTCACACCAGCGGAGATACATGCGCATCAGCATCTGCGCCCAGTCCTGTGACTCCGTCCCGCCGGAGCCGGGGTGAATCGACATGATCGCGGGGCGGCTGTCGTGGGAGCCCGACAGCATGACCTTCAGCTCGAAGTCCTCGAGCTCCTTCGCGAGCCGCGCCACGCCGTCGGCGATCTCGGCGTCGAGGGTCGGGTCGGCCGTCTCGTCCGCCAGCTCGAGCAGAACCTCGAGATCTTCGACCTGCTGTCCGAGCTCGCGGACACGCGTCACCGTGCGGCTGAGCTCGCTCCGCTCGCGGATCTGGTCCTGCGCCCGGCGATTGTCGTCCCAGAATGCCGGAGCGCCCATCTCGCGCTCGATCGCCGCGAGGCGCGCTTCCTTCGTCGGAAGGTCAAAGGTGCCTCCGCAGCTCGTCGAGACGACGCTTCAGCTCGGCGACGTCGCGTTTCTGCTCACCGGACATTGACGGTCTCCCTCTCGCGGCCGGCCATGATCAGGACGAGGCCGGACACCACGAACCCGACGTACACGACCCAGTCGCCCAGTCGCGTGTACAGCGTGTCGACCGACCGGACCGACACGCGGTCGGTCATGATCCCTCGCTCGAAGAGCCCCAGGCGACGGACGATGCGGCCGGTCGGCGCGATGAACGCCGAAACCCCGGTGTTCGCCGACCGGACGATCGAGACGCGATGCTCGACGGCGCGGAACGAATACATCGTCAGGTGCTGCTGGGGCCCGCTCGTTCGCCCGAACCAGCCGTCGTTCGTCATGTTGATCACGAGACGCGCGCCACCCCGGACGAACGACCTGACCAGATCGGGGAAGATGCCTTCGTAGCAAATCACGACGCCGAACGGGACTGGCGGACCCGGAAACACGACGGCGCGGGAACCCGGCTCCATTTCGGAGATGAACTCGGCCCATGTGCGGACAAATCCGATCAGGCGCGCCAGCGGCACGTATTCACCGAACGGGACCAGCTGCATCTTATCATAGCGGCCGCGCAGGCCCCGTTCGTCCAGCAGGAACGCGGTGTTGCGCAATCCCGTGTCGACGTCCACGGAGCCCACCAGGAGCGGCGCCCCGACCGCGGCCGACAGCGACTCGAGCGCCCGCTGGAGCGCCGGGTCCTGGCGCAGGACCGTCGGCGCCGACGTCTCGGGCCACACGACGAGCTGCGCCCCTCCCGGCAGGAGCGACCGCGTGAGCGCGAAGTACACCCCGAGGGTCGTTGAGGTGAAGCGGGGGTCGTATTTGAGCGGCTGCTCGATGGACGGCTGCATGATCGCGACCGCCACGGTCGGTCCGGCCTCGATCGTCGCGAGCCGCCAGGTCCCGAACACCATCGTCCCGACGACGATCACTGCCCCGATCGCGGCCGCCCCGAGCGCCCGCCTTCGCGGCAGCGTGACGGCCGCCGCCAGCGTGGCATTGACCGTAACGATCACGAAGCTGACGGCATAGACGCCTCCGAGCTCCGCGATCTGGATCACGCGGAGGTGCGCGTACTGCGAGTACCCGATCAGCCCCCACGGAAACCCGCTCATCAGGTGTCCGCGACCCCACTCGGCCGCCGCCCACAGGAACGGTGTCGCGGTCAACGCGAGCACAACGCCGCGGCGTCGAGCGACCCACGAGACCGCCGCGCTGACGGCCGCGGGCCAGAGCGCGCAGTAACCGGCGAGC
>QHRT01000049.1 GCA_003220195.1 Candidatus Rokuibacteriota bacterium | reverse complement strand
CGACGAGATCGCGGATGCTCCAGCCCTCAGGCAGACGTTCGACGATCTCGAGCGCGAAGGCCGGCTCACGACGCTGGCCCTCGGGCCTCTCTCGCGGCTCGATACGGTCGCGCTCGTTGTCGCCTTCGGGCGGCTCGGCGACGACGCGGCGGTCGATCGGCTCGGCGAACGCGCGTGGGCCGCGAGCGAGGGGAATCCCTTCGTCGCTGTCGAGACGGTGCGCGCCCATGCGGAGAATACCTGGGTAGCTCACGCCGGAGGGCTCGCGCTTCCGGAGCGCGTGCGCGAGATCGTCGGCCGGCGCCTCGAGCGGCTGTCAGAGCGCACGCAGTCGCTCGCTGCCGTGGCCGCGGTGATCGGCCGCGGATTCGAGTTTGCCCTTCTCCAGCGTGCGGCCGGCCTCAGCGAGGAGGAGACGGCCGCCGGCGTCGAAGAGCTCGTGCGCCGGCGTGTCCTGCAGGGCCAGGGCGAGCGATTCGACTTCACGCACGACCGCGTCCGCGACGTGGCGTGGAGCCGGATGCTCGCACCGCGGCGGAAGCTGATTCACCGGCGCGTGGCCGAAGGGATCGAGGCGCTCTACGCGGGAAACCTCGGATCGCACGCGCTCGCGCTGGGACTGCATTACCGTGACGCCGAGGTGTGGGACCACGCGGCACGTCATCTCCACATGGCGGGCTGTGCGGCCCGTGATCATGCGGCAAACCGCGAGGCCGTCGCATCGTTCGATGCCGCCCTCGAGTGCCTTCGGAATCTCCCCGACGATCGGATGCGGTCGGAGCGACTCGTCGACACGATCATCGAGCAGGAGGCGGCGCTGATGGGCCTCGGGGAATTCCAGCGCAGCCTCGCGGGACTGCGTGAGGCGGAAGCGATCGCGCGCGCGCTGGGCGATCGCCTCCGGCTCGGCTGGATCTTCGGCCGGTTCGCCTACAATCTCGGATCGATCGGCGACCTCGACGCCGCGATCGAGCACGCCGAGCAGGCGCGACACATCGGGATCGAGGTGGACGACGCCCGGTGCCACGTGTCGAGCAACGTCGTCCTCGCTCGCGCGCGCTACGCACGCGGAGACTATCGTGAGGCAATGGAGGCGGTCCGGGAGAATGACGAGCTCGCGCGACGAAGAACACGCGGGTTGCTCGACGGACACGCTCTCAGGAACAGCCCGTTCTCACGTATCTGGGGCGTGCTCGCGCTCGCCGAGCTCGGAGAGTTCGCCGAGGCGATCGTTCAGGGCGAGGAAGCGTTACGCGAGTCCGCTGCGTTCGGCTCCCACCCTGTGGTCTGGGCTCACCTGGGCGTCGGCCGACTCTACCTGGTGAAGGGTGACTTCGCGCAGGCGATCGAGTTGCTCGAACGCGGGCTGCCGTTGTGCGAAGCAGCGGGTGACCTCGCCGTGTATTTCTCTCGCACGGCCGCCTCGCTCGGCGGCGCCTACGCCCAGTCCGGACGCCTCGATGAAGCGCTGGCGCTTCTCGAGCGCGCGGACCGCCACGCCGAGTCGATCGGGTTCGCGTACGGACACGCCCTCGTCATCGCAACCCTCGCCGAGGCGAAACTGCTGGCGGGGGAGATCGACGAGGCCGCGCGCATCGCGGACAGGGCGCTCACGCGGAGCCGGCAACACGGCCAGCGCGGGTGGGAAGCGTGGGCGCGAAGGCTGCAGGGACAGATCGCGACGCACGGCGATCCGCTCGAGCCCGGAGTCGGTGAAAGGCACTTTCGCGTCGCCATGGAACTGGCGCGAGAACGCGGGATGCAGCCACTCATCGCGCACTGTCACGCCGGCCTCGCGAAGCTCTTCCAGCGCACGGGAGACCGCAGCGAGCTCGATCAGCATGTGACTGCCGCGACGGCGATGTACCGAGCGATGGGCATGACATCCTGGGTCGAGAAGACGGAAGCGGAGCTCCAGGTGTGACGGTGGTTCCGTGGTACGTTCGTGCCGTTCACGATCGGCGCGAATCAAAAGGAGCCTCCCGATGACGGACCGACCCGATCTGGTGATCGACGGCGATGGACACGTGATCGAGGTGAACGAGACCTACGAGCGGATCGATCCGCAGTACCGGCATCGGCGGCCGCGTTACACCCAGGCGGCGGCCGGCTACATCGTCCGCCTCGTCGACGGCAAGATCTGGGGACCGGACACGGAGTGCGGCTTCGTCGGCGTCAACGGCAACCTGGGGCCGCCGAAGGGCAAGGCCATTCACTACCGCCGCATGGGGACGTACAACCCGTGGGCGCGCCTCGCGGACATGGACGTGGACCAGCTCGACGTCGCCGTGATCTATCCGACCGACGAGCTGCCGCTCACGGTGACGCTGGACGCGGGCTTCGCCGCGGCCCGGGCGCGCGCGTACAACGACTGGCTGCACGACTACTGTCAGGTGTGCCCGCAACGGCTCAAGGGCATCGGACTCGTCGCTCTGCAAGACATCGACGGCGCGATCGCGGAGATGCACCGCGCGGTCGACACGCTCGGCATGGTCGGCATCCAGATCGGGTGCACGGTGCGCGAGGACACGCTCTTGAGCGACGCGCGGCTCGAGCCGTTCTGGGCGGAAGCCGACCGGTGCAACATCGCGATCGCGGTCCACGGCCCGGCGCTGCCCTCGCTCTTCCGCAGCTACTTCGACATCAATCGGCCGGACCACATGCTCGAAGCCTCGCACATGGCGCACACGTTCGCGCAGATGCTCGCCTGCTCGAACATCATGACGAGCGGCATTCTCGAGAAGTTCACGCGCCTCAAGATCGCATTCCTCGAAGCGGGCGCCGGCTGGGTCCCGTACTGGATGCACCGCATGGACGAGTATCACGAGGTTGCGCGGGAGCGCTGGGCGCACATCACGAAGATGCCGAGCGAGTACATCAAGGGCGGCCGCGTCTTCTTCAGCTGCGAGCCGGGCGACGAGTTCATCCCGTTCTTCATCGATCACGTGGGCGAGGACGCGATGCTGTTCGCCTCGGACTACCTGCACTTCGACGCGCTGTTCGTCGGCGAGACGGGGCACGACGGCCAGCCCTACCCGGGCACCGTCGCCACGCTGCTCGGCCGCAAGGACGTCCCCGACGCCGCGAAGCGAAAGATGCTGCTCGACAACAGCCTCAAGTTCTACAGCATGGATGCGTCCAAGCTCGGCCGCCGCGGCATGCCGCCGGCGCGCCCGGAGCCGGAGGAGGCGCGGCGAGCCGTGATGCCGGGGACGATCTCGGCGAGGTTGTAGGGCGAAAGGCCGCCGCATCAACGCGTCCTGGATCGCGCTGGGCCTCGCGCTGGGAGTACTGGCGCCCGCGACGACGTGGGCCCAGCCCCCACGCGTTCCCCGGATCGGCCTGCTGTCGAGCGGCAATCCCCGGTCCGCGCCGAACTTCCAGGCGTTCGAGCGGGAACTCCGCAACCTCGGCTACGTCGAGGGCCAGAACGTCGCGATCGACTTCCGGAACGCGGAGGGACACTTCGACCGGCTTCCGGGCCTGGCGCTCGACTTGGTGCGTCTCCCCGTGGACGTGGTCGTGACCGCGACCGACCCGGCAACGCTGGCCGTCAAGAAGGCGAGCAGGACCATTCCCGTCGTCATGCTGGCCGTCAACTTCGACCCGGTGAAGCTCGGGTACATCGGGAGCCTCGCGCGCCCGGGCGGGAACATCACCGGGCTCGTCTTCCAGCACCACGAGCTGACCTCGAAGCGGTTCGAGCTGTTCAGGGAGATGCTGCCCACGGTGAGCCGCGTCGCCGTCTTCTCCGACTCCGAGACCGTCGACCAGTTGAGCGCGCTCGAAGCGGCCAACCGGTCGGTGGGGGTGAAGCTCCAGACTCTCCAGCTCCGGAACCCTCCGTACGATTTCGAGAGCGCGTTCCGGACCATCTCTCGGTCCGGCGCCGAGGCGCTGCTGGTGCTGGAGGCGGCGTCGATCTATCGGGGGCGTAGCGAGATCACACAGCTGGCCCTGAAGAACCGCCTGCCGACCAGCTTCGCGTTTCCCGACTACGTGGAGGCGGGCGGCCTGATGTCGTACGGCGTGAACTTCGGGGATATGTGGCGCCACGCGGCGCGCTACACCGACAAGGTCCTGAAGGGCGCGAAGCCGGCCGACCTCCCGGTGGAGCAACCCAGGAACTTCGAGCTGGCGATCAATCTGAAGACCGCGAAGGCGCTGAAGCTCACGACTCCGCCGTCGCTGCTGCTGCGCGCGGATTCGATCATCGAGTAGCGCACATTACGGTCACCACGATTAGTCGAGCGGCAACGGGCGCGGGAGCGATGGCGGCGACAGTGGAGGAGCGGACGGCGGGGCGTCGTCGCAGTCGTCGTCGTTTCCTGCTGCGCACGATAGGCGTCGTCGGGCTCAGCCTGTTCCCCCTTCGCCCGGTCACCATGACGGCGCCGCTCGGTGGGAAGCGACTCGAGCTGCTCAAGAGAATCGTCCCGGGCCTCGCTCGCGTGGCGGTCTTCCGGAATCCGCCCAATCCTGCCTACGGTCCAATCTTGAAGGAGCTCGAGGCGGCGGCCCAGACGCTGCGCCTCACGCTTCAGCGGGTGGAAGTGCGCGCTCCCGAGGGCTTCGAAGGGGCCTTCGCAGCGGCGGTGAGGGAGCGTGCGGGGGCGCTGATCCTCCCGGGCGATCCTCTGGTCAGCAACCGGCCCAGAATGGTGGCAGATCTCGCGCTCAAGCACCGCATGCCCACCATGATGGACATCAAGGAATTTCCCGAAGCCGGCGGCCTGCTGTCGCTCGGTCTGGATCTCGTCGATTCATACCGGCGAGCGGCGAATCACGTGGACAAGATCCTGAAAGGCGCCAGTCCGGCCGTGCTACCGATGGAGCCGCCCACGAAGTTCGATTGGTGGTCAATCTGAAGACGGCCGGCGCCCTCGGCCTCAGCATTCCGAACTCGGTCCTGTTACAGGCGAGCCACGTGATCCAGTAAGCGCAGCCGTCACTTCGGGAGGCGTAGGGTGACGCCCGCCCGCTCCTCCTGCAGCGTCGACGCCTTCGTTCGATCCTGATCACCCCAGCCGCGGTTCATGGCTTCCAGGAGCTCGAGCTCGCAGAGATCGAGGAGCCGCGTCGGAACCCCGTGCTTAGCCGCGAGATCACTCGCCAGGCGGAAATCCTTGTACGCGAGCTTGAGCGCGAACCGCGCGGCGAAGTCGCCGCGGAAGAGCGTGGAGGGCATGCGCTTGGTGAACGTCATGTTGTTGCTGACGATGCATCCCTCGCGGAACGCCTCCACGAGCCGCGGCACGGCGACGCCTGCTTTGGCTCCGAGCGTCAGACACTCCGTCAGAAGCAGGTCGATGCTCATCGCCAGGGCATTGTGGACGAGCTTCGTCACCGACCCGGCGCCCAGCTCGCCGACCCACACCACGCTCTTCGAGAAGGTGTCGAGGACGGGCTTCACCCGGCGCAGCACGGCCTCGTCGCCGCCGACGAACAACGTGACCTGACCGTCGAGCGCGCCCTCGCGGCCACCGTCGAGCGGCGCGTCGAGCAGGTGTGCGCCGCGTGCCGTCAGCAAGGAGCCAACGCGCTGCACGACGCCGGGGGCGTTGGTCGTGTGATCGATGCACACGGTGTCGCGCTTCACGCGTTCCACGATGCCGTCCGGCGCGAGCATGACCTTTTCCATCTCCGGCGGTCCCGGTACGCAGACGCAGATCACGTCGGACTCCGCCGCGACCTCCCCTGGCGAGTCGACCGCGCGCGCTCCACGGGCGAGCAGCGGCGCCGCGGCCTCACGTCGCACGTCGTGGACGATAAGCGGGAAGCCCGCTTCGAGAATGAACCCCGCGATCGGCTGTCCCATGTTTCCGAGGCCGATGAACCCGACCTTCGCTTTGTCCGGCATGTGTCTCCCTTCAATGCCCCAGGCGTCGCGGGATGACCGGCTCCACGCCGATCCCGAACCAGCGATAGCGGTAGCGACGGATCGCGCCGGAGAGGCCGAACGGCATGAAGATGATCGTCACCACCATGATCAGGCCGTAGACCAGCGCCTGCCAGACGTCCAGGCCGGCGAGCAGTTCCGGCAAGATGACGAGAAACGCCGCGCCGAGCAGGGAGCCGAGGAGTGATGCGAGACCGCCGAGGATGATGATGGTGATGAACTGGATCGAGAGAAAGAAGCTGAACTCCTGGGGATCGAGAAAGCCGACGAGGAACGCGCTCAGCGCGCCGGCGAGACCGGTGTAGAGCGCGCTGATCGCGAAGGCGATGGTCTTGTACTGCGCGAGATGCACGCCCATCGCTTCGGCGGCTCGCTCGTTCTCGCGAATGGCGAGGAAGGCGCGGCCGGTGCGCCCGCGCACGAGGTTCCGCGCGAAGAGCAGCATCACGACCGTGACGCCGAGCAAGAGGTAGTACTTCCGGTAATCAGAATCGAACGTGAACCCCAGCACCGCGGCCGGCTTGACGCGCATCCCCTCCGAGCCGTGGGTGATGACCGCCAGCTGCAGCAGCATCTCCTGCACGATGAACGTGAAGCCGAGCGTCGCCATCGCGAGGTAGAGGCCGCTCAGGCGCAGACACGGAAGCCCGAGGAGGTAGCCGACGACTCCGGTGAAGAAGGCGGCCGCGAGCACGCACAGCGCGGACGGCCACTGCCAGCGTTCCGCGAGCGCGGCCGCGGTGTAGGCGCCGATGGCGAAGAACGCGGCGTGCCCGAGCGAGACCTGTCCGGCGAAACCGGTCAGGAGATTCAGGCCGAGCGCCACCAGCGCGTAGACGAAGAGGCGCGCCGCGACGTGGCGGATGTAGTCGTCGGCGAAGTTGGGCAGCGCGAGCGCGACGACCGCCGCCGCGACGACGAACGAGACCCTGAGCCGCTCGGCCGTCCTCGGCGCCAACCCTTCACACCCTCTTGACCGCGACGGCGCCGAACAGCCCGCTCGGCCTCACCACCAGCACGACGATCAAGAGGATGTAGGTGGAGACCTGCTTGATGCCGGCGTTGAAGAAATACCCCGAAAGGTTCTCGAGGATGCCGAGCAGCATGCCGCCGACGATCGCGCCCGGAATGCTTCCGAACCCGCCCAGGATCGCACCGGCGAACGCCTTCACGCCGATGACGCCGAGGTTCGGATCGAGATAGATGATCGGGGCGATCAGGACGCCGGCGACACCACCGATGGCGGCGCTGATCGCCCAGGTCAGCGAGAAGATCCCCTTGACGCTCACGCCCATCAGCCGCGCCGCGGTCTGACTCTGCGCGGTGGCGCGCATCGCCATGCCCGTCTTCGTGCGCGTGAAGAAGAGATAGAGCGCCATCATGATGACGAGCGAGGAGCCGATGACCCCGGCATCCATCACCGTGAAGCTCAGGACACCCATCCGGATCGGGTCCTTCGAGAAGATCGTGGGCAGCGGAAGCACGTCGTAGCCGTAGACGATGCCGGCCGACGAGCGCAACACCGTCGAGGCGCCGATGGTCGCGATCACGATACTGAAGATCGGCGCGTCCATGATGGGGCGGACGACGACCCTCTCGAGAATGACGCCCATCACGCCGGACACGACGATCGTGACGAGCAGGACCACCCAGTACGAGAGCCCGAACCGGATCAAGAGGGTGTAGCTGATGAACCCGCTCGCCATGACGAACTCGCCCTGCGCGAAGTTCACCACGTCGGTCGCCTTGAAGATCAAGACGAACCCGAGCGCGATCAGCGCATACACGCACCCGGTCGCGAGCCCGCTGACGACCTGGCTGGTCAGGATCTCGACCATACCGCCCTGACTATTTCCGCCCGGTTTCCTGCAGCTCCATCCACTCACTCGCTTTGGTCCATTTGCCGTCCTTCACGCTGACGAGGCGGGCCGCCCGGCTCATCACCCGGCGGTTGTCGCCGCCGTAGCTGTACTTGAGGCCCCAGCCGGGATCCCAGTCTTTGATGGACTCGATGGCCTTGAGCAGTGAGTCCCGCGTGAGGTTCTTTCCGGCGCGCTGCATCCCCTCCACGAAGAGGGCGGCCTTCTGATACCCGTAGAGGTTGGTGGTATCCAGGGCCAGGTGGGGAAAGTACTTCTTCATATCGGCACGATAGAGATCCAGGAAGGCTCCAGGATCCGTGGGCAGCGGATAAACCTCCACGCCCATCATCCCCTCGACGTGCTTGCCTCCCAGCTCGATCGTCTTGTCCAGCACGATGGCCGAGACGCCGATGAACAGGGGGTGGTATCCGATCGCATGGCATTGCTCCGCCAGCCGGGGCGGCTCACGATATACCGCTTGCAGGATGACGGCGTCGGCTCCGGACTCCTTGAGCTTCGCCGCCTGGGAGCTGAAGTCGATGTCCGCTCGCTTGTAGTCGACTTCCACCGCGTAGGCGCGGTCATACTGATGCTTCAGGCGCGCCTTCCCCGCCTGGTGTCCATCGAGCCCATACTCGTCGTCCTGGTAGAAGCTGGCGATCCTCTTGAACTTGCGCTCTTTCACCAGGTAATCGACGATCAACCCCGTCTGGTCGGCGAAGGTCGCCAGATCGCCGATGTGCCACTTCCCCGAGTTCGTCCAGATACTCGCCAGCGTGGCCGGGAAGATATTCGGCACATGCTTCTCCCCGAGATAATCCATGATCGCTTTGGTCGTCGGCGTCCCGAGGTGGCCCATCATCACGAAGATCTTGTCGCGTTCGACGAGGCGCTTGGCGTTGATGACGGCCTTCGGCGGCTGATACACGTGGTCGTACGCGACGAGCTTGATCTTCCGGCCGTGGATGCCGCCGGCCTCGTTCACG
Organism: Candidatus Rokuibacteriota bacterium; assembly: GCA_003220195.1. Lineage (GTDB taxonomy): Bacteria > Methylomirabilota > Methylomirabilia > Rokubacteriales > CSP1-6 > AR8. The sequence continues at coordinate 1,370 of QHRT01000049.1, read as the reverse complement.
CGATTGAAGACCGCTTCCATGCCGGCCTTGATGTTCACGCCCCGGTTCGCCACGGCGCCGGTGAGATCGAGGCCCGCGCCGACGGTCACTTCCTTGTCGGTGATGCCGTCATCCGCGAGCGTCACGGCGCTCAGGCCCAGGACCAGGACTCCCACGAGAATCGCGAGGACGGGGAGAATGTCGACACGACGTGACATGTGACGCCTCCTTCCGGCTGCGAGGAACGTTACCGTTGACCGAGATACGCGCGGCGCACGTGATCGTCCTTCAGAAGCTGGCGGCTGTCTCCGGCAAGCGAGATCGTGCCGGTCTCGAGCACGTACCCATAGTCCGCGATGGACAGCGCTTTGTTGGCGTTCTGCTCGACGAGCAGCACGGTGGTACCGCTCGCGTGGATCTCGCGAATGATGCCGAAGATCTCCTCCACCAGCATCGGGGCGAGCCCGAGCGATGGCTCGTCCAGAAGCATTAACGTGGGGGCCGCCATGAGCGCGCGGCCGATGGCCAGCATCTGCTGCTCGCCGCCGCTCAACGTCCCGGCCAGCTGCGCGCGTCGCTGGGCCAGGATCGGGAACCGAGCGTGCACGCGCTCGAGGCTCGCCTGAATGGCGCGTTTGTCCGTGCGGACGTACGCACCCATCTTCAGATTTTCCAGCACGGTCAGCTCGGGGAAGAGGTCGCGGCCCTCCGGCACGTGCGAGATGCCGAGGCGCACGATCTCTTCCGACGGCCGCCGATCGATCCGCTGTCCCTTGAACGTCACGCTGCCGCGGGCGGGGGCGACGAGTCCGGAAATCGATTTCAGCGTCGTCGACTTTCCGGCCCCGTTGGCGCCGAGCAGCGTGACGATCGAGCGTTCAGGGACCTCGAACGAAATGCCCTTGAGCGCCTGGATGCTGCCGTAGAACGTCTCGATGCCGTCGACGGTGAGCAGCGGCGGCCCCGGAGCGCGGTTATCGCGGTTCGACACCGACGGTCTCGCCCAGGTAGGCCTTGATGACCTCCGGGTCCCCCTGCACGTCGCGCGGCGTCCCCTCGGCGATCTTGCGCCCGAAGTTGAGCACGGTGATCACGTCGCTCACGTTCATCACCAGGCCCATGTCGTGCTCGACCAGCAGGATCGTCAGCTTGAAGTGCTCGCGGATCTTGAGCAAGAGCTCGGCGAGCACCTGCGTGTCCGACGTGTTCAGTCCCGACGCCGGCTCGTCCAGGAGCAGGAGCGTCGGCTCGAGCGCGAGGGCGCGCGCGAGCTCGAGACGCTTCTGCGAGCCGAGCGGCAAGTTGCCGGCGGCCTGGCGCTGGACGTCCGCGAGGCCGAGAAATTCCATCAGCTCCTGCGCCTTCTCGCGAACCAGGCGCTCCTGCCGGCG
>QHRT01000497.1 GCA_003220195.1 Candidatus Rokuibacteriota bacterium | reverse complement strand
CAGCAGAAGGGTAACTACAAGGTCTATCTCGACCCCGGCGACTACTGCGACCTGATCATCAAGTTCAACCTGAACTACGACGCCGACCCGGAGATCGGGAAGTGGTTCAACACCGCCGATTTCCGCCGCGCGCTCTCGCTCGGAATCGACCGCGATCAGATCAACGAGACGTTCTGGCTCGGCACCGGCACGCCGGGCTCCGTGGTGCCCGTCGACAGCAACAAGTACAACCCGGGGCCCCAGTACCGGAAGCTCTGGGCGACGCTCGATCTCAAGAAGGCCAACGAGATGCTCGACAAGATCGGGCTCGCGAAGAAGGACGCGCAGGGCTACCGCATGCGCGCCGACGGCAAGGGCCGGCTCCGGATCGAGATCATGACGCTCGGCGGCCAGTTCGTGCAGTACACGCAGATCTCCGAGATGATTCGCGAGCAGTGGAAGAAGATCGGCATCGATCTCACCGTGCAGGAGGTCGAGCGGAGCCTCGCGCTGAAGCGCACCGCGGCGAACGAGCAGCAGCTCGCCGCCTGGAACAACGACGGCAGCGAGCACCTCTTCACGTTCCCGCAGCACGTGTTCCCGTTCGAGCTCGCCGCCGTCGCCACCTCGGGGCCGCACTACGTGAAGTGGTTCCACTCCGCCGGCGAGCAGGGCAAGGAGCCCGAGCCGCGGATGAAGGAGCTCATGGAGAAGTGGAAGAAGGCCTTCGGGGTGCCGGAGAAAGAACGGATCCAGCTCGGCAAGGACATCTGGAAGATCGCCGCCGAGGAGGACTACATCATCGGCGTGGTGGGTCAGGGCCCGGCGGCCATGGGCGTGCGCGTCGTCAAGAACAACATGGGCAACATCCCGTCCCGGATGTACAACAGCCCGGACGCCAAGACGCCGGGAATCTCGCGTCCGGCCACGTTTTTCTGGAAGAACTAGGCTCTCGAGACGCCCGGGGCGCCGCCGGCGGATGGCGGTGACCCGGGCCAAGCCATGCTGGCGTACATCGGCCGTCGCGTCCTGCTCGCGATCTTCACCGTCTGGGCGATCTCTGCCCTCGCGTTCGCGATCATCCAGCTTCCCCCGGGCGACTACGTCACGTCCTACATCGCGCAGATGGCGGCGATGGGCAGCGTCGTCACCGACGAGGAGGCGCAGAACCTCCGCATCCAGTACGGCCTCGGCCAGCCGATCTACGTCCAGTACTGGAAGTGGATGAAGCAGGTCGTTCGCGGGAACTTCGGCATGTCGATGGAGTGGAGACGGCCGGTCACCGAGGTGATCGGTGAGCGTCTGTGGCTGACGGTGATCGTCTCGGTGGCCGCGCTGATCCTCACGTGGGTGCTCGCGTTGCCGATCGGGATCTATTCCGCGGTCAGGCAATACTCCATCGGCGACTACGCCGCGACGTTCGTCGGCTTCATCGGCCTCGCGGTCCCCAACTTCCTCCTGGCGCTGGTGCTGCTCTATCTCGGGTTCGTGCTGTTCAATGCCCACATCGGCGGGCTCTTCTCGCCGGAATTCCAGGACGCCGCGTGGAGCTCCGCGCGCGCCTGGGACCTCGCGAAGCATCTGCCGATCCCGGCGCTGATCCTGGGCCTGGCGGGCACGGCGCAGCAGATCCGGATCATGCGCGCCAACCTGCTCGACGAGCTGCGCAAGCCGTACGTGGTGACCGCGCGATCGAAGGGGCTGACCGAGACGCGCGTGATCTTGAAGTACCCGGTGCGCGTCGCGCTGAATCCGTTCGCGAGCACGATCGGCTACACGCTGCCGTACATCGTGTCGGGCAGCATCATCGTGTCGCTCGTGCTCGGGTTGCCGACGGTCGGGCCGCTCTTGCTGAAGGCGCTGATCGCGCAGGACATGTTCCTGGCCGGGACGATCGTGCTGCTGCTGGGCGTGATGACGGTGATCGGCACGCTGGTCTCCGACATCCTGCTGGTGTGGGTCGACCCGCGCATCCGGCTCGAGGAGACGTGATGGCGGTCCTCGAGCCCGCGCGCGCCCCGGTCGACGTGCCGGCCGCTGTGGCTGCGGCGGACGAGCAGCGGGTCTTCGTCGCCTCGCAGTGGCAGCTCATGTGGTGGCGATTCCGGAAGCACAAGGTCGCCGTGGCGAGTGGGGTCGTGGTGATCGGGTTCTACCTGGCAGTGCTCGGCGCCGACTTCCTGGCGTACTCCGACCCGAACGCGTCCGAGGCTCAGCGCGGCTTGATGCCGCCGCAGCCCATCCACTGGTTCGACGGCGCGCGGTTCTATCCGCACGTCTACGCGCTCAAGGGGGCGCGCGACCCCCAGACGTTCAAGCGCGTCTATCGCCCGGACCCGGGCGAGAAGATTCCGATCCGGTTCTTCGCGCAGGGCTTCGAGTATCGGTGGCTCGGCGTGATCCCCGCGACGCGACACCTGATCGGCGTCGGCGCCGACGTCGACGCGTCGAAGACGATCTTCCTGCTCGGCACGGACGTGCAGGGGCGCGATCTCTGGTCCAGGCTGATGTACGGCACGCGCATCTCGCTCACGATCGGGCTGCTGGGGGTGACGATGAGCCTGGTGCTCGGCGTCGTCCTGGGGGGTTTCTCGGGATTCTACGGCGGCGCCGTCGACACGCTGATCCAGCGGATCATCGAGATCCTCCGCTCGATCCCCACGATCCCGCTGTGGATGGGGCTGGCCGCCGCGCTGCCGCGCGACTGGACGATCTTGCAGATCTACTTCGCGATCACCATCATCATCTCGCTGCTCGGCTGGACGGAGCTGGCGCGCGTGGTTCGCGGACGCTTTCTCGCGATGCGCGAGGAGGATTTC
>QHRT01000500.1 GCA_003220195.1 Candidatus Rokuibacteriota bacterium | reverse complement strand
CGCCGGCACGTCGAACTGGGGGGCGTACGGCGTCGTGGCGGCGCTCGCGCGGCTCTCGGGCCGCGACCTACTCCACACGCCGGAGGCCGAAGCGCGGCTCATCGAGGCCTGCGTCGATGCCGGCGCGTGCGATGGCGTGACCCGTCGGTCCGAGCCGACGGTGGATGGCCTCTCGATCGAGGTGCATGGAGCGATCGTGACGTTGCTTCGCCAGATCGCGCGCGAGGCATCGCGTGGTTCCACATCCAATAAGCGCTCTCGCATGCCGAGAGCCGCTCCCCGTTGACGGCGTCCTCGCGCAGCCCAACGAGCTCGAGCGTGTCGCGACCGACGCTCACCGCGGCGTGCACACGCGCCGTCCCGCTTCCCGGTATGATTGACCGTCCGGCGGCGCATCCCGGCCGCCGCAGAGAGGCTGACCGACCATGACGATCCAGGAGACGTTCCGCGCCAGGCACCCGAAGTCCGCCGCGCTCGCGGAGCGCGCGCGTCGCGCCATTCCCGGCGGCATCACCCACGACATCCGGCACCTGGTGCCGTTTCCGGTCTACGTCGAGCGCGGGGCCGGATCGCACAAGTGGGACGTCGACGGCCACGAGTACGTCGACTACTGGATGGGGCACGGCGCGCTGTTCCTCGGGCACTGCCATCCGATCGTCGTGAGCGCGGTGCAGGAGCAGATGGCTCGCGGCACGCATCTCGGCGCCAGCCACGAGCTCGAGGTGCGCTGGGCCGAGCTGGTCAACGAGCTGGTCCCGTGCGGCGAGCTGACGCGCTTCACGATGTCCGGGACCGAGGCGACGCATCTCGCGCTGCGCATCGCGCGCGCGTTCACGGGGCGCTCGAAGGTTGTGAAGCTCTCCGGTCACTTCCATGGCTGGCACGACGGCGTCGTCGCGGCGGTGAATCCGCCATACGACGTGCCGCTGTCGGCCGGCGTGCCGGGCGCCATGCTCGATCACGTCGCCGTGTGTCCGCCGAACGACGTCAAAGCGGCGGAGACGGTGATCGAAGCGGGCGACGTCGCGGCGGTCATTCTGGAACCGGCCGGCGGGCAGGCGGGCACGACGCCGACGATTCCCGGCTACCTGAACGATCTGCGCGCGGTGACCCGCAAGCACGGGGTCGTGCTGATCTTCGACGAGGTGATCACGGGATTCCGGTACGCGCCCGGCGGCGCGCAGGAATATTTCGGGGTGACGCCCGATCTGACGACGCTCGCGAAGATCGTCGCCGGCGGACTGCCGGGCGGTGCCCTCACCGGCTCGCGCGAGCTCATGTCGATGCTCACGCATCGTGGCGACCCCGCGTGGGATCGTTCGAAGCGCGTCGCGCACGCCGGGACGTTCAACGCCAATCCGCTCTCGGCCGCGGCGGCCATCGCCACGCTCGATCTCTGCGCGGACTCGTCACTGCAGGCGCGCGCCAGCAAGTCGGGCGTCGAGCTCCGGCGCGCGCTCGCCGAGGCGATGGAGCGCGCGGGCGCACCCGGCGAAGTGTACGGCGAGGCATCGATCTATCACGTCTCGTTCGAGGGCCGTCCCGGACTCGCGGGCTTCGACCGTCCGCGCCGCGGCGATCTCTATCAGCTCTTGCGGTGCGCGCTCCTGAACGAGGGCGTCGACTGCTCCGCGAACCACGGCTGGATCTCCGCCGTGCACACGGAGGCCGATCTCGAGCGGACGGTGGAGGCGTACGAGCGGGCGTTCCGCGCGATGGTGGCGGAGCGCGTGTTCGATCGCACATAATCCGCGCCGGTCATTCCTCGTCCGTGTGTGGGTCGAGCCACCACGCCGGATCGGCCACCGGCCGCGCTTCCCACGCACTGCTCTGCCAGTTGTCTGCCGCCGACGTCTCGATGGCCCACGGCGGGAGCTCCACGGCGAGCCGTTGCGCGAGCGCGTTGACGTAGGGCTCGTACATCCCGCGGAGCTTGGCGAGCGTCCGATCCGCGTCGTCACCGTCGTCGAAGGTCGCGCCGGCGCGGGCCAGGCGTGCCCGGAGCCGGGCGAGATCCGCGCTCGGGAGCCGATCCGCCGAGGGCGGTATCGGTGCCGTTCTCAGCACTTGCGTGAGATCGATCACCGCGTGCCGTGCCATCGCGAACGTCAGGTGCGCTTGCCGCGCGAGGTGACCCGTCGCGCCGGCGAGCACGAGTGCGCACGTGTCGAGGATGGCCGTGAGCGACGAGACCCACGACTGGTTGTCGTGCTGCGAGCGGAAGTAGCTCAGCACGGGATAGCTGATGTGGCTCTCGAGCAGCTCGGCAGCCCAGCGCTCCCAGGCGCGGAGCAAGTCAGCGAGCGCTTGCGGATCGTGCGCGTGCCGGAACAACAGCTCGCCCGCGGTCGGCGGCGAGCCGGCGCGCGCGTCGAGCAGGCTGATCGCCACTTCGCGGCGCGAGAACGCCTGATACAGCACCGGCAGGTACGCGATGATCGCGGCGAGGAACAGGAACCCGGTCCCCGCTTCGACGACCGTCACCGCGCGCGCCAGCGTGGAGCGGGGCGTGATGTCGCCGAGACCGAGCGTGAAGAACGTCGTGCCGCTCATGTAGACGGCGGCGCCGAAATCCGCTTCGCCTTCGGGGACGCGAAGGCTCGGGCCGAGCGCCCACTGCACGAGCGCGCGAGAGCGGCCCGTAGTAGCCGAGGTACGTTTCCCGCCGCCGCGTGGACACGAGCAGTTCCACCACGCAGCGCCACATCGCCCAGGTCGAGCGGTAGAAGATCCGGGCCAGCCGGAACCGCCGCACGACGCGTCTCGGCAGGATGACGACCTCGAACGCGTCCCAGAGGATGACGGCGATGAGGAGGAGTCCGCCGACACCGGCGAGCAGCCGCGTGATGGAGATCACGGGAGGGATGATAGACGGGCCGGGCGGAGCGCACCGTGTTTTCGCGGCTCGCCGGCGGCTCTCGCGTGACACCCCCGGAGCGGTCTGTTATCGTGTGGTGCTTGGCGGGCAGGTAGCTCAGTTGGTAGAGCACAGGACTGAAAATCCTGGTGTCGGCGGTTCAATCCCGTCCCTGCCCACCATCACTTTTCAGTCCTTTCGCGCAGTTCCGAGTCGCTGAGTTTCAGCGTCGAACCCTCGGAACGCCCGACTTGCACCGAACTTGCACCGTTCTCGTCGCGACCCGTCGCGAACACCGCGCGATTTGCGGGCATCGGCACCACCGTGCGCGACGGCGTCGCGGTGACGTCGTAGAGCGCTTGAAGCTTCGCGCCCGCGGCGATCAGCATCGACTCGTCCGCGATCGCGTAACGCCGGTAGATGGCTTCGGTGCGATGGCCGACCATCGCCATCGCGGCCGACCGCGGGATACCCGCGCGCTCCAGATTCCGGACCGCCGTGCGCCTGAAGTCGTGCGGGATGCGCGCCGGCACCACGACCTCCCGGTCGCCGCGCTGGACCTTGACCGCGAGTCCGACGCGCGAGCACGCGGTCAGCCACGAGCGGCGGAAAAACTTGATCCGTTCACCGTTGCGATGAAAGAGCCACGGGATGATGCGGCCCTTCTCCTGTTCGAACTGCCGCGTCCCCTCGACCTGAGCCTCGAGCACCGCGCGTAGGCGCGGCACCAGAGGGAACATGCGACCCTCACCGTTCTTCGTCTCGCCCGGCTCGAGCCGCAGCCATCCCGCCTTCACGTCGAGGTGCGATTTCTGCCTCGTCAGGATCTCCGACTTCACGCGCCAGCCGGTGATGTACG
>QHRT01000498.1 GCA_003220195.1 Candidatus Rokuibacteriota bacterium | reverse complement strand
AGTCGCGCGAGCAGCTCGCGCAGATCCAGCGCGAGAAGGCCAACGCCGCCGCGCTGACGATCGAGCACTTCGTGCGCGAGATCGAGCGCCAGATGGGCTGGACGACGCAGCCACAGGTGGTGCCGGTCCCCGCCTCGCTCGAGCAGCGGCAGATCGACTACGTCCGGCTGCAGCGCCAGGTGCCCGCCATCACCGAGGTCGCCTTCGTCGACGCGCGCGGGCGCGAGCAGCTGCGCGTCTCGCGGCTGGCCATGGACGTGGTGGCCGGCGGCGCCGACGTCTCCGGCGAGCCGCGCTTCCGCGAGACGCGCGGCGGACGCGTCTGGTACGGGCCCGTGTACTTCCGCAAGGAGTCGGAGCCGTACATGACGCTCGCCGTGCCGCACGGCTCCTCCGCCACGTCGCCGGTCACCGCGGCCGAGGTCAACCTCAAATTTATCTGGGACGTCGTCTCGCAGATCCGCGTGGGCCGCCTGGGCCAGGCGTACGTGGTCGACCGGCAGGGGCACCTCATCGCGCATCCCGACATCAGCCTCGTGCTGCGCAAGACCGATCTCTCGGCGCGGCCGCACGTGCGCGCCGCCCGCGACGGGGCCTCGGACGCGATGCTGTCCACCGATCTCGCCGGGCGCAGCACGCTGGTGGCCCACACCGTCATCGCGCCGCTCGGCTGGACCGTCTTCGTCGAGCAGCCGCTGATCGAGGCGTTCGCGCCGATGCGCGGCGCCATTCTGAGGACCGGCCTGCTCATGCTGCTGGGCGTCCTCGTCGCGGTGGTCGCCAGTCTCGCGCTCGCACGCAAGATCGGTCGCCCCATCGAGGCGCTGCAGGCCGGGGCCGCGCGCATCGGGGGCGGCGACCTCGGGCACCGCATCGACGTGCGCACGCGGGACGAGCTTCAAGACCTCGGCGAGCAGTTCAACCGCATGGCCGGCCACCTGCAGGAGTCGTACGCGACGCTGGAGCAGAAGGTCGACGACCGCACCCGCGAGCTGAGCGAGTCGCTGGAGCAGCAGACGGTGACCGCCGAGATCCTGCGCGTGATCTCGAGCTCGCCGACGGACGTGCAGCCGGTGCTCGACGCGGTGGCGGAGAGCGCGGCACGGCTGTGCGGCGCCACTGATGCGCTGATCATGAGGGTTGAGGGGGGCACGATGCGCCGGGTGGCGCATGTCGGCGCAATTGCGTCGGTGAGCGACGGGCGGCGGGTGACGCGGGACACTCCCTCCGGCCGCGCCATCGTCGAGGGTCGGACGATCCACATCGACGACATCCTCGCGGAGTTCGCCCGCGGCGATTATCTCGAGGCGCGCGCGCTGCACCAGGCCACGGGCTTTCGCACCGTGCTGGTCGTCCCGCTCATGCGCGAGGACGACGTCATCGGCGTCATCACGATCCGACGGCTTGACGTGTACCCGTTCACGGCGAAGCAAATCGCGCTGGTCAAGATCTTCGCCGATCAGGCCGTCATCGCCATCGAGAACGTGCGCCTCTTCAAGGAGCTGGAGGCGCGCAACGCCGCGCTGACGGAGGCGCTCGACCAGCAGACGGCGACGGCGGAGATCCTGCGCGTCATCTCGAGCACACCGACGGACGTCGAGCCGGTTATGCGTGCCGTGTGCGAGGCCGCGGCACGCCTGACGGAGGCGGAGAGCGCGTTCATCGGTCAGGCCGAAGGCGGTTACGTGCAGACCCTGGCCGTGTACGGCGCAATGCCCACGGGGGGGAAGGTTGCGATCAGCCGTGCGCTACCAAGTGGACGCGCGATCCTCGACCAGCAGACGACGCAGGAGACGGACATCCGCCGACTGGCGGACGACTTGCCGCAGATGAGGCGGGCGTTCGAGACGGGCGTTCGCGCGATCCTCGCGACACCGCTGCTGCGCGAAGGCGCTGCGATCGGCGTCCTCGTCGTCCGGCGTCACGAACAACGACCGTTCACCGACAAGCAGATCGCCCTTCTGAAGACCTTCGCCGACCAGGCCGTGATCGCGATCGAGAACGTGCGGCTCTTCACCGAGCTGCAGGCGCGCACGGGCGAGCTGACGCGCTCCGTGGAGGAGCTGAGGGCGCTCGGCGAGGTCGGCCGCGCGATCTCCTCGACGCTCGACCTGCCGACCGTGCTCGACACGATCCTGTCGCGCGCGAACGTGCTGGCCGGCACCGATGGCGGCGCGATCTACGAGTTCGCCGCCGAGGCGGGACGGTTCGACCTGCTGCGGGCCAGCGACACCTTCGACGAGACCTTCGTGGCGGCGCTGCGCTCGACCCCGCTCGTCTACGGCGAGGGCGTGGTGGGCCGCGCTGCGGAGCTCCGCGAGCCGGTGCAGATTCCGGACATCCGCGATTCGAGCGTCTACAGTAGCCGCATGCGCGACGCCGTGCTCGCGGCCGGCTACCGCGCGCTCCTCGCGGTGCCGCTGCTCAGCGAAGACGAGGTCGTCGGCGCGCTCGTCGTCAACCGCCGCGCGGCGGGGGAGTTCCCGACGCGCGTGGTGGACGTGCTGCGCACGTTTGCCGCCCAGTCGGCCCTGGCCATCCAGAACGCACGGCTGTTCCGCGAGATCGAGGACAAGAGCCGTCAGCTCGAGGCGGCCAACCGGCACAAGGACGAGTTCCTCGCCTCGATGTCGCACGAGCTGCGCACGCCGCTGAACGCGGTGATCGGCTTCTCCGAGGTGCTGCTCGAGAAGATGTTCGGCGACGTGAATCCCAAGCAGGAGGAGTATCTCGGAGACATCCTCGCCTCCGGCCGCCACCTGCTCTCGCTCATCAACG
>QHRT01000048.1:13184-15526 GCA_003220195.1 Candidatus Rokuibacteriota bacterium | reverse complement strand
GGTGCGCAAGCTCGGGAAGCTGCCGGCGAAGACCATCGAGGTCGAGTACGAGCTCGAGTACGGCCGCGACGCGCTGGCGATCCACGAGGACGCGATCCACGCCGCGCAGCGCGTCCTCGCGGTTGACGACCTGCTGGCGACCGGCGGGACGATGGCGGCGACGCTGCGGCTGCTCGAGCAGCTCGGCGGTCAGGTCGTCGGCGTGGCGTTTATGATCGAGCTCGCGTTCCTGCACGGACGCGACAAGCTCAAGGGCTATCCGGTACACTCGCTGATCGTGTACGAGTAACCGGTGGAGGCAATCGTATGAGCCGCATCGTCGGGACGGGCGTGGCCATCGTCGTGCTGGGCGCAGCCGCATCGCTGGTGACGCCGGCTCGCGCCGAGGAAGTGAAGGTCCCGGTGAGCGCGACGTTGATCCTCAACGTGCTGTCCCAGCCGCGCGAGATGCGTGACGCGGCGTTCGATCAGTTCCTCCGCGACCCCGGACCTCCAGCGCCGCGCTCCAGTCTCTCTCAGGTCGTCGTCACCGTGAGGAATCCGTGCCCGCCAGGGACGGCGCATTACGAGCCGCCGCCCTTGCCCGGGCGTCGCAAGTAATCCGGCCCCTGGCGGGTTCACCGCCGCGCGCGAGGCGGGCCGCACCGCTTCGCTCGCCGTCGCCTCGATCCCGGGAGGTTTCCGAATGGCGATCAAGACCGTTGGTGTGATCGGCTGCGGCGTCATGGGCTCCGGAATCACCCAGGTGTCCGCCCAGTCGGGATTTCAGACGGTCGTCGTCGAGGCGAACCAGGAGCTGTTGGATCGCGGGCTCGGTCGGCTACGTCAGACGCTCGCCGGTCTGGTCGAGCGAGGTCGGCTCGAGGCGAAGGCGCGCGACGCGACGCTCGAGCGCATCACCGGCGCGATCCGTCTCGAGGATCTGAAGGCGTGCGACCTCGTCGTGGAAGCGATGACCGAAAACCAGCAGCTCAAGAACGAGACGTTCGCGAAGCTCGACCGGATCTCTCCTCCGTCGGCGATCCTCGCGACGAACACCTCCTCGTGCAACGTCACGCAGCTGGCGGCCGCGACGACGCGGCCGGGGCGCGTCGTCGGCCTCCACTTCTTCAACCCCGTCCCGCTGATGAAGCTGGTCGAGGTGGCGCGGACGATCCTGACCGACGACGCGGCGCTGGGGACCGCGACGGAGTGGGTGAGGAGCCTCGGCAAGGTGCCGGTGCAGACGAAAGACGCGACGGCGTTCATCGTGAACCGCCTGCTCGTGCCGTACTTGCTGGACGCGGTCCGGGTCTACGAGGGCGGGCTCGCGTCGCTTGAAGACATCGACCAGGCCATGAAGCTCGGCTGTGGATACCCGATGGGACCGTTCACGCTGCTCGATCTCGTCGGGCTGGACACGGCGCTGTACGTCGCCGAGGTGATGTTCGAGGAGTTCCGCGAAGCTCGCTACGCGCCGCCGCCGCTGCTGAAGCGCATGGTGACGGCCGGACGCCTCGGGCGGAAGAGTGGGCGGGGGTTCTACACGTACGACGCAGAGAACCGATAGCGCGCCGGAGGCAGAGCGGTGCGCGGTCCCCGTTGTCCCCCCGCGTAACAGAGCGGGGATGTCAAAGCTGGCCAGAGCCGCACACAAAGACCCGGCCGCGACAAGCGGAGACCGCGCACGCGATTGCGGGGCCCACCGGTTCATGGAAAACACCAGAGCGCGAAGAGCTCTGCTGTTTCCGAACCTCACACGAGAAGCGGGCAGGTGCAGGGTGGGTGCCAAAGCCGTGATCGACGTGATCTCACGTACTTAGCTGCGACTCTCCAACGTGCACTGTCGGCCGCGTGACAAGCGGACGCAGGCACGACGCCCGAACATTGACAGATTGAACAGCGGTGGGGTTCTGGTCTACTGAACGCGATGGGCGACATCGGCCTGTCCGACGACCAGCGGCGGACGCGCGACCTCGTGGGCGAGATCGCACGCGAGCGCATCGCGCCGCTTGCCGCACACGTCGATGAGACCGAGACGTACCCGGCCGAAGCGCTGGCCGTCCTCGCCGAGCACGGTCTCGCGGGCCTGTGGATCCCCGAGGCGTACGGCGGCAGCGACATGGGGGTGCTCGCGTTCTGTCTCGCCGTCGAGGAGATCGCCGCGGCGTGCGCCTCGACGGCCGTCATCTCGCTCGTGCAGTTCGCGGGAGGTTATCCACTCCTCGTGGCGGGCACCGAGGACCAGAAGCGGCGATACCTGCCGCGCCTGGCGTCCGGAGAGATCACGACAGCGTTCTCGCTGTCCGAACCCGGGGCCGGCTCCGATGCCGCGAGTCTCGCCACCACGGCGGTACGTCGTG
>QHRT01000048.1:0-13154 GCA_003220195.1 Candidatus Rokuibacteriota bacterium | reverse complement strand
TCGCCACCGTGGATCGCGATCGTGGAACGAAGGGCATTACCGTGTTTCTCGTCGAGCCGACGTTCCCGGGGTTCGCCGTCGGAAAGCTCGAGCGGAAGATGGGACTCCGGGGCTCACCGACCGTCGCGATCCACCTGACCGACTGCGAAGTCCCGGTGGAGAACCGGCTTGGCGGCGAAGGCGAGGGTTTTGCCCTGGCCCTCGCCGCGCTCGAGAGGTCGCGTCCGGCGGTCGCGGCGCAGGCGGTCGGAATCGCCCGGGCCGCGCTCGACGCGGCGATCGCGTACTCCCGCGACCGGGTGCAGTTCGGCAAGCCGATCGGGAGCTTCCAGGGCGTGCAGTTCATGCTCGCCGACATGGCGATGCACGTGCACGCGGCCAGGCTGATGGTGCATCATGCCGCCGCGCTGATCGACGAGGGCGCGCCGTCGACCGCGCTCGAGTCGTCCATGGCGAAGTGCTTCGCGTCGGACGCGGCGATGCGGGTGACGACCGACGCCGTCCAGATCTTCGGCGGCTACGGGTACACGCGTGAGTACCCCGTCGAGCGGCACATGCGGGACGCGAAGATCACGCAGATCTACGAAGGCACGAACCAGATCCAGCGCGTGGTGATCGCGCGGCACCTGGGGCTGCCGGCGTCGTGACGGTTCCATTGACGATCACGGTGTCGAGTGGTACATGCCTAGACATTCCGATTCGAATATCCAGACAGCCGTGAACTATCAAGCCGGTACGCCACGCTACGTTCAGATCGCGGACGCGCTTCGACGCGAGCTTCGCGGCGAGGGCGAACGCATCGCGTCCGAGCACGAGCTCTGCGCGCGGTTCAAGGTGAGCCGTCCCACGATCCGCCAGGCGCTCGACGTGCTGGTGCAGGAAGGGCGGCTCTACCGGCACGCCGGACGGGGCACGTTCAGCACGCCGACCCCGGGCGGGGACCGGAAGCTGCGGGTGATCGGCTCCATCAACGACATGATGGCGCTCAGCGAGGAGACGCGGTTCAAGCTGGTGTCGCGCGAGACGGTGCCGTTGCCCGCGAACATCGCGCAGGCGCTCCGCTTGCCGCCGGGGTCGGCGGCGGTGCGAGTGGTCGGCGTGCGCGACGGCGACACCGGCCCGTTCCAGCACGTCACCGCGTACGTGCCGTCGGAGGTCGGCGCGCTGGTCTCCGACGAGGACCTCGCCAAGAACTCCGTCGCCGGCGCGATCGAGCGCCACCTCGACGTGTCGCTCAAGTTCATGGAGCAGGTGGTGGACGCGGTCCTGGCGCCGCGGCACGTCGCCGCGCTGCTCGGGCTCCGCCCGCGCACGCCGCTCCTGATGTTCGAGCGGACGTGGTTCGACGCGAGCGGCGATCCGCTCGAGTACGCGATCACCTACCAGACCACTCGCCGGTACCCGTATCGCCTGGTGCTCTCGCGCCCCGAACGCCGGACCTGACCGCATGGCGTATCGGGTGGGATTCGACGTCGGCGGCACGTTCACCGACTTGGTAATCCAGTCTCCGGGCGGCGAGCTCATCACGGGCAAGTGGCTCACGACCTATCCGGATCCGTCCGCGGCGTGTCTCGCGGGGCTGGACGACCTGGTCGGCCGCGCCGGCGTCGCCTGGAAGGACATCGCGCAGGCGATCCACGGCACCACCCTCGGCTCGAACATCGTGATCGAGCGCAAGGCGCGCGGCGTCGGGCTCCTGACGACGCGTGGCTTTCGCGACGTGCTGGTCATCGGTCGCGAGAAGCGCTACCAGGTCTACGACCTCCAGATCGAGAAGCCGCGCCCGCTGATCCCGCGGCGACTCATCGGCGAGGTCACCGAGCGCATCCTCGCCGACGGCTCGGTTCGCACACCGCTCGACGAGGCCGACGCCCGCCGCGCGGTGCGTGAACTCGTCGCGCGGGGCGTCACCACGCTCGCCGTCTGTCTCTTGCACGCGTACGTGAACCCCGTTCACGAGCGGAGGCTCGCCGCAATCGTGGCCGAGGAAGCGCCGGACGTCACGGTCACGCTCTCGCACGAGGTGTCGCCCACGTTTCGCGAATACGAGCGGACGTCGACGACCGTGGTGAACGCCTACGTGATGACGGCGCTCCGCGAGTATCTCGCGGCGCTCCGGGACGCGCTCGGGAAGCGCGGCTATCGCGGACGCCTCTACGTCATGCAGTCGTCCGGCGGCGTGGCGACGGCGCAGGCGCTCGAGCGCCATCCCGTGCGCATGATTGAATCCGGGCCCGCCGCGGGCGCGCTGATGTCCGCGATCTACGGTGAACTGACCGGACACCGTGAGTTGATCGCCTTCGACATGGGCGGTACGACGGCGAAGCTGGCGCTCATCGCCGATGGACGACCGTTCACGACGTCGTCGTTCGAGCTGCATCGGGTCGCCAACGCGCCCGGCAGCGGGCTGCCGATGAACATCCAGGCGATCGACCTGGTGGAGATCGGCGCCGGTGGCGGCTCGATCGCCCGCGCGAGCCTGGGCGTGATCGCCGTGGGCCCGGAGAGCGCGTCGTCGACCCCCGGCCCGGTCTGCTACGAGCGCGGCGGGACCGAGCCGACCGTCACCGACGCGAACCTCGTTCTCGGGTATCTCAATCCGACGTACTTCGCCGGCGGCGCCATGCGGCTCGCGCCGGACGCCGCGGCCCGCGCGATCGACGAGCGCGTGGCGCGTCCCCTGGGGCTCGGTGTCGACGCGGCGGCGTGGGGCATTCATCAGATCGTGACGACCAACATGGAACTCGCCACGCGAATCGTGTCGATCGAGCGCGGACGGGATCCGCGTGATCTGACGCTCGTCGCCTTCGGGGGGTCGGGACCGGTGCACGGATGCCGGCTCGCGCGAGAGCTCGGGATTCCGCGCGTGATCCTGCCGGCTGCGGCAGGCGTCACCGCCGCGATCGGACTCCTGGCCGCGGAAGTGAAGTTCGACGTCGCGCGGACGCTGGTGGCGCACCTCGATCAGCTCGACCCCTCGCTCGTCACCTCGATGTACGAGGAGATGGCGGCGCAGGCCCTCGACGTCGTTCGAGAGTCCGCGGCCGGCGGGGATGTCCAGCTCGTCCGCGCCGTCGAGGCGCGGTACGTCGGCCAGGGATACGAGCTGACGGTGCCGGTGCCCTCCGGCGCGCTCGACGCCGCCGCGCTCGGGCGCGTGCGCCAGGCGTTCGACGACGTCTACGCCGCGCGGTACGGCTACGCGAACGCGGCGGCCGCGGTCGAGGCCGTGACGTGGACCCTGTCCGCGATCGCCGGCACGCCGCGCGTCGAGCTGCCGAAGGCGCCGACCACGTCGGCGCGCGAAGCTCGCACGGCGAGCCGGCGCGCGTACTTTCCCGAGGCGCACGGGTACGTCGACTGTCCCGTGTACGACCGCTACGCGCTCGCGGCGGGCACGACGCTGTCCGGGCCGGCGATCGTCGAGGAGCGCGAGTCCACGACGGTGCTGCCACCCGGGACGAGCGCGGTCGTGGACGAGTACGCGAACCTGATCGTCGAGGTGCGGCCGGCGACGGTCGCGGCGTGAGCGGATGAGCTCGTCTTCAGCGATCGATCCCGTCACGCTCGGCGTCGTCTGGGGCGCGCTCCGGTCGATCGCCGTCGAGATCGGCACGACGGTGCACCGCACCGCGTACTCCGAGCAGGCGCGCGAAGGCCAGGACTTTTCGGTGGCGGTGTTCGACGCCGCCGGCCGGATGGTCGCCCAGGGGCCATACAGTCCCGGACACATGGGCGCCATGTCGTTCGCCGTCAGGAACGCGCTGGCGGCGCACCCGGTGGACACGCTGCTTCCCGGGGACGCGATCTTGTTGAACGATCCGCTGCTCGGTTCCGGCCACCTGCCCGACTTCTTCATCACGCAGCCGGTGTTCCACGACGGCGCACTGATCGGCTTCGTCGTCAACATCGTCCACCACACCGACGTCGGCGGACAGCGACCGGGCAGCCAGGGCGTCGAGGGGATCTTCGACTACTTCCAGGAAGGTCTCAGGATTCCGCCGACGAAAGTGTGGCGAGAATACCGGCCGGACGCCGGTGTGATCGGCATCATCGCGGCGAACACGCGCACGCCCGATCGCGTGCTCGGCGATCTCGAGGCCCAGCGGAGCGCGCTCCGCGTCGGCGAGCTTCGATTTCAAGAACTCTGCGCACGCTACGGCCGCGCGACGCTCGCCGCGGCGATGGACGAGATCATCGGGCGGACCGAGACCAGCCTGCGCGCGGCGATCCGCGAGATTCCGGACGGCGTCTACACGTTCGAGGATTTTCTGGACGACTACGGCCCCGCGACCGAGCCGTTGCGCGTCTTAGTCACCGTCACGGTCGACGGCGACACCATCGTCGTCGACTACGACGGCTCGAGTCCCGAGACGGCGTCGGGGCTGAACTCGTACATCAACTACACGCGCTCGTACTCGTACGCGGCGGTGAAGTGCCTCTGCGACCCGTTCGGGCCGATGAACGAGGGCGCGCTGCGCCCGGTGACCGTGCGCGCGCCGGAGGGCTCGTTTCTCAATCCGCGTCCGCCCGCGGGTGGCGGCCCGCGCGCGGTGATCTGTTACCGGATCTTCGAGTCCGTCATCGGGGCGCTTGCGGCTGCCGTTCCCGAGCGCGTTGCCGCCGCGGCGTCGCACATGGCGAACCCGACGTTCGGCGGATGGGACCCCGTGCATCGCCGCCGCTTCGTCGCCTACGAGCTGGTGCTCTCGGGCACGGGCGCCAGGGCCACGAAGGACGGCTGCGAGGCGATGGCGTGGGCCTTCAACGCCGCGAACATCCCGGTCGAAGCGCAGGAGGCGCGGCATCCGATCGTCGTCGAGCGTTTCGAGCTGATCCGCGATTCCGGCGGCCCCGGGACGTATCGCGGCGGCACCGGCGTCCGGCGCGATCTCAGATTCCTCGCGGACGACGGCAAGCTGACGAATCTCTCGGACCGCCAGCGGTTTCCGCCCTACGGCGTCTTCGGCGGCACGCCCGGTCGGCTCGGCCGCACGCTGCTCAACCCCGGCCCGAACGAGCAGCCGGTCCAGAGCAAGGAGTCTCGCGCGTTTTCCTACGGCGACGTCGTCTCGTTCCAGCAGCCGGGCGCGGGTGGCTACGGCGACCCGCTGCTCCGCGATCCGGGCCGCGTGCTCGAGGACGTGCTCGACGACTACGTCTCGCTGGAGGCCGCGCGCGACGAGTACGGCGTCGTCATCGTCGGTGATCGCGTCGACGAGATTGCGACGGCCGCGCTGCGACGCGAGCGACGGGCGCGGACTCGCGCATGATCCGGTTCACCAGGGATCAGGAGGCGTTTCGTAAAACCGTCGCCCGGTTCGTCGACGCCGAGGTCGTGCCGCAAGCGGACGCGATCGACGAGGCCGCGGAGTTCCCGCGCAAGCTCTTCGAGCGACTCGGCCAGCTCGGGTACTTCGGGTTGCGATATCCCGAAGCCTACGGCGGATCCGCCGCCGACATGGTGACGTACTGCCTTTTCGCCGAGGAGCTGGCACGAGGATCGCTGTCGCTGGCCGCCGTCGCGGCGATGCAATCGCTGATGGGCACGGACTTCATCTTCAAATTCGGTTCGGAAGATCTCCGGCAGCGATACCTGGTGCCTGCGCTGCGCGGTGAGCTGGTCGCGACGTTTGCGTTGACCGAGCCGAATGCCGGATCGGACGTGGCGAACCTGACCACGCGCGCGGAGCGAGCGGGCGATCGCTACGTCCTTCGCGGCACGAAGACGTGGGTGACGAATGCGCCAGTGGCCGACGTGTTGACCGTCGCGGCCAAGACCTCCGCGGAGCGCGGGATGAAGAACATCGCGCTCTTTCTCGTGGACCGCCAGACGATGCGCGGGGTGACGCTCGGCAAGAAGATCGAGAAGATGGCCGTGCGCGCGTCCGAGACCGGCGAGATCGTGCTGGAGGACGTCGAGGTGCCGGCCGAGCATCTGCTCGGCGGGGAGACCGGGGGCGTCGAGAAGATCGGCGGGATCCTGTCCGAGATCCGCGTGATGACCTCGGCGCTCTCGGTCGGGCTCGCACGCGCCGCGTATCAGGCGGCGCTCGACTACGCGCGGCAGCGCGTCGCGTTCGGCAAGGCGATCGTCGAGCACCAGGCGATCACGTTCAAGCTGGCCGACATGCTGACGTCGATTCACGCTTCTCTCGTGCTCACGTACCAGGCGGCGGCGGAGCTCGACGCCGGCCGCACCATCACCCGCGAGGCGGCGATGGCGAAGCTCACCGCGTCGGAGATGGCCGTGCGGGTGACCGACGAGGCGGCGCGCATCTTCGCGTCGTATGGCCTGGCCGCGGAATACCCGGCGCAGCGCTACTTCCGCGACGCGCGGTTCCTGTTGCCGGGCGGCGGCACGTCAGAGATCTTGCGGCTGATCATCGGCCGTGACCTGGATTACGACCGCGGCGCAGTGCTGGGGTGAGACTCGCGTGACGCGAAAGCTGACGATGGACCTACAACAATGAGGACAGCTATTGGCGCATGCACGACTGGCTCGAACGCCATCGTGGAGAGTGGGTCGCGGTTCGCGACGGAGAAATCGTTGCCGATGGCGACGGCGTCTTCGAGGTTCTGGACCAGGCGCACAAATTGCCAGGAGATCCGTATGTCGCGTGTGTCGGTGAAAGAGCAACGCGAATTCGTCGTGCGAACCCAGTTCTCGTACGACGTGTCCGTCCTGCGGTTCGCCGACGGTGAAATTTCGATCGTTCAATGACGATCTCGATTCAAGATCGACGTTTCCCGATGATCGAGCAACGCGACTGGCGGCTACAGGGGCAAGAACGGTATCTGATGGATGCCGTGCTGCGGCGACGGGCCTATCGCCGGTACCCGAAAGACCCGAGCTGGGACCACGATCATTGCGAGTTCTGGTAAGCCAAATTCATGGCGGAGGATTACCCCCAGACGCTGCACGACGGTTACTGCACACTGGACGACGACCACTGGATTTGCAGCGAGTGCTTCACTGATTTCAAGGAGATGTTCCGATGGCGGTTGGCGAATGACAATGAGTGAAGTCGCAACCCGAGCCGTCTCCGGCGACGTCGGCCCCTGCGCGAGAGGCGGCACGGCGCGTGCAACCGTCTGAGCAACGATGATGAGAAACGTCGCGCTCGTCGGCGCCGGCGTCACGAAGTTCGGCGTGCGGAAGGCCAGCTATCGCGACCTGATCTGGGAAGCGGGGAAAGCGTGCTTCGATTCCGTGCCGTCGATACGGCCCCGCGACGTCGACGGACTCGTCGTCGGCTCCGTCATGCCGGAGCGCACCGCGTTCCAGAGTCACATCTCGTCGCTCGCGGCCGAGGCGCTCGGCATCAAGCCGTCCACGCTGAGCGCGCGCACCGAGCACATGTGCGCGTCGGGAACGGTCGGCATTCGTTACGCGTACGCGTTCATCGCCGCCGGACTCGCCGACGTCGTGATGGTGCTCGGCGTCGAGAAGCTCAACCAGCCGTCGGGCGACGAAGCCATCCTGAACATGGGAACCGGTGTCGATCGGGAATGGGAGGCGGCGTTCGGGCTCACGGCGCCGCCCTGCTTCGCTCTCGCGGCCCAGCGTCACATGGCCGCCTACGGCACCACGGAAGAGCAGCTGGCGCTCGTCGGCGTCAAGAACCACACGCATGCGTCGAAGAACCCGAACGCGCACTTCCAGAAGGGCGCGACGGTCGATCAGGTGCTGTGCTCGCGCATGATCTCGACGCCGCTCCGACTGTTCATGTGCTCGCCCATCACCGACGGCGCGGCGGCCGTCGTGCTGGCGGCAGACGACCGCGCGCGCGACCTGACCGATCGTCCCGTGTGGATTCGCGGGACCGGACAGGCGCTGGACGGCTTTCAGCTCACGTCGCTGCACGAGGACTACGCGCACTGGCCGGCGCTCGGACGCGCGGCGTCCGCGGCGTACCGGATGGCCGGCATCACCGCGCGGGACGTCGACGTGGCCGAGGTGCACGACTGCTTCGCGATCGCGGAGCTGATCGCGTACGAGGAGCTCGGGTTCTGCGCGAAGGGCGAGGGCGGACGGTTCGTCGAGACGGGGCGCAGCGACTACGGCGGTGACGTCGTCGTGAATCCACGCGGCGGACTGATCGGCTGTGGCCATCCGCTCGGGGCGACCGGCGTCGCGCAGGCCGCGGAGATCTGGAGCCAGCTCCGCAGCGAGGCCGGCGCGCGGCAGACGCCGGACGCCGCGATCGGTCTCACGCACAACAACAGCGGCATGGGCGAGCACGTCGTCATGATCTACGGGCGCGAGCCCGCGTGACCGTGTCGCGACGGACGAACAGAGCCGGGACCGACACGACATGACCGACACCGTCGCCGTGCTGGGACCGGGACGGATCGGGCGACCGATCGCCGTCGCGTTCGCGCTCGGCGGCTCTCGCGTCCGGCTTCTCGATCTGAAGCCGCGGCGCGATTCCGAGCGCGCCGCCGCGTTCGCGGACGCCAGGCGCGAGATGGAGCGCGATCTCGCGCTGATGGCCGAGGAGGGCGTGATCGCGCCGGGCGAAGTGGTTCCCGCGCTCGAGCGGATCGAGCTGCGCGCGGGCCTCGACGGCCTGGCGGACTGCGCGTTCGTGCAGGAGGCGTTGCCGGAAAGCGTGGCGCTGAAGCGCGAGACGTTCGCGCGGCTCGCGGGCCACCTCGCGCCCGAGGCGATCGTCGCATCGACCAGCTCGAGCATCTCGCCCTCGCGGCTCGGCGACGCGCTCGAGCGTCCGGAACGGTTTCTGGTCGCGCACTGGCTCAATCCCGCGCACGTCATCCCGCTCGTGGAAGTGGTGCCGGGGCCCGAGACCAAGGACGACGTGGTGATCGCGACGATCGAGCGACTCGAAAGGCTTGGCAAGGTGCCGGTGCGCTGTGCGGACTCGCCGGGATTCATCGGACCTCGACTTCAGGTGCTGCTCATGAACGAAGCGGTACGCCTGGTGGAGGAGGGAGTCGCGAGCCCCGAGGACGTCGACCGGGCGTTTCGCGCCGGGATGGGCTTTCGCTACGGCGCCATCGGCATCTTCGAGTTCATCGACTGGGGCGGCGTCGACATCCTCCATCGCGCGAGCCGCCATCTGACCGAAGCGCTGGGCGACGACCGGTTCCGTCCCGCGCGAACGGTCGACGAGAAGATCGCGCGAAACGAGCTCGGGCCAAAGACCGGTCGAGGATTCTTCGAGTACGGCGGGGCCGAGCGCGACCGGTTCGAGGCGGAGAAGATGCGCGCCTTGCTCCGGCAGCTCCGTTCCTGGAAACAATCGAATCGAGATTCGATTGTTTCAGGACCGCTCCGTTCCTGGAAGGATGCGAGCGAAAGCTCGAATCCTTCAGGAACGCTCAGGTCCTCGAAACCATCATGACGTACGTTCGCGCGATCGACCCGTTGCCGCTGGAATCCCCGGACCACACGAAGCTGCACGAGTTCTACGCGAAGCTCGCTGACGGCCGTCTCACGACGACGGCGTGCGCCGGCTGCCGGCGCACGGCATGGCCGCCGCGCGGGTTCTGTCCGGACTGTGGGTCGGACCGGTTCGAGTGGGTCGACCTTCCGCGCGAGGGCACGATCCACGCCTTCACGATCCAGGAAGCCGGGCTGCCTGCCGGCTTCGCGGCGCCGCGCGTGTTTGCGATCGTGTCGGTGGGATCTCACCGCATCTTCTCGATCGTGAGCGGCGCTGACGCCGGCCAGGTGGCGGTCGGCCAGCGTGTGACATTCCAGCCTCTTCGCGTGGCGGACGGTCCGAAAGAATCGCCGCGCTGGCTCGTGGGCTTCACACTGTCGGAAGGCAAGGCATGACCCGCGGCCCGATTCGCAAGGTGCTCATCGCCAAGCCCGGTCTCGACGGTCACGATCGCGGGGCGAAGGTCGTTGCGCAGGCCCTTCGCGATGCGGGCCTCGAGATCGTCTACACCGGACTCAGGCGCACCGCCGAGGAGATCGTGCAGGAAGCTATTCAGGAAGACGTCGACGTGGTCGGCCTGTCCGTTCTCTCGGGGACCCATCTGCCGATGGCGCGGCGGGTGATCGAAGGATTGCGCGCCGCGGGCGCCGACGACATCGACGTCGTGGTCGGCGGCACGGTCCCGCCGCGCGACGTGCCCGAGCTTCAGAAGATCGGCGTGGCTCGCGTGTTCCCGATGGGCACGCCGCTCTCCGAGATCGTCGCTTCGTTCCGGAATCCGACCGCCTCGCCTGACGTGGCAGGGAGACATCCATGAGGGACGCGAAGCTCCACGCCGGAATGCCGATCCAGCCCGTGTACGGGCCCGAAGACGTCGCGGACGTCGACCACGCGCGCGACATCGGGCTGCCCGGCGAGTATCCGTTCACGCGCGGCATCCACCGCCACATGTATCGCGAGCGGCTGTGGACGATGCGCCAGTACATCGGATTCGGCACGCCGGCGGAGACGAACGCGCGCTTCAAGTATCTGATGGCCCACGGGCAGGACGCGCTGAACGTCGCGTTCGACCTGGTCGACACGCTCGCCGACATGGAGGAGGCGTTCGCCGGCATCCCGCTCGAGCGCGTGAGCGTGTCGCTGACGATCAACAGCATGGCGGCGCCGATCACGGCCATGTACTACGCCGTTGCCGAGAAGCAAGGCGTCCCCGCCGATCGCGTCGTGACCACGCCGCAGAACGACATCTTGAAGGAGTTCGTCGCGCGCGGCACGTGGGTCTATCCCGTCGGTCCGTCCTTGCGGCTCGTCGGCGATCTCATCGAGTTCTCGGCCCGACGATATCCGCGCTCGAATCCAGTCTCGGTGTGCGGCTATCACATCCGCGAGGCCGGATGCACGACGGCGCAGGAGATGGCGTACGGCCTCGCGATCGCCGCCGCGTACATCGAGATGATGCTCGCGCGCGGCATGGACGTGGACGACTTCGCGCCGCGGATCTCGTTCAACTTCACGTGCTGGGGCAAGATCTTCGAGGAGGTCGCGAAGTTCCGCGCCGGCCGCCGGCTCTACGCGCGCATGCTGCGCGAGCGCTTCGGCGCCAGGAATCCGAAGTCCTGCATGTTCCGCACGCTGATCGGCGGCGGCGGCTCGTCGTTCGTCGCCCAGGAGCCGGAGAACAACATCGTGCGCGGCGCGTACATCGCGCTCGCCGCGGCGCTGTCCGGCGCCCAGACCATGGCGCTGCCGACCTACGACGAGGCGTACACGATCCCGTCGGCGAAGGCGCAGCTCATCGCGCTCCGGACCATGCAGATCTGCGCCGAAGAATCCGGCGCGGCCGACACCGCCGACCCGCTTGGTGGCTCCTATTACGTCGAGGCGTTGACCGCCGCGATGGAGCAGAAGATCACCGAAGAGCTGGCCGAGGTGGAGCGTCTTGGCGGCATCGTCCAGGCCATCGAGAGCGGCGCCATTCACGCCGAGGTCGCGCGCCAGGCGTATCTCTTCGAACAGCAGCTTGGCTCGGGTGAGATTCCGAAGGTCGGCGTCAATTGCCACGTCGGCGCCGAAGGCGCGGCCGCGCCGGACGTGGACGTCGACGTCTATGCCTTCGACGCGAACGTCGCCGACGCGCAGTGCCAGAAGCTGGCGCGCGTCCGGCGCGATCGGGACGGGGCAGCGGTCGGGGCCGCGCTCCGGCGGCTCGCCGACGAAGCGCGCGGAACCGGGAATCTCATGCTGCCGATCACGGAGGCGGTGAAGGCGTACGCGACCCTCGGCGAGATCGCGCGCGCGATGCGCGACGTCTTCGGCGAGTACAAGGAGCCGGTGAAGTTCTGATGGCTTCAGGGCTCCTCGCCGAGCCGGGGAAGTTCTGATGGCTTCCGAGTTCGCCGTCGTCGGCACCAGCGTGCCGAAACGGGACGGAGCGGACAAGGTCACCGGTCGGACCCGCTATCTTCACGATCTGGCGTTGCCCCGCCTGGCGCACGGCGCGATCCTCCGCGCGCGACACCCCCATGCGCGCATCGTCCGCGTCGATGTCTCGCGCGCGCTCGGAATGCCGGGCGTGGTGGCCGTCATCACGGGCGAGGACGTCGAGTCGCATCGGTTCGGCTTTGCGAAAGATCACCCTGCGCTGAAGACCGGCACGGTGCGATGCATCCGCGACGAGATCGCCGCGGTCGCGGCGGAGACGCCCGAGCTCTCCCGCGAGGCGATCGAGCAGATCGACGTCGAGTACGAGGAGCTTCCGGCCGTGTTCGATCCCGAGGCGGCGCTGCACCCGGGAGCGCCGCTCGTCCACGAGGATCTCGGCACGAACGCCACGCCGCTCCGGTATCAGTTCGCGCACGGCGACGTCCATCGTGCGTTCGCGGACGCGGCGGCGGTGGTCGAAGGGACGTACACGCTCAACTTCGTGTCGACCGGCTGCCTCGGGACGATGGTCGCGATCGCCGACTGGGACGCTGACGGCCGGCTCACGATGTACTCGACGACGCAGGTGCCGTTCCTCTACCAGCGCGATCTCGCGGCGGCGCTCGGGATCGGCGGTGACCGCGTGCGCGTCGTCCAGCCGCCCGTCGGCGGAAACTTCGGGCGCGGGCTCGACCTCTACCCGATCGACGTGATCGCGGCGTGGCTGGCGCGACTCGCCGGTCGCCCGGTGAAGATCGAGTTCGACCGCACCGAGGAGCTGATCGCGGCGCCCGGCCGCGAGCCCTGCCGCATCCGCCTGCGCACGGCGGCCGATCGTGACGGGCGGCTCCTGGCCCGCGACGCTCACGTCGTGATCGACAACGGCGCGTATGTCTCGTGGGGCTCGACGACCCCCTACGTCATGCTTGCGACCGTTGCCGGCCTCTATCGCTGTCCGGCCGTGCGCTTCGACACGACGATCGCCTACACGAACAACCCGTATTCCGGCTCGATGCGCGGGTACGGCAATCTCGAGTCCACGTTCGCGGTCGAGTCGCAGATGGACGACCTCGCCGAGCGTCTGGGACTCGATCGGCTCGAGATCCGCCGGCGCAACGCGACGAAGTCCGGCGACGTGAACGTGCAGGGCGCGGTGATCACGTCGTGCGCGATGACCGAGTGCCTGGACTCGGCCGGTGATGAGATCGCGCGCCACCTGCCGCCGCCGCGCCAGGGATGGCGGCGCGGAATCGGGTACGCCGGCATGTTCCACGTCGGCGGCGGCGCTCGCATTTACCGGTCCGACGGGTGTGGCGCGATCGT
>QHRT01000492.1:3481-3944 GCA_003220195.1 Candidatus Rokuibacteriota bacterium | reverse complement strand
GCCGCGGTCTCGGGCGGCACCGTGAACTCGACGTACGGTATCCCGAGCGGCATGTCGGGGAATTCCGGACCCGGGGCGTGCATGCGGAACGTGTTGCCCCACGGGCAGGTCACCAGCACGGTCTTGTCCTCGAGCTGCCAGCCGAACTTCGTGCCTTCGAGCAGCTTCATCTCCTTCACGCGCTCCAGGCGCTTCTGGAGCCGCTCCAGGCTCGGGACGACGAGCCCGGTGATGCCCCGCAGGACTTGCGGCGGCTTCGTGATCAGGTGGAACTCCTGCCGGCCGACGTTGACCCACATGTTGTCGATGTTGACCATCAGGTACGGGTCGCGCGTCAGCCC
Organism: Candidatus Rokuibacteriota bacterium; assembly: GCA_003220195.1. Taxonomy (GTDB): domain Bacteria; phylum Methylomirabilota; class Methylomirabilia; order Rokubacteriales; family CSP1-6; genus AR8. Next base: position 3,603 of record QHRT01000492.1, on the reverse strand, counting down.
CAGGCCGAAGACGTAGAACGCCGTGGCCAGGCGCTGGTCCTCGACCCAGACGTTGACGTGCTCCAGCTGCACGATGTTGCCGACGTCCTGCGCCGCGCGGTCGTACGTGTTCGTCGTCATCC
>QHRT01000492.1:507-3404 GCA_003220195.1 Candidatus Rokuibacteriota bacterium | reverse complement strand
TCGACCTCGATGTCTTCGACCAGCCCGTATTTCTGCGCTGCCGATGGCAGCAGCACCTCGAAGAACTCGCTGTTCTTGATGGCCATGATGACATGGAGGTTCGCCACGTTGTTGAGGGAATTTCCGCCGTGGTGAACCTCGTAGTTCATGTGGAACGCCTCGGCCAGGTGCGCCGTCTTGATGAGCGCGGTGATGCCGCCCTTCACGGCGACGTCGCCCCGGAGATAGTCGGTCGCCTGCGCGGTGATCCAGGGCGCGTAGGCGGTGAAGCCGCCCGGTGAGTATTCCGTGGCGAGGATCGGGATCGAGAGATGCTGCTTCAGCTTCACGTAGTTGTAGAGGTCGTCGTCGGCGAGCGGGTCCTCGTACCAGTGGTAGCCGACGTCCTGGATCGCGCGGCCGACGCGCAACGCCTCCGGATACTGGTACGACCACGTCGAGTCGAGCATCACCGTGAACTCGTCGCCGACCGCCTTGCGCACGGCGCGGCAGATGGCGATGTCGCGATCCGGATCCGTCGGCGGATGAATCTTGTACGCCGTCCAGCCCTCGGACTTGAACGTCTTCGCCTCGTCGACGTACGCCTCCGTCGAGGGGAGCACGGCGGAGCTCGCGTACGCGCGCACGTTCTGACGATAGGAGCCGAGCAGGCGATGGATCGGCATCCCGGCGACCTTGCCGGCGATGTCCCAGAGGGCGATGTCCATCGCGCCGAGCGCGCGCAAGGTCGTCGTGCGAATCCGCTGCGCCATCGCCTGGTAGAGCCGTTCGCGGTCGAGCGGATCTTCACCCATCACGGCCGGTGCGAGTGCCAGGATCAGCGACTGGGCGTCGAGCGTGGCCGGCCGCATCGCCGAGCCGAGGAAGGCGTGGCCCTCGACGCCTTGATCGGTGCGGATCGTGAGCAGCCCGAGCTGGCTCGCGCCGGCGAACCGGCCCGTGTGGCGGCCGTACGTCGTCGTCGGGATCCCGTCCCAGGCGAAGAGCGTCAGCTCGACGTCGGTGATCTTCACCGCCGGACCTCCACGACGCCGTCCTTGATCACGAGCGTGATGCGTTCTCTGTCCTCGAGGACGCGGATGTCGGTGAGGGGATCACCGTCGACGACGACCAGGTCGGCGGCCTTGCCCTTCTCGACCGTTCCGATCTCGTGCTGGAGACCGAGACACTCGGCGGCCCAGCCGGTCGCCGCTTGCAGGGCCTGCATCGGCGTGAGGCCCGCCTTCACGAGCAGCGGCAGCTCTCCGGCGTTCGGCGGGTGGCCGTGACCGCCGGCATCGGTGCCAGCAACGACGCGGACGCCGGCCGCGAGCGCTCGATGGATCGCGTCGACGTGGTCGGCGACGAGCGCGTGCGAGCGCTCGCGCACGTGCGGCTGCGGCGACTGGCGATGATACTCGTACACGAGCAGCGTCGGGACGAACGTGATCCCTTTCTCGGCCATCATCGGGATCAGCTCCGGATCCTCGCCGAGATAGCAGCCGTGCTCGATCGAGTCGACGCCGGCTTCGAGCGCGATGCGCAACCCACGGCCGCCGAGCGCGTGACACATCACCTTGCGTCCCAGCGCGTGCGATTCGTCGACCAGAGCCTTCATCTCATCGAGCGTGAATGCCGCGTCGCGGGGCCCGTGGCCCTTGCGTGAGCTGGCGCCGCCCGTCGTGGCGCACTTGATGACGTCGGCTCCCGCGCGGACCATCGTCCGCACCACGTTCCGCGCGTCCTCGATCCCGTGCGCGACGCCGCGCGGCAGCGCCGGATCGTCCGGCACGATGCACTCGTGCCCCGACGGCGCGACGCGATCGCCGATGCCGCCGATCGGCGAGATGATCGCCACGGAGGTGTAGAGCCTCGGGCCGCGGATGAGTCCTTCCTCGACCGCGATGCGGAAGCCCGCGTCGAGGCCGCCGGCGTCGCGCACGGCCGTGTAGCCGCGGTGGAGCGTTTCGGTGATCGCGCGCGCCGTGCGGAGACTGCGCGTGCTCCCCGGCTCGTCGAGGTGCCACCGGCGCGCCAGCTCGTACCCGTGCAACGCCATGTGGTCGTGGCAGTCGATCAGGCCGGGCAGCACCGTCTTGCCCGCGACGTCGATGATCTCCGCGTCCTTCGGCCAGGTGTTCGCGCCCGAGGTCGTGACGGTCTCGACCTTGCTGTCGCGGATGACGATCGCGACATCGCGCACGGGCGCGGCGCCCGTGCCATCGATCAGCGTGCCGCCCTTCAGGACCTTCATGACAGCTGGAACCGGTACAGCTTCGCCGCGTTCTCGCACACGATCTTCTTGCGCACGTCTTCGGGCAGGTGAGCGAGCTCCTTCTGGATGTACTCGCGCGAATCCGGCCACACGCCGTCGGGATGCGGGAAGTCCGAGCCCCACATGATCTTGTCGGCGCCGAGCTCGTCGAGGAGCTTGATGCCGATCGGGTCGGTTTGATACGTCGCCCAGCACTGCCGGCGCCAGTACGCGCTCGGCGGCATCGTGAGCGCGAGGTCCTTGAACTGGTCCTCCCACTCGCCGTCCATGCGCCAGAGGATGTACGGGATCCAGCCGATGCCGGCCTCGCCGAGCACCACGCGGATCCGCGGATACTTCTCGAGCACTCCCGCGAACACGACCGAGGTGAGGATGTTTGCCATGTTGATCTGGAACTGCGTGATGTTCGTGGCGAACGCGGCGCGCGCCACCGGCAGGTCGACCTTCGGCGCGTCCGGCAGGCTCGCCCGCGTGGGGTCGCTGCCGAGGAACACGACCTTACGGATGTGGTCGGGCAGATATCCGCCGACGGTATGGAAGTGCAGCGGCAAGCCGGTCGCGTTGATCACTTCCCAGAGCGGGTTCCAGTACGGATCCCAGAGCGGCGTCAGGTCCGACGAGTTCGCGATGTCGAGACCGCGCA
>QHRT01000492.1:0-425 GCA_003220195.1 Candidatus Rokuibacteriota bacterium | reverse complement strand
CACGCGATGTATACGCGCATGACTTCGACCGCGGCCTCGGACTCGTTCAGCCGGCTCGTGGTGCCGAGCACGCCGAAGAGAACTTCGGCCTGCACCCCGTCGCGGTCCTGATCCTTCAAGCGGAGATCCGGGTCGGTGAGGCGACGGATGCCGCGCTTGCCGTCCTCGTAGAGTCCGGTGGCCGCCATCCGGTCCGCGCGGTGGATCCGTCCCGGGATGTACTCGCGTCCCGCCGAGCCCATGCCGCATGCGAGGCCAAGCGACGCGCCCTTCTTGGTCACCCACTTCTTCCCACTCGGGCTGTCGGTGACGTACGGCATCCGGTCCTTCATGGCCGCCGCGGCATTCTCCGTGAACAGCGTCGGCGGGAGCCAGCAGAGATCGACGTGGCAATCGGCGGAAATCATCTCGTAGCGCATTCGAGC
>QHRT01000047.1 GCA_003220195.1 Candidatus Rokuibacteriota bacterium | reverse complement strand
ACGGCGGCGAAAAGCCTGGTCGACGTCGTCGCGGCGCGAAACGGCAGCGACAACGTCAGCGTGGTGGTCGGCCGCTACTGAGCAGGCGTCAGCGCTCTGCGCGGCCCAGCTCCGTCAGGATGAACGCGTCGTCGAAGGCGAGGTCGCGGAGCGCGTCGTACCGTCCCGACGGTCCGCCGTGACCTCCCGTCATGTCGATCTTGAACAGGAGCTCGGCGCCCTCGATCGCGGTGGCGCGCAGCTTCGCAACGTACTTCGCCGGCTCCCAGTACATCACCTGGCTGTCGTTGAGGGATGTCCTCACGAGGATCACCGGGTACAGCTGCCGGCGGATGTTGGTGTAGGGGCAATACCCTTTCATCACCTCGTACTGCTCGCGGATCTTCGGATTCCCCCACTCCTCGAACTCGCCCACGGTCAGCGGCAGGTCCTCGTCGAGCATCGTATTGATGACGTCGACGAACGGCACGCGGATGAGGGCCACCCGGTAGAGATCCGGCCGCATGTTCAGCACCGCGCCGATCAGGAGGCCGCCCGCGCTGCCGCCTTCGATCGCGAGCCGATCCGGCGCGGTGTAGCCGCCACGGATCAGGAACTCCGCGGCCGCGATGAAGTCGCGAAACGTGTTCGGCTTCTGGAGCATCCGGCCGGCGTCGTGCCATTTCTTGCCGAGCTCGCCGCCGCCGCGCCCGTGCGCGATCGCGAATGCCACGCCGCGGTCGAGCAACGAGAGGCGCGTGGACGAGAACGTCACCGGATACGGCAACCCGTAGGCGCCGTAGCCGGTCAGCATCAGCGGGGTCGGGCCATCAGCGGTGGTCGCGTCCACGCGACGCACGAACGAGATGGGAATCCTGGTCCCGTCCGGCGCGGTGGCGTGCAATCGTTCGGACCGGTACTGCGACGGATCGTAGCCGCCCAGCACCTCGGTGCGCTTCAGCAGTTGAAGCTCGCGCGTCGGAACGTCGTAGTCGTACACGGACGGCGGAGTGACGAACGACTGGTACCGGAACCGGTAGCGCGAGGTCACGAACTCGGCGTTCGGCTCCGGCTGGACGTCGTACGTCGGCTCCGGAAACTCGATGTGACGCGACGCGCGCGTGCTCCGGTCGGTGACGCGGACGCGGATCAGCCCGTCTTCCCGCTCGTGGGTGACGTAGTGATGGGCAAAGGCCTCGACGTCCTCCAGCATCACGTCGTCGCGGTGCGGTAAGAGCTCGGTCCATCGGCTCGCTCGCGGATCGTTCACGGGAGCCTCGACCAGGCGGAAGTTCCGCAAAGCCTGGCCGTTGGTGCGGATCAGGAAGACGTCGCCCGTGTGATCGATGTCGTACTCGTGGTCCTTCTCGCGCGCGTGCACGACGCTCCACACACCCTCGGGACGGTCGGCCGGAAGGAAGCGCACCTCGGCGGACGTGAAGCTCCGCGACGCCACGAAGACGTACGTGAGGCTCCGCGACCGCCACACGCCGAGCCGGTAGAGCTCGTCCGTCTCCTCGTAGAGCAGGTCGTCCGACGTCGCGCCGAGACGATGGCGGTAGAGGCGATGCGGCCTCTTGGCGTGGTCCTCGACCACGTAGAAGAGCGTCCTGTCGTCGGCCGCCCACGCCACCGACGTGACCTTCTCGATCCGGTCGGGCAAGAGCGCGCCGGTGCGGAGGTCCTTCACGAACAGGGTGTATTCGCGAAAGCCGGTGTAGTCGATCGTGTGGGCGAGGAGATCGCCGCCATCGTTGACGCTGTACGCCCCGATCGACAGGAACGGATGGCCCTCGGCCAGCTGGTTCTCGTCCAGCGTCACCTCTTCCGGCGCGTCGAGGCTGCCCGTCTTGCGACAGAGGATCGGATACTGCTTGCCCTTCTCGGTGCGCGAGTAGTAGAAGTGCCGCCCGCGCCGGTAGGGAACGGTCTGATCGTCCTCCTTGATCCGGGCCAGCATCTCCGCGTAGAGCTTTTCACGAAACGTGTCTCCCGGCTTCGTGATGGCGTCGGTGTACGCGTTCTCGGCTTCGAGATAGGCGACGACCTCGGGATCGCCCTTCTGGCGCATCCAGGCGTAGTTATCTTGAAGATTGTCGTCGTGCACCACACGGACCGTCGGGATCTTCCGGGCGATCGGCGGGATGGGTCGGCTCACGCGTCCCTCAACAGTGAAGCTTCGTCGCGAGGTCGACGAAGTCTTCGGCAACCACGTCCCACGGGCCTTCCGCCTTGAGGTTGCTCGTCTGATCGGGACCGTACTCGGTACGGCGATGGACGAACGCGGTCCGGAAGCCGAGCCGACTCGCGGCGGCGAGATCGTTGTTGTGCGCGGCGACCATCATGCACTGTGCGGGACCGAGACCGAGAAGGTCGGCCGTGACGAGATACGCCTCGGGATCCGGCTTGTAGTGACGCGCAACCTCGGCGCCGAGCACGACGTCCCAGGGCAGTCCCGCGCGGCGGGCCATGTTCATGATCAACGCCACGTTGCCATTCGAGAGCGTGGCGAGGATGTACGTGCGCCGGAGCCGCGTGAGCCCGGGGACGGTGTCGGGCCACGGATCGAGTCGATGCCATGCGCGATTCAGATGGTCGATCTCGTCCGCGGACAGCCCACCGATGCCGAACTCGCCGAGCAATCGCTCGAGGCTCATCCGGTGGAGATCGTCGAGCTTCGTCCACGGAAGCGCACCCGTGCGCACGCGCTGCATCATCGGTTGATAGAGCGCGCGCCAGGCGTCCGCGAACTTCGCCCAGTCGACACGGAGGCCCCTGGCCTGGCCGAGCGCTTCGCCTTCGCGGATGATGCTGCTCCGCCAGTCGACGACGGTGCCGAAGACGTCGAACGTGAGCGCGCGTACGGCCTCGAGGGCCTCACTCATGCTGCACGTCACACGTATAGCCGCCCACGAAGGGCCATTCTACGCGTGCCCGTCAAGCTGGTACCATCCGACCACTATGACCAGAGCGACGCTCGATCCGAAGCAGGCGCTCGCGCTCTCCCGACGGGTGTGGGACGAGAGCATCGTACCCTCCCTCCACCAGTACATCGAGATCCCGGCCAAGTCCCCCGCGTTCGACGCCGAGTGGCGCGCCCACGGCCACATCGATCGCGCCGTGACGCTGCTCCACGACTGGTGCAGGAAGCGGCCGATCGAAGGATTGCGAATCGAGGTCGTGCGGCTCGAGGGACGCACGCCCGTGCTGCTGCTCGAGATTCCCGGGAGCTCCGACGACACGGTGCTGCTCTATGGTCACTGCGACAAGCAGCCGGAGATGACGGGCTGGAGCGAGGGCCTTGCACCATGGACCGCGGTGCGACGAGGCGATCGGCTGTACGGTCGCGGCGGCGCGGACGACGGCTATTCCACGTTCGCCGCGCTGACGGCGATCGAAGCGCTCCAGGCGCAACAGGTCCCGCACGCGCGGTGCGTGGTCCTGATCGAATCGTGCGAGGAAAGCGGCAGCTTCGACCTGCCGGCGTACGTCGACGCGCTCGCCGGCCGGCTCGGCACGCCGGACCTCGTTGTCTGTCTCGATTCCGGCTGCGGCAACTACGACCAGCTCTGGGGCACCACGTCACTGCGCGGAATCTTGAACGGCGTGCTCACGGTCGAGATGCTGACCGAAGGGATGCACTCGGGCGGCGCCGGTGGCATCGTGCCCTCGACGTTCCGCATCGCGCGCCAGCTCCTGTCGCGACTCGAAGACGAACGGACCGCCGAGATCCTCCCGCGCGACTTTCACGTCGCGATCCCGGCCGAGCGTGTCGAGCAAGCGCGCGCGGTCGCGGCCGCGCTCGGCGACGACGTGTGGCGCAAGTTTCCGTTCGTGCCCGGAGCGAAGGCCGCCCACACCGATGGGGCCGAGCTCCTGCTGAACAATACGTGGCGGCCCGTGCTCGAGGTGACCGGCGCCGCCGGGTTACCGGCGCCGGCGGACGCCGGGAACGTGCTCCGTCCGCGCACCGTTCTCAAGCTCTCCTTGCGCCTGCCTCCGAAGACGGACGCGGGGCAAGCGGCGCGCCGCATGACGGAGATCCTCGAAGCGGATCCGCCTCACGGCGCGCGCGTCAGCTTCGACGTCGAATCGGCGTCGAGCGGCTGGGAAGCGCCCCCGATGAGCGACTGGCTTCGCCGCTCGGTCGACCGCGCCTCGGAAGCGTGCTTCGGCGAGCCGGCGATGTACGAGGGCACCGGCGGAACGATCCCGTTCATGAGCATGCTGGGCGAGCGATTTCCCCGGGCGCAGTTCCTCATCACCGGCGTCCTCGGACCCGGCGCGAACGCGCACGGCCCGAACGAGTTCCTGCACGTGCCGACGGGCATCAAGGTGACCGCGGCGGTGGCGCAGGTCCTGGCGGAGCAGGCTCAACGCTCCTCGACCACCCTTGCCTGAGCTGCCGGACGTCACCGTCTACATGGAAGCGCTCGAGCGACGCATCCTGGGCGCGCGCCTGGAGCGTGTGCGCCTGCTGCACCCGTTCGTCTTGCGGTCGGTCGATCCGCCGCTGTCCGCGGCGAACGGCAAATCCGTGATCGGCCTGCGCCGGCTCGGCAAGCGCATCGTTGTCGCGCTCGAAGACGAGCTGTTCCTGATCCTGCATCTGATGATCGCGGGGCGTCTGCACTGGAAGGCTTCGGGCGCGAAGGCGCCGGGAAAGATCGGCGTGGCCGCGTTCGATTTCTCGACCGGCACGCTCGTGATGACCGAAGCCGGGACGAAACGACGCGCCGCGATCTACCTGGCGCGCGGCGAGGACGCGCTTCGCGAGCACGACCCCGGCGGCCTCGAGGTTCTCGACGCCGATCTCGACGCGTTTCGCGCCGCGCTGCTCGCGGAGAATCACACGATCAAACGAACACTGACGGACCCCGAGATCCTGAGCGGGATCGGCAACGCATATTCGGACGAGATCCTGCACCGGGCGCGCCTGTCGCCCGTCAAGCAGACGCGCCAGTTGACCGAGGAGGAGATCGCGCGGCTTCACGCCGCGACCCGCGAAACGCTGCTCGACTGGATCGAGCGCCTGCGACAGGACGCCGGCGATGGATTCCCGGAAGGCGTCACCGCGTTCCGCGAGGGCATGGCGATGCACGGCCGCTACGGGCAGCCGTGTCCCGTCTGCGGCACGCCCGTGCAGCGCATCGTGCACGCGGAGAACGAGACGAATTACTGCCCGCGCTGCCAGACGGGCGGCCGGCTGCTCGCCGATCGCGCGCTGTCGCGCTTGCTTCGCGCCGACTGGCCGAAGACGCTCGAGGAGCTGGAGGAGCGGCGGCGCACCGTGGCTCGCCCGGCGGGCGAGATGTGAAGATCACCGAGACGTAGACGGAGGTTCGATCGATGCCCGTCACTCGCTTCGATGTCTCTCTCAGGCGCCCGCTTGCGAACGGGATCGCGTTCGGGAGCGTGGGCCCCTACGAAGAGCTCCGCGGGACACTGCGGTTCGCCATCGATCCCCAGCATGCCGCGAACGAGCGCATCACCGACGTCGCCATGGCGCCGCGGAACCCCGCCGGCCGGGTCGAGTTCGCGTCCGACGTGTCGCTGCTGCTTCCCGTCGAGCGCGCGCGGGGGAACGGCCGCGTCGTGCTCGACGTGGTGAATCGCGGCAACACCGTCGCGGTGCCCAACTTCAATCGCGCGACGCGTCCCACGTTCGGACCGGATTCCGATCGCCATCCGCCGATCGACGTCGGCGACGGGTTTCTGATGCGCCATGGCTATGCCGTCGCGTCGTGCGGCTGGCAGGGCGACGTCCCGCGATTCCCCGGCCTCTTTCGGCTCGAGGGCCCCGATGCGCTCGACGCCAGCGGTCGTCCCCTGACCGGGCGCGTCTACACCCAGCTCCAGGCGAGCCGGGACGTCGAGCACTTCTTGTTATCGGATCGGGGTCACCTGCCCTACGCCGCCGCAGACGTCGAAGAGCGGGACGCTGTCCTGATCGTCCGCGATGTGCTCGACGGCGTTCCGGAGACGATCCCGCGTGAGCGATGGCGATTCGCCCGCGTCGCCGGCGGCAAGGTCGTGTCGGACCCGTGTTACGTCCATCTCGACGGCGGCTTCGAGAAGGGCCGGATCTACCAGATCGCGTACACCGCGGTCGGCGCACCGGTTCGCGGGCTCGGGATCGCGGCGCTGCGCGAGTGCGCGTCGTGGCTCAAGCACGGGACGGCCGGCGAACACCATCCGGCTGCCGGCACCCTTCGGCACGTCTACGCGTACGGGCGATCGCAAACCGGACGGCTCCTGCGCACGCTCCTCTACGAGGATCTGAACCTCGACGAAGCGGGACGCGAGGCACTTGACGGGATCATCGCGAACGTCGCGGGCGGCCTCCGCGGCGAGTTCAACCAGCGGTTCGGCCAGAACTCGAAGGATCGGCCGCACATGATGCGACACCTGTTCCCTTCGCCCGACACGCGAGTGACGGACCCTGCCACCGGCGCGACCGGCGCGCTTCACGAGCGAATCGACGCCCGCGGGAGCCGACTGAAGATCGTCTACACGAACACGTCCGCCGAGTATCACCGCGGCGACGCCTCGCTCATCCATACCGATCCGGACGGCACGCGCGACCTCGCGCACGGTCCGAGGACGCGCATCTATCACTTCGCGGGCACCGAGCACGGCCTCGGCGTGTGGCCGCCCACCGACACGCAGATCGCGGCCGCCGATGCGACCGGGAACGTCGAGCGGACGCAGAACCTCCGCGGCACGATTGACTACGCGCCGCTCTTGCGCGCGTGTCTGGTCAATCTCGATCGCTGGGTGACCGAGGGCATCGAGCCGCCGCCGAGCCGCCATCCGCGAATCGACGACGGCACCGCGGTCGCGCCGGAGACGCTGCGCGCGTTCTTCGATCTCATCTCCGGCGCCAACTACCCACGGCATCATGCGTTGCCACAGCGCCTCGACTTCTCGACGCTGCCGCCGCGGCCCGGGCCGGCGTTCGGGTCGCGCGTGTCGGCGATCGACGCCGACGGCAACGAGGTGCGCGGCATCGTGATGCCGCAGATCGCCGTGCCACTCGCCACGCACACGGGATGGTCGCTGCGCCATCCGGACATCGGCGGCGCCGGGCAATTGCTGGTGTTCGCCGGCGCGACGATGCCGTTGCCGCGCACGCGCGCGGAACGCCAGCAGAGGGGCGATCCGCGGCTGTCGATCGAGGAACGCTACCGGTCGGCCGACGACTATCTGGAGCGCGTGCGCGCCGCGGCCAAGGACCTGGCGCGCGCGGGCTACGTGCTCGAAGAAGACATCGAAGTCTGCGTGGCGCTCGCCGCGCGCATGTGGCGCCACGTTCACGGGGAGGATGCGTGATGGATCTCGGATTGAAGGGCAAGGTGGCGCTGGTCACGGGCGGCAGCAAGGGCATCGGCAAGGCGGTGGCGCGCGGGCTCGCGGACGAAGGCGCGCGTGTCGCGATCTGCGCCCGCTCGGAGGCGGCGCTGCGCGCGACCGCGGACGAGATCGCGAAGGCCACCGGCACGGAGATTCACCCGATCGTCGCCGATCTGACGCGCGCTGGCGATGCCGAGCGCGCGGTCAACGAGACCGTCACGCGCTTCGGCCGCATCGACGTGCTGGTGAACAACGCCGGCGCCGCGCCCGGCGGCATCATCACCGAGCTCACCGAGGACGACTGGGCCAAGGCGCTCCAGCTGAAGTTCATGGGCTTCGTGCGCTGCACGAAGGCCGTGATCCCGCACATGGTGAAGCAGGGCGGCGGCCGGATCGTCAACCTGGTCGGCAACGACGGCGTGAAGCCGATCGGCATCGAGCTGACACCGAGCGCAGCGAACGCGGCCGACCTCGCGATGACCGTCGCGCTGGCCGAGCAGTACGGCCGGAACGGCATCTGCATCAACGCCGTCAACCCCGGCCCGGTCGCGACCGAACGATGGAGCGAATTGATCAGCGGCATCGCGCGCATCCGCAAGATCAGCGTGGACGAGGCGAACAAGCGCGCCGAGCGCTCGATCCCGCTCGGAAGGATCTGCACGCCCGAAGAGGTCGCGAACGTCGTGGTGTTCGTCGCGTCGCCGCGCGCCAGCTTCGTGAACGGCGCGTCGATCACGGTGGACGGCGGCCAGCGAAAGGCACTCTTGGATTGAGGGGCCCCGAAATGGCCCCTCAAACTCCCCAACGCTCGGCGCACCCCGGCGAAGCCGGGGCGCCCCTCGAGACGGCGCGGGGCCGTGTCGTCGACGTCCACATTCACTTCATCTCGCCCGGCGTCTTCGAGCCGCTGCGCCGCCGGCCCGAGACGTACGGCGTCCGACTTCCCGACGGCGAGGGCGTGCGATTCCAGGTCGGTGGCGAAGCCCCGACGCGCCCGCTGATTCCGGCCCTGCACACGCTCGATCTCCACCTGACCTTCCTCCGCGCGCAGGGCATCGACACGGCGGTGTTCGGTCCGCTGATGGATGTCGCCGGCTACTCGTTGCCGCCCGCGCAGGGCGCCGCGTGGAGCCGGCTGCAGAATGAAGCGCTCGCGGCGACGCTTCGCGAGACGCCCGGCCGTCATTACGGCCTCGCCACGGTGCCGCTCCAGGATCCCAAGACCGCGGCCGACGAGCTCCGTCACGCGGTACGCGCGCTCGGGCTCCGCGGCGCGATGATCGATCCGAACGCGCTCGGTCGTCCGCTCGGGGACACGGGGTTCGATCCATTGTGGGCCGCGGCGGCGGACCTCGAAGTGCCGATCGTTCTCCACCCGTTCTTGTTAGAGGCGGTGGAGCGGTTCGGCGCCCACTACCTCCACAATCTCGTGGGCTATCCGTTCGAGACCACGCTCGGCGCGGCCAGCCTGATCCTCGGGGGAACACTCGATCGGTTTCCCGGGCTCGACGTCGTGCTCGTCCATGGCGGCGGATTCCTGCCCTACCACATCGGTCGCTTCGATCGCGCGCATCAGACGCGTGCCGAGGCGCGAGCGGCCAGCATCGCGACGCCGAGCAGCTACCTCAGGAGATTCCACTACGACACGCTCGTGCAGACGCCGGCGGCGCTCGGGTATCTCGCGCGCACGGTCGGCACCGACCGGATCGTGCTGGGCAGCGATCACCCGTTCTGGATGGGCGATCCCGAGCCGCTGAGGGTGGTGCGCGACGCGGGGCTCGGCGCCGACGCGGAAACCGCGATCGCGGGCGCGAACGCGGGTCGATTGTTTCGGCTCTCGGACTGACGACGTCGCCCGAGTCCTCGAGGGCTGCCTCGCGCGAAATCGTCGGAGAGCGGCGGGCGGCTCGGCGCCAGGCGACGCGCATGGCGCCCCGCCGGCGCGCTCGACCTAGACCGGGTTGGCGACCGCCTCTTCCAGGCTCTTCGCCGGCCGGTGCATGCTCTTCGGACGGGCCGACTCGTTCCAGCCGATCTGGTCCATCTCGCACGTGAGCTCGATCATGTAGCCGTCGGGATCGTGGAACTCCAGGCTCACGTTGCAGCCGGCGCCCCGGCGTCCCTCGAACACGAACTCGATCCCGTGCTCTTTGAGGAAGTCGCGCGCCTTGACCAGATCGTCCACGCTGTTCACTTCGAGCGCCATGTGGTGGAACGTCAGGTACTTGTCGTTGGGCGCGATGGCGGCGCCGGCGGGACCGGGCACCAGCCCGAACGTGTGGTGATCCGTGCCGTTGCGAAGGAAGACCATGCCGAGATGATTGCGCTCGGACTCCTTGAACCCGAGGATCTCGGTGTAGAACTTCACGGACCGCTCGACGTCGGAGACGTGGAGCAGGACGTGGCTGACCTTGCGGGTGCGAATGGGTGTCGCCATGATTTCTCCCTTCGTCGTACGCGACGCGCTACGCCCAGCCGAGCTGCTTCAGCGCCAGGCCAGAATGCCAGATCTTCGTCATGTGCTTGATCTTGTCACCCTCGAACTCCATCACGTACACGTAGTCGGTCCTCACGCTCTTGCCGGTCGGCGCAACCGGCCCTCCTGGCCCGGTGTGCGTCGCGAGGAAGACGCCATACGCGCACACGCTCTTGCGCTCCTCGTCCGTCGCGAAGGACTTCAGCTCGTAGCGTCCATCGGGCAGCGGGGTCAGGATGCCTTTCATCCACTCGGTGTATTGCTGCAGCGTTTTGACGCCGGCCAGCGGCTCGGCCTGCGCGGAGAACGTCGCTTCCGCCTTACAGTACTGGCGGCAGCCGTCCCAGCCCTTTCCGGACTCGCACGCTGCAAAGAACTCTCTCGCCACTGCGGTGATCGTCGATGCCATGGCCGACCTCCTGATTGTGCGGTCGCTACCGCGTCGTGACGCCCGTCGGTCCCGTGATCTTTCGATAGACCAGGTCCGCGGCGACCACGTCCTCGACGGCGAGCCCTACGGACTTGAAGACCGTGATCTCGTCAGCCGAGCGGCGTCCGGGCGCGGCGCCGGACGGCGCGGACGTCACCCGACTCCTTGCCGGCGGCCTCACGAGAATCGACGTAGAGCCGCGCGCGGCTCAACACGCCGTCATCGAGCTCGCGCCAGTCCGGCCGACAGGCGCCCACCGCGTTGACGTGAGCGCCGGGTGACAGCCATTCCCCCTGCACGACCGGCGTCCGCGAGTTCGTCGCGGTCACGATCACGTCGGCGCCGGTGACGGCCGCTTGCGCGGTCGGGACGGCCAGGGCGCCGTGCTGCTTCGCAAACGCCTCGGCCGTGGTCGGGCTCCAGACCCGCACTTCGCGGAACTTCCGCACGAGCGACAGGGCTTTCAAGTGACTGCGAGCCTGAACCCCCGCGCCGATGAGGGCCAGCACGGACGCGTCC
>QHRT01000495.1 GCA_003220195.1 Candidatus Rokuibacteriota bacterium | reverse complement strand
GCCGCGTCGGCGGTGCGTCGGGAGCACGGCGACCGTCGTCACTCCGGCGGCACGAATGCGTCCGCCAGGAATCGTCAGATCGAACGGGAACGAGCTCGCTCCGCCGACGACGCGACCGTCGTCCCACGCCGCGTGCATCCGCTCGGCCGGCAGGACGCGCGCCAGCCGATCGAACTGATCGTCGGTCGGTGCGGTGCGTCCGAAGTAATGCCAGATCGGGGAGAGCGCCGCGCGGAGCTCCTGCGCCGACGTACAGGTCCGAACGTCCCACGTCATCCCTTGATCGCCCCCGCCGTCATGCCCTTGACGAACCACTCGGACAGGAACAGGTAGAGCACCAGCACCGGCAGCGTCGCGATCATGAGGCCCGTCGCCAGCATACCGACGTCCTGGTACTGGTCGGACACCAGGAACTGGATCGCGAGCGGCAGCGTGCGGATCTTCTGCTGCGTGATGAAGACCACCGCGTAGAGGAACTCGTTCCAGAAGTAGATGAAGTTCAGGATGACGGTCGTGGCCACCGCCGGCAGCGCCATCGGGAACATGACCCGCCAGAAGATCGTCCAGTCGCTGCACCCGTCGATCCGCGCCGCCTCTTCCAGCTCGGTCGGGATCTGCGCGAAGAACGCGCGCAGGAGGTAGATCGTCAGCGGCAGCTCCGTCACCGTGTAGACCAGCACCAGACCCGTCAGCGAGTTGAAGAGCCGGTACTGGATCAGGATCTGGAACAACGCCAGCAGCATGATCTGCGGCGGGAACATCACCGAGAGGAAGATCAGCAAGAACAGCGGCTCGCGCAGCGGGAAATGATAGCGCCGGCGGCCGAACGCGAAGCCGGCCATCGCGCCGAGCAGGGTCACCAGCACCACCGAGGTGACCGACACGATCGTGCTGTTCCGGAAGTAGGTCGCGTACCCGAACTCGTTCCAGGCGCGCGCGTACTTGTCCCAGTGCGCGGGGATCGGCAGGCCGTAGTGACTCCGGTAGATCTCGTCGGTGGTGCGGAGCGACATCATCGCCGTCCAGACGTACGGCCCGGCGGAGAACGCCGTGTAGAGGAGCACGGGAACGAGCAGCAGCCGCCGGAGGGGACGTCGCATCAGAACTCCAGCACTTCGCGGCGCTGAAGCGTCCGCATGAGGCCGACCGAGAGCCCGAAGATGATGGAGAACCAGATCACCGCGATCGCTGAGGGATACCCGAGGTCGAGCGTCTTCCACTCGAACGCGCGCTTGACCACGTACGTCGCGACGGTCTCGGTGCCCCACATGGGGCCGCCCCGCGTCATCACCCACACCAGCGCGAACTGCTTCATCTTGCCGATGAAGTCCAGGATCGCGAGGTTCACCAGCGTCGGCCGGAGCAGCGGGATCACGATGTGGAGGACGCGCCGCCAGCCGGCCGCGCCGTCCACGACGGCGGCTTCGAGATACTCGGCCGGGATCGCGGCGAGCGCCGCGAGCAGCACGACCATGTTGAAGCCTGCGAACATCCACGTCGTGACCAGGATCAGCGCGGGCAGCGCCGTGGCCGGGCTCGCGAGCCAGGCCTGCGCGTAGTCGCCGAGGCCCAGCGCACGCAGCGCGAGGTTCGCCAGGCCCCAGTCGTAGTTATAGACCCAGAGCCAGATCACGCCGACGACCGGATACGACATCAGGACCGGCGTGAACCACACGGTGCGGAACACGCGCGCCAGCGGGACGCGCGCGTGGAGCAGGAGCGCCAGGGTCAGGGCGAGCGGCAGGTCGACGAGCGGCGCGACGACGCCCCACACGAGCGAGTTCCGCGCCGCCTTCCAGAAGACGTCGTCGGACGTCAGGATCTCGCGAAAGTGCTGGAGCCCGACGTACTCGGTCACCATGCCGAGGTCCATGCGGAGCGTGTGGACGCTGTTGTAGAACGTCACCAGCACGGGGTAGATCGTCAGCCCGAGATAGAGTGCGACCGTCGGTCCCAGGAAGAGCGCGATCGCGCCCCACGGACGCCGACGGCGAGGCCGCCGTGCGACGGCGGGGGTCAGAATCAGCGATGCGGTGCGGGCCAGATCACTTGCCCTTGAGGCGCGCCTCTTCGAGCTTCGCGAGCGCTTCGTCGGCGCCGATGAGCCGGTTCGGCAGGCCCTGGTTCACCGTCGCGACGTACGTCTCCCAGAGTCCCGGCTTCATCAGCACCTTCACCTGTTGCGCGGTGAGATCGACCCACTTCGTGGACCGGTTCACGCGCGCGTACTCGTCGAAGTACCACTTGAGCGGGCTGTCGATCTTCGCAGGGTCGGTCTTGATCCCCGTCTGCACACCGGTCCGCGACATCCACATGTTGCCGATGTCGACGTCGGCGAACGCATCGGCGACCTTGATCGCGAGCGCCAGATTCGGACTCTTGGCCGCGACGGCGAGCGAGCCTGCGACGCCGAGGAACTTCTGGCCGTGGCCCTTGCCGTCCTTCGTCACCGGATTGTTCAGCATGCCGAGCTCGAAGTCCTTCGGCTGGCCGCCCTTGTCCGGCGGCACGAACGCGCGGCCCGTGTACCACGATCCGACCGGGAACATGCAGGCCTTCTGCTCGGTGTGGAAGTACCGGTGCGCTTCGGCGAGCGTCATGCTGCTGAGCGTCTTCGCGTAGGCGCCGAGATC
>QHRT01000491.1 GCA_003220195.1 Candidatus Rokuibacteriota bacterium | reverse complement strand
ACGATCGCGCGCTTGCGTTCCAGTCCAAGGTCCATGAGCGGAGTTCCTTTCTTGTCAGGCCATCAAAACGCGTGGTGGCGAAGACCGCCGTCGACGTGGATGATCTCGCCGGTGATGTAGCGCGCTCGCGGCGAGCTGAGAAACGTCACGAGCGTCGCGATGTCCTCCGGGTCGCCGAAGTACCCGAGCGGGATGTTCGCCGACGCGAACTGCTTCTGATCCTCCGCGGTGGGATGGAGCCGCTGGTCGATCTGCTCGCTGTGGATGCGACCGGGGACGATCGAGTTGACCGTGATGCCGAACGGCCCGACGACGGAGGAGAGGCCTTTGGCCCACGCGTGCATCGCGGCTTTCGCCGGCGCTGCGGCGTTGAGCCTCTTGGCTTCGAGCGAGCCGGTGACGTTGACGATGCGTCCCCACCGGCGCTCCTGCATGAGCGGCAGCAGCGCATGCGTCAGCCGACGCGCGGCTTCGAAATTGAGCGCGAGGCTCTCCTGCCAGGCCCGCTCGTAGGCATCGAGATCGGTCGGCCGTGAGCCGCCGGCGTTGTTGACCAGGATGTCCAGCCGTCCGAACGTCTTCAGCACCTGTCGCTTCGTTTCGTCCGGCGTGTCGGAGGCGGTCACGTCGCGCGCTAGCAACAGCGGCTTGCTGGTCCCACCGATCTCGGCGGCCAGCGATTCGAGGAGCTCCTTCCGGCGCGCGATCAGCACGAGCCGCACGCCTTCCGCCGCCAGCGCTTTCGCGACGCCGCGGCCGATACCGACGCTCGCGCCTGTCACCACCGCCACGCGACCTTCGAGCTCGAGATTCATGTCAACGCCTCACGGGTGATCTTCATGCCCGGAGATTCTACGGCACGTCGGCGGCTTCGTCGTTGGCGCTCCGTGACCCGTCGCGGCCCGTCGTCTCGTTGACGGCGGGCGAGGGGTGGCCTACTCTCGCCGCCACGGGAACCGGACTGGAAACGCAAGAGCCGGACATCGCACGAGGAGGCGTGACATGGTGACGCGGGTGTGGTCGGCGGCAATCGTCACGGTGGGGATCGTTCTTCTCCTCATGGCTGGCGTGCAGACCCGATCGAACGCGCAAGCGCCGTCGGCGCCGCCCGGGATGACGATCGGCGGCAACGACATCGGCGGCGTGGTCTCGGGCCCCAGGGGTCCGGAAGGCGGCGTCTGGGTCATCGCGGAGACGACGGAACTGCCCACGAAGTTCGCGCGGATCGTCGTCACCGACGGCAACGGCCGGTACGTCGTCCCCGATCTGCCGAAAGCGAACTACGACGTGTGGGTGCGCGGCTACGGCCTCGTGGATTCTCCGAAGGTGAAAGCGGCGCCCGGGAAGATGCTGAACCTCACGGCGGTCCCGGCGCCGAGCGAGGCCGCCGCGGCCCGGTACTATCCCGCGATCTACTGGTACTCGATGCTCAAGATCCCGGAGGCGAGCCAGTTCGGCGGCGCCAGCAACATCCCGAAGAGCATCGGCCAGAGCGACTGGCTCACGATCGTCAAGAACCGCTCCTGCATCGGATGTCATCAGCTCGGCCAGGAATCGACGCGGACGATTCCTGGGGCGTTCCGCGAGGGGAAATCGTCGGAGGAAGCGTGGATGCGCCGGATCCAGTCCGGGCAGGCCGCGCAGTTCATGCTGACCCCGCTGGTCCAGCAGCTCGGCGCCGCGCCGTTCAAGTACTACGCCGACTGGACGGATCGCGTCGCGGCCGCAGGGCCTCGAGCGCAACATCGTCGTCACGACGTGGGAATGGGGCGATCCGAAGAAGTACCTTCACGACCTGATCGCTTCCGATCGGCGCTATCCGAGCGTCAACGCGTACGGCCCGCTCTACGGCTCGCCGGAATACGCGACCGACATGCTGCCGATCCTCGATCCGAAGACGCACACGGTCACGTACTTCAAGGCGCCCGTGCGCGACCCGGAGACGCCCGAAGCTTTGGGACCCGGCCACGCCGCGATGGCGCAGCCGATGGCGCCCTCGGCCTACTGGGGCGACGAGAAGCTCTGGGATACGAAGGCGAACAACCACAACTCGATGTTCGACAAGAAGGGCCGCGTGTGGATGGCCGCGACGGTGCGCGCGCCGAAGAACCCCGATTTCTGCAAGAAGGGCTCGGATCATCCGTCGGCGAAGCTCTTCCCGCTCGAGCAGTCGATGCGTCATCTCTCGGTGCTCGATCCGAAGACGCAGAAGTACGCGTTCGTCGACACCTG
>QHRT01000490.1 GCA_003220195.1 Candidatus Rokuibacteriota bacterium | reverse complement strand
ATCGACACGTAGGCGTCGGGATGAAGGTCGAGGAGCGCGTCGCGCACCCGCCATTCATGGTCCGGATTGCGATACGAGTGCAGCAACGCCACGGCGATGGCTTCGACGCCCTGTGAACGGAGGTACTCCGCGGCCCGATCGATGCTCGCCGGGTCGATCCGCTTCAGGACGGCTCCGGCGAAGTCCAGTCGTTCAGAGACCGTACAGCGCAGGTGCCGAGGCACCAGGCCCGCGGGTCGCTTCAGGAAGAGGTCGTACATGTCGTAGCGCCGATCGACGCCGAGGTCGAGCACGTCTCTGAAGCCTTCGGTCGCGATGAGTCCGACCCTGGCCCCCTTGCGTTCGATCACGATGTTGCTCGCGATGGTGGTGCAGTGGATGAGCTGGTCTAGCCGGCTGATGGGCACGCCGAAGCGCTCCAGGATCTCGCGGGCGCCCTCGACGACACCGATGCTCGGATTGCTGGTGGTCGTCGGCGTCTTCCCCAGCGATACGGTGCCGCCGTCGGAATCGAGGAGCACGAAGTCGGTGAACGTTCCGCCGACGTCCACGGCGAGGGTCAGCATGCCGCGCTCACCCTGACCCGGCGGAACCGGAACCCGACAGGCGCCTCCGCTGACCGTAGGAGAGTCACGCTAGACCGCGACCACGTTGCGGCCGAGCGAGCGGCCTTCGCGGAGCGCGTCGAACGCCCGCTCGATCTCCGCGAGCGGGAAGACCTGATCGACGATGGGCTTGATGCGGCCGCCGGCGACCAGGTCCATCGTGTCGTGAAGCTCCTGCTTCGTGTTCGCGCGTGAGCCCACGATCTCGAACTCGTTGCGCACGAGCTCGTGCGGCATGATCGACATCGGCTGCTCCGGCACGTAGCCGACGAACACCAGCCGCCCGGCGCGCCGCAAACTCTGATACGTCGAGGGCAGCGTCCGCTGGTTGGCGACGAACTCCAGGACGACGTCGACGCCCTGACCGTCGGTGAGCTTGCGGATCGCTTCGTGGAACGGACCGGTGCGCGCGTCGATCGCCGCGTCGGCGCCGAGCCTCTGGGCCATGTGGAGCCGCTGCTCGTTGACGTCCACCGCGATCACCCAGCCGCCCGCGAGCTTCGCCATCTGGAGCGCGTGGAGCCCCACCCCGCCGACGCCGATCAGCGCCACCGTGGTGCCGGGTCGCACGTGCGCGCGCTTCGTGATCGCGTGATACGACGTCGCGACGGCGTCGCCGAGGATGCACGCGTGCTCGAGCGGGACGTGGCTGGGGACCTTGCAGAGGTTCACGCTCGGTGTCTTCACGTATTCGGCGAACCCACCGTCGACGCTGAACCCGTGTTGCCTCACGTGCGGACACAGCGTGTCGCGGCCGACGCGACAGAACTGGCAGCGGCCGCAGGTCAGGTAGAAGTTCACGATGACCCGGTCCCCCGGCGCGAACCCGCGGACGTGCTCACCGACTTCCTCGACCTCACCGGCGATCTCGTGGCCCATGATGAGCGGGATCACGCCGAGGCCCATGCGGTTGGCGCGGATCTTCACGTCGGTGCCGCACACGCCGACGGCGCGGACGCGGACCAGCGCCTCGTGCGGCGCGATGGTCGGTGTGGGGACTTCTTTCTGCACGAACGGGCCGCCGAACTTTTCGAGGACGAGCGCTTGCATCGCAGACCTCCTGCGCGGCTTCTCGTGGACGCGAACCTCGGTATCCGTCACGCGACATGCGACGAAATCGAAACAGCGGCCGGTCAGCGCAGCGGGCGGGACTCGACCCGGGTCCCGTGCTCCAGCGACAAGTCGACCCGGAGGACGGTGCCGACCGGATCTGCGTCGCGCCACTCGATCCACGGCGCGCCCGCATAGTGCGCGGCCACGCGTCCCTGACTGACGTCCATTCGCGCGTGGTGGTGACCCAGCGCCAGGTAGTCCCAGCCGGTGTCGCGAATGTCTTCGGCGAAGATCGGCGACGATCGGTCCGGCCGCTGTCGCTCCTCGTAGAAGAAGCCGTGCCCGAGCGCGATGGACCAGCGCGTGTCGTCGCGCGTTGGGATGCCGGCGAGAGGCTGGAACGCGGGCTCGTGCGATTCCATGCCGCGACCCCACACGACCGCATCCAGCTCCGGCAGCTCGAGGAGCTCTCCGTCCAGGCGGCGAATCACGTGGACGTGCGAAGCTCCGGCGGTGAAATCGTGTCGGTCGTAGATCGCGTTCGTCGTCAGGCAGTCGTGGTTGCCGGGAAGGATGACGACGGGCTGCCGAAGCCGATCGAGCTCCCGGCGAACGAAGGCGATCGTCTCGTCCGACGCGCGATTGTGATCGAAGAGGTCACCGGCGACGATCACGAGATCGACCTGATCCGCGAGCGCGCGATCGACGATGCGAGAGAACAGTCGATGCTCGCGCTCGCGGTGGGCCGCGCGCTCACGCGCGTCGCCGTAGGCGTCGCTGTCGAGATGGACGTCGGCGGTGTGGAGGATGCTGAGCGGTCGCCGTGCTCGGGACACGCCCATCAGGATGCCACATCGCCCGAGCACACGAAGATGTTACGCTTCGCCCATCAAACGACGCGGAGGAACGCGATGCCCGTGTTCAAGAGCCCAGACGCCGAGATCTCCTACGAGGTTCACGGCTCCGGATTCCCGCTCCTGCTCTTCGCGGCCGGCGGCCTGCGGTCGGAGCTGGCATTCTGGCGAGCGAGCCCGAGCAATCCGAGCGC
>QHRT01000489.1:9251-11755 GCA_003220195.1 Candidatus Rokuibacteriota bacterium | reverse complement strand
CCCGAGGAAGAGTCCGATGTAGATCAGTGTTTTTCTGCTCACAGCATCGGACTCTACCCGATCGGGTGAGACTCCGTGAGACGACGTTCCGGATCGGATACGTTGAGCCTGGTCCGACGGTGCCGTATCGTTCGAACAGATGAAAGCTCCCGGTCTTCCGCTCTGGAAAGTGACCCGTGCTCGGTACGACCGCATGGTCGAATCCGGATTCTTCGGACCGGAGGACCGCGTCGAGCTGCTCGATGGCCTGCTGGTCGTCCGCGAGCCGCAAGGCGGCTTGCATGCCATGACGGTGGGCTTGGTGCGGGCGGCGCTGGAGCGAGCGTTCCGCGGGGGGTACCACGTCCGTGAAGAGAAGCCGGTGGCGCTCGATGATCTGTCAGAGCCGGAGCCGGACGTGGTCGTCGTGCGGGGCCGCGTTCGAGATTATCCATCGCATCCGTCGGCTCCGGTGCTCGTGGTCGAAGTGGCCGACTCGTCGTTGATGCTCGACCGCGTTCGCAAAGGAGACCTCTACGCTCGAGCCGGCGTCGCGGATTACTGGATCGTCAACCTCGTCGACATGGTGCTCGAGGTGTATCGCGATCCGGTTCGGACGTCATCCCGCCGAACAGGCTGGACGTACGCGAGCGTGAGGTTGCTGAAGCGAAACGCGACCGTCACGCCGCTGGCAGCACCGCGCGCTCGCATCCGCGTCGCGACGATGTTGCCGTGACTCGGGCTCGACACACTGCGCGAACCGGGCGTCGGGCCTCCGACGATCCGCGCGCTCTTCTCCGGCGGCAGAATTCTCAGGGCGCCTGGAACGACGACACGGCCGTGTCCTGCCCGAGCCGCATACCGACGGAACCCGATGCCAGGTGCGTGTCGGTCGCCGTTGCCAGCACGTTGCCGTCGAGCAACAGCGTCAGCGTCGAGCCGATTGTCTGGAACTCGAGCGTGCCGGTGCCACTCTCGACGGTCAGTCCCGTGCTCAGCTTCGTGTAGACGCCGCCGATGTTCTTCCAGATGGTGGCCTGGAAGCCCACACCGCTGCTCGCCAGCTGCCCGAGATAGAAGTTCGCCTCCAGCGGTCCTCCGTACCGCGTCACCAGGCCCACACGCTGTCCGGCGGCCAGCGCGACGACGCCTTTGACTGTGACGTTGTCTTTGTTGAGACCGTTCAGGGTCGACAAGTTGGCGTTGCCGGGGGCGATACCGGTTGCCTTGCCGCTGACGACCGTGATGTTGCCTCGCTGGTCGGTCCAGAAACGACTCAGTTGCGAACCCTCACTGGTTGTCGCGAAATCGTCGCTGAAGGGCGGGCTGGCCAGCAACGGCACCACCGCGTCGGCCTGAAAGTTGTCGAGCGTCGCGTTCTGACTCAGCCGCATGCCGACCGAGCCGACGTTGAGGGCGGTGTCATCGGCAAACGCCAGGAGTTGCCCGTTGAAGATCAGCGTCAACGATGGTCCCACGGCTTCGAATTCCAGCGTGCCAGCGCCGGTCGCGGCCGTCAGTCCTGTGCTGAGCTTCGTGTATTTGCCGCCGACGTTCTTCCAGATGCTGGCCTCCCAGCCGCCTGCGGTTCCGACCAGCTGACCAAGATAGAAATTGCTCTCCAGCGGCCCGCCGTAGCGCGTCACCAGGCCGCCGGCCTGGCCGGCGGCCAGCGCGACCTCGCCCGTCACGGCGACGTTGACCTGATTGACGCCGTTGAGCGTCGCCACGTTGATGTTGCCGGTGCCGGTGCCGGTCGCCCTGCCGTTGACCACGGTGACGTTGCCTCGCTGGTCGGTCCAGAAATGACTCAGCTGCGAAGCGTCACTCGGCGACGAGAAATTGTCGCTGAACGGCAGGCCGGCTGCCGACTGCACCACCGAGTCGGCGTGGAAGTCGTCGAGCGTGGCGCCCTCGCTCAGGCGAATTCCCACCGAGCCGTTGACGAGGGACGAGTCGTCGACAAACGCCAGTAGCTGACCGTTGAGGATCACCTTCAGAGACGGGCCGACGGCCTCGAACTCGAGTGTGCCGGCGCCGCTGCCGATGGTCAGCCCTGTGGTGAGCTTCGTGTATTTGCCGCCGATGTTCTTCCAGATGGTGGCCTGGAAGCCCGCACCGGCGCTGGCGAGCTGACCCAGATAGAAGTTGCTCGCCAGCGGCCCGCTATAGCGGGTGACCAGCCCCACGTCCTGGCCGGCGGCCAGCGCGACATTGCCGGCCACAACGACGTTGGCCTGACTCACGCCATTGAGCGAGGAGAGGTTGGCATCGCCGGGGCCCACGCCGGTCGCGTGGCCGTTGATCACCGTGATGTTGCCTTGCCGGTCGGTCCAGAAACGACTCAGCTGCGAACCGTCACTGGTCGTCGAGAAGTCGTCGCTGAACGGCAGGCTGGCTGGCTGCTGCGTCACGGGGCTCGCCTGGAAGTCGTCGAGGGTCGCGTTCTTGCCGAGGCGCATACCGACCGAGCCGTGGCTCAGCGCGGAGTCGTCGGCAAAGGCCGCCAGTTGTCCGTTGAAGAG
>QHRT01000489.1:0-9153 GCA_003220195.1 Candidatus Rokuibacteriota bacterium | reverse complement strand
GATCGTCGCATGGAGGCCTGCGCCGCTGCCCTGCAGCTGACCCAGATAGAAGTTCTCCTCCAGCGGCCCACCATAGCGAGTCACCAGGCCGACGCGCTGGCCGGGAGCCAGCGACGCGACGCTCGCTTGCACGGCGACGTTGGCCTCGTCGATACCGTTCAGCGTGGCGACGTTGGAATTGCCGCGTCCGGTACCCGTCGCGTGACCGTCGATCACCGTGATCGCGCCCCGCTGCTCCGTCCAGAAACCACTCAGCGGAGAGCCGTTGCTGACTGAGAAGTCGTCGCTGAAAGGTAGCACGGCCGTATCGCCGATCGCGTCTGGTGTCCACGCTCCCAGCACGGCCAGGCCACAAACGAGAATGGCGAGAAGACCCGCCGATCGACGTGTCGCTCCACTCATGGCAATCCCCTCACGCAATCAGCGAGGCTGAGATCGTTCGAACGGGACGAAGGCGGCAATGCTGCTTTAATCGACCCGGAAGATCAGGTCCTGCGCCAGCTCCGACACCTTCGTGCGGCCGCAGAGGCCCATCGTCGTGCGGATCTCGTCGCGCAGGATCTCGAAGGTGCGGGCGACGCCGGCCGCGCCCTCGGCCGCGAGGCCCCAGAGCGCCGTGCGACCGAGTGCGACCACGCGCGCGCCGCGCGCCAGCCCCTTCACCACGTCGGTGCCGCGAGAGAAGCCGCCGTCCACCATGATCTCGGCGCCGCCGGCCACCGCCTCGACGATCGGCGGCAAGGCGTCGATCGACGACTGCGTGTGATCGAGCTGACGGCCGCCGTGATTCGACACCCAGATGAGCCGCACGCCCGTCGCGACGGCGCGCTTGGCGTCGGGCACCGTCATGATCCCCTTGAGCCCGACGGGGAGCTTCGTGGTCTTCAAGAGCCACTCGACGTCGGCCCACGTGAGGCGCGCCTGGTAATCCGATTGTGGGCCGCGCGGGTAGGGCGCGATCTCCATCGCCTTGCGCGGGCTCCACCTGGCCGCGATGTCGCGCTCGCGGCGGCTGTAGAGCTGCGTGTCGACGGTGAGCGCGACGGCCTTGTAGCCGGACTCCTCGACGCGCGCGAGCGTGTCGCTCACCCAGCCGCGGTCGCCGTGGTGATAGAGCTGGAACATCTGCGGCGCCTTGCCGGCCTTCGCGACGTCTTCAGGCGACCAGCCGGTCGCGCCGGAGAGCCACTGGAGCACGTCCGCCTGTCCGGCGCCCCGCGCCATCTCCACGTCGCCCTCGGGATGAAACAGGATGAGACCGCCCATCGGCGCCACCGCCATCGGCGCCGACAGCGGGACGCCGAGCAGCGTCGTGCCGAGATCGATTTGCCGCACGTCGACCAGCACGTTCTGTCGGATCGCGAGCCGGTCCAGATGACGGCGATTGCGGCGGAGCGTCGTTTCGGTCTCGGTGCCGCCGGCGCCGAAGTTCCAGGAGTCGCGGGGGACGGCCTTTTTCGCGGCGCGACGGATCTCGGGGAGCGTGACGAAGCGCGGAGCGAGCGGCTCACTGGTCATGGTTCAGTACTATACGACAGCCCGCCTCAGCAGCAGCCGCCCGCCACGGGCTTTTTCCGCCATTCGATCAGCTCCACGCGCACGTCGTCGGGCGCTTTCAAGAATGCGATCCGCGACCCGGTCGGACTCTGGATCGGCCCTTCGAGCAACCGTGCGCCGAGCGTCTCGAGGCGCGCGATGTCGGTTTCCAGATGCTCCGAGTCGAATCCGAAGTGCTCGAGGCCGTGGTGCGCGCTGGCGTCGCCGGGACCCAGCGTCTCGCCGGTGCGCGCGCCCGAGATGTTGACGTCCATGCCGCCGTCCTCGCTCGGACACCGGATGAAGCGGTCGCCGAACACGCGGGTCTCGTCGCCGAGGATCGTGAAGCCGAACGCCTGCACGTACCATTCGGCCGTCTTCCGCGGATCGGGCGGCTTCAGATGGATGTGGTTGATCCTGAACGCCATGGCTTCGTCTCCCGTCGTCTGAGGTGGTGACGCTCTCCGGGCCTTATACTCCTCACCCATGCGTATCGGCGTGCTGATCCCGACCCGCGGCGTCGTCATGCAATCGATGAGGCGGCCGCCGGTCGACGAATGCTGGGCGATGGCGCGCCACGCCGATCAGGAAGGCTATGACGCGGTGTGGGTCGGCGACAGCATCGTCGCGAAGCCGCGGCTGGAACCGCTCACGACGCTCGCCTACGTGGCGGCCATGACGACGCGGGCGCGGCTCGGCACCGCGGTGCTGCTCCCCGCGCTCCGCCATCCCGTCGTGCTGGCGCACCAGATCGCGAACGTCGATCAGATGTCCCGCGGCCGCGTCGTCCTCGGACTCGGCGTCGGCTGGAGCCTGCCGTCTGCCGAGCGTGAATGGGCCGCGTGCGGGATGGATCACAAGAAACGCCGAACGCGCAGGCGAGGCGAACCGGTCACGCGGACGGGGCACGACTTCGAACTCGACGAGCACACGATCGGTCCCTTGCCGTGGACCGAGGCCGGCCCACCCGTGCTGATCACCGCCGGCAATCGCGGCGAGCTCATCCCGGCGCAATTCGAACGGTTCGCGCGCCTCGGGGACGGCATCATCACCACGTATCTCGACGACCGGGAGTGCCGGCTGGTGCGCGAGCGCGCCGCGGAGACTCTGGCGAAGCATCGACGCGCGCTTCCCGATTTCCCGCTGTGCGTCTACACGACCGTGCGCATGGGAGCCGACGTCGCGACGGCCGAGCGGGAGACGCGCGACTTCCTGGCGGTCTACTACGGTGGCGGCGTGCACATGCGAGGGCTGATGGGGCTCGGCCCCGCCGACGCGGTGATCGCGGCGCTGACTCGCTACGCCGACGCCGGCGTGACCGACCTGTGCGTCCGCTTCGTCGGTGACGATCAGCTGGCGCAGCTGGAGCGATTCACGAAGGACGTGCTGCCCGAATTGGTCACTTTGGGGGCCGCGACGGGCCCCCCAAGCCCCCCGACGCTCGGTGCGCCCCGGCGGAGCCGTGACGCTCCTCGACCTCAGTTAGCGTCCTCGGAACTGCGGGCGGCGCTTCTCCGAGAACGCGCGCACCCCCTCCTGGTAGTCCTCGCTGTTGAAGCAATCGGCGATCAGCTTGTCGAGGAGCGCCAGGTCTCGCTCGGTATGCGGCTTCAGGAGCTGCTCCACCGTCGTCTTGGCCGAGCGGATCGTGAGCGGCGCATTCTTCGCGATCGTCTCCGCGTAGCGGCGCGTGAAGCTCTCGAGCTCCGCCTTGGGGACCACCTGGTTGACCAGGCCCATGCGCAGCGCATCCTGAGCGGTGAAATCCGTGCGCGCGGTGAAGAAGATCTCCTTCGTGTACGCCGGCCCGACCAGCTTCATCAGCTTTTCCATGCCGTGATAGTGATAGCCGAGCCCGAGCCGCGCGGCCGGGACGCCGAAGCGCGCGTCGTCCGAGCAGATCCGGAGGTCGGTGGTGATCGCGATGCTCAGGCCGCCCCCGACGCAATAGCCGTGGATCATCGCGAGCAGCGGCTTCCCGAGCGTCGTGAGCGAGTCGTGGCCGCGCGCGGAGATGCGCCGGTACTCCTCCTCGTCGGCCATGTTCCGGCGCCGCTCCTTGAACTGGGAGATGTCGGCGCCGGCGACGAACGCCTGATCACCCGCGCCGCGCAGGACGACGACGCGGATCGCGTCGTCGGTGGAGAGCTCGTGCACGTACTCGGGCATCGCTTCCCACATCTCCTGGCTCACCGCGTTGCGCTTCTCCGGCTGGTTGAAGACGATCCAGCCGATCGCGCCGTCCTTTTCCATCACGAGCTTCGAAGTCGCCATCGTTCGGTCTCCTGATTTACCGGTTGGGCGTGATCACCGTTTTCACGCCGTGCCCCGCCGCCGCGTGGGCGAAGGCGTCGGTGATGCGTTCGAGCGGGAAGTGAGCCGTGATCAGGCGCTCCGCCCCGAGCCTCGGCATCGTCCGGAGCGTGCTGCGGAACGCCGCGCCGCGACCGAAGACCGTCGCGATCTTGATCTCCCGGTACTGCACGTCCCACAGATCGAGCGGCAGCCGGCTGCCTTGCGGGCTCACGCCCACCATCAGCATCGTCCCGGTGGGTTTCGTCAACGAAATCGCCTCGCCGACCAGTTCCGGCTTGCCGACCGCCTCGCACACGAGGTCGGCGCCGCGGTCCTGCGTCAGCTTCATCACGCGATCGCGCAGGTGCTCCCGCGTGGGATCGACGACGATCGTGGCGCCCAGCCGTCCCGCGATGCGGCGGCGCTCCTCGATCGGGTCGGACAGGATCAGGCGCCGCGCGCCGCGGCGGCGCGCGAGCATCATCGTGAGCAAGCCCATGACGCCGCCGCCGATGACCAGCACGGTGGCGCCGCGCGGGATGTCGACGGTCTCGAGTCCCGCCAGGCAGCACGCGGCCGGTTCCGAGAGCGCCGCCGTGGCCGGGTCGAGGCCGCGCGGCAGCCGATGGACACAGGCGATGGGGAGCAGGACACGCTCGGCGAAGCCGCCGACGCGCACGCAGCGAGGGCAGTGCGCCACCCCGCGTCCGGCGCGACACTCCGCACACCGTCCGCACCCGTACGAGGGCTCGCACGCGACCTCGTGTCCGACGAGCCGCGGGCTCACCCCGCGCCCCACCGCGCGCACGACGCCGGAATATTCGTGGCCGAGCACCATCGGTACCGGCCGCGGGAACAGGCCCTGAATCGTGTGCACGTCGGTGCCGCAGATCCCGGCCGTGTGGACGTCCACCACGACGTGCCCGGGGCCTGGAGCCGGGTCGGGGACATCATCGATCGTGAACTGATCGCCGCCGCGCCAGGTCGCGACTTTCATTTTGCGATTCGATCCTCGAGACGGCCGTGCATGTTGCGCGAGGATAACATTTCCGGCCCGCGATTTGACGAAGCGGGACCGCGGGTGCAAGATCGCCGCGCGAATTCCGAGAGGAGGACATCACTCATGGCGAAATTCAAAGTTGCGACACCTGCCGGAGCCAGCTACACGGTCGCCGGCGGCGGCTATGCCGCGGAGATGGAAGCGTTGACGCCGATCGGCGCCGAGATGATCGAGATCCCGGGCGGCAGCGAGGACGAGTTCGCCAAGGCCGCGCGTGACGCCGATGCGGTGTACGCCAAGGGGCGGCGCATCACCAAGCGCATGATCGACGGCCTCGAGCGCTGCAAGGTCATCGCGCTCGGCAGCGTCGGCGTCGATTCGGTTGACGTCGACGCCGCGACGGCGCGCGGAATCCCGGTCACGAACGTTCCCGACACGTTCATCGAGGAGGTCGCCGACCACGCGATGATGCTGATCCTCGCGACCTATCGACGGCTGGTCACTCTACAAGTACCCGCGGCTCATGGGTCAGACCCTCGGCTTGATCGCGTTCGGCCACGTGGCGCGGGCGGTCGCCGTCCGGGCCCGGCCGTTCGGCCTGCACCTGCTCGCGTACGATCCCTACGTCGAAGAGCTGGTGCTGAGCCAGTACGGCGTCGAGCCGGTCAGCCTCACCGAGCTCCTGCAGCGCTCCGACATCGTGTCGATGCACGCGCCGTCCACTGCCGACGCCTACCACCTAATGACCGAGCGCCACTTCCGCCTGATGAAGCCTGACGCGATCTTCGTCAACACCGGGCGGGGGCCCACCGTCGACGAGCCGGCGCTGATCAAGGCCCTCCAGGAAGGCTGGATCTCCGCCGCCGGGCTCGACGTGTTCGAGGAAGAGCCTTTGCCGGCGACCAACCCTCTGCAGAAGATGGAGAACGTGATCCTGACGCCGCACGCGGCGTCGGCGTCCGCCCGATTCGATCCGGTGCGCCAGCGCCGCGTCGGCCAGGAGATCGCGCTGGTCCTGACCGG
This sequence comes from Candidatus Rokuibacteriota bacterium, assembly GCA_003220195.1. Taxonomy (GTDB): domain Bacteria; phylum Methylomirabilota; class Methylomirabilia; order Rokubacteriales; family CSP1-6; genus AR8. Next base: position 3,299 of record QHRT01000489.1, on the reverse strand, counting down.
CCGCTGGCCGCGCAGTTGTGTGAACCCATCGGTGCTGGAAAAGACCACGCTGCGCCGCTGGCAGCCGTATTCGATGGAGCGCGGCCCCGGCGCGTAACGCAGCGCGTCGACCGTCAGCACGCTGACGGTCCTCGAAGAGGTCGGCCTCACGCGACGACATGAGCCGCGCGGCGGCACCGCGAAGGCGCCGCCGCGCGGCTCATGGTAAATGTTTTACCCAGCCTTCGCGAAAAACACTTCCACCATTCTCGGTGTTCTGCGTATACTTCGCTGCTGCAGTACTGCGATAGCGCAGGATTTCCAGGAGTAAAAGATTCGCATGAGAGGTGACCTTCAGCCCCACGAGCATCGAGCCAGCGGTCTCGTCGACGTCCTCGACCGCGTGCTTGACAAGGGACTGGCCGTCGCCGGTGACATCAAAGTCTCGCTCGCCGAGGTCGAACTTCTTACGATCCGGATCCGCCTGATCATCTGCTCCATCGACAAGGCGCAGGAGATCGGTCTCGACTGGTGGAAGTACGACCCGCACTTCGCGCCGGGTCGATCGGGCGCCTCGCTGGCGACCGACGACCTCAAGCGTCAACTCGCGGCGCTCGAAGAAAAGGTCGCATTGCTCTCGGATAACGGGCGCAACGGACGACGCCCGAACGCGCGCGCTCCGCGCGGAGCGATCAAGAAGTAGCCACGGCAGGAGGAACTGATGCCCGTTGAACGGACCACCGGCGGCACAAGTCTCATCGACGTTCTCGACCGCGTCCTGGACAAGGGCATCGTCATCGATGCCTGGGTCCGCGTGTCGCTGGTCGGCATCGATCTGATCACCGTCGAAGCGCGCGTGGTCGTGGCCTCCATCGACACGTACATCAAGTACTCGGAAGCGGTAGGGCAGGTCGCACCGGCGTCGCGCCCGATCGACAGCAAGACGTACGAAGCCGTCCTGGCGGAGAACCAGGCCTTGCGAGCGCAGCTCGGCGTCGCTGCGCCGGATCCGGCCGTTGTCGGCAACGGAGCTCGGCGCCGGCGGACACGAGCCGCCACGATCTAGCCTGTGTCCCGCGTCGCCGCCGTTCCGCACACGAGGCGTGCGCCCCGCGCGTCGAACGAGGAGCGGCTCCATCTCCTGGAGTTTCTGCTCGTCACGAACGACGTCGCGGAGTGCGCGGACCGGGCCGTGGAGTGGCTGTCCACCCATGCCGGCGCGCGCGTCGCCATGTGCGCGGTCGTCGACGCGAACAATACCCACCTGGTCGGGCTCGCCAGCCACGGCATCCCTGATTTCGACGCGAGCCAGTTCCGGATCGAGCTCGAGCAACGCGCCCACCCGGTGGTGAGCGCGCTCTTGCGATTGCAGCCCGCGGTCATCCCCGTCAATGGCCACGCGCAGGGCATCGGCGTCCCCGCGCTGCCGTACCTCGCCGTGCCGCTCCACGGGCCCGTCGTCGACGAGGAGCCGCGGCTCGGCGTGCTGCTGGTACACCCCGTCCTGCCCCGGCTCGTTCGGGCGGCGCGCTGGGTCGCCGACGTGCTCGGCCCGCGCATCGCCCACCTGCGCGCGTATCGCGGCTACGTCGAAACGCAGCGCCGGCTGCATCGCGACCGGACGGATGCTGATCGCCAACAACGCCGCCGAGCGGCTCTTCGCGGCGAAGGAAGGCGAGAGCGAGGGCCGCCAGCGCGCGGTGGCGCTCAACAACATGCTGTTCTCCGCGGCGCTCTCGTGGAGCGCCACGGCGGCGGAGCCACTACGCCGCGAGCTCTTGCTGGTCGATCCGAACGAGGGTTCCGACCTCCTCTTCGAGCTCCTGAGCACCGTCGTCACCGACACCACGCACGGCACCGGGATCGTCTCGATTCTCAGAAACGTCACCGACCTCAGACGGGCGACGGAGGAGATCGAGGAAAACTATCACCGACTGCGCGCGACGGAAGCCGAGATGCGCGTGGAGCGGAACCGCCTGAACCTGATCATCGACTCGGTCGCCGACCCCATCCTGGTCACGGACATCGGCGGCGCGATCATCATGATGAACGACCCCGCGGAACGGCTGTTCACGGCGCCGAAGGATGGCGCCGAAGAAGCCGTCCTGCGCGTCGGCGCCAACGACGCGCACTTCTCGTCGTTCGTGTCGAATCTCCTGTTCGCCGGCGAGATCATGCGGCACCGCGGCGACATCACGCTCAGCGACCCGGCGACCGGCCGCACGAACCCGTTCGAGGCCCTGGCCGGCAAGATCCTGTCCGAGCACGGCGAATTGATCGGCGTGGTGACGATCCTCCACGACAAGGCCGAAGCGCTCGAGCGGGAACGGCTCTACGAGCAGTTGAAGCTGGCGTCGAGTGAGCTCGAGGCGAAGGTCGCCCAGGCCACCGCGGAGCTGGTGCGACAGAACGAGCTCTTGCGCCGGCAGCACATCCAGCTCGAGCAGGCGTCGGCAGCGAAGTCCCAGTTCCTCGCGAACATGTCGCACGAATTCCGGACGCCGCTCAACGCCATCCTCGGCTTCACGAGCATCCTGCTCCAGCGCGTCGGGGGCGGGGAGCTGACCGCGCTGCAGAAGCGCAACCTCGCCCGGATCGATTCCAACTCGCGTCACCTGATGGCGTTGATCAACGACATCCTCGACATCTCCCGGATCGAGGCGGGCAAGATGCCGCTCCGCGCCACGGACTTCGACGTGGCGCCCTTCCTCAAAGAAGTCATGATCGAGCTCGAGCCGATGATCGCGCGCACGAAGCTCCGCGTCACGACGGACGTGGCGCCGTCGGCGTCGAGACTCTTCGCCGATCGCCAGAAGGTGAAGCAGATCGTGCTGAACCTCTTGACGAACGCGCTCAAGTTCACGCCGGAGGGCGAGATCAAGGTGGTCGCGCGCTACCGCGCCGTGAGCGGCGAGATCACCCTTGCCGTCGTCGATACGGGCATCGGGATCGCGCCCGCCGACCAGGAGAAAATCTTCGAAGATTTCCAGCAGGCCGACACGTCGACGACCCGCCAGTACAGCGGCGCCGGGCTCGGTCTGTCGATCTGCCGGCGGCTGGCCCAGATGATGGATGGGCGCATCGCGTTGCAGAGCGAGGTGGGCAAGGGCTCGACGTTCACGCTGAGCCTTCCCGGACACGGGAGGCGCGGACGATGACGCGTGCCCGGCGTCCCTCTCCGGACCCCGCGCCCCCCGCCCGGCCCACGGACGACAGGGCGCCGCTCGTCCTGATCGTCGACGATTACCAGGACAACCGGGAGATGTATTCGCAGTTCCTCGCGTTCGCGGGCCTGCGTGTCGCCGAAGCGGCGGACGGCC
>QHRT01000488.1:4287-5428 GCA_003220195.1 Candidatus Rokuibacteriota bacterium | reverse complement strand
CTTCGCGACCTTGTTCTGAAGCTGGGCCACGATGTTCTTGGCCTTCTGCGCTCCGATGCCCGGCAAGGCGCGGAGATATTTCTCGTCCTGGCGAGCAATGGCCGCGGCCAGCTCGGCGACCGGCGCCGCCAGCGAGCGCGCGGCGATCATCGGCCCGATGTCCTTCACCGTGATCAGCTTCTCGAAGAATTCCTTGTCGAGGTCCGACGTGAACCCGATCAGGACGGGCCGTGGCTGGTCGCGCGTCGCGTGGTAGTAGATGACCAGGCTGAGCTGGGCCCCCGCCCCATCCGTGCCGTCCGTGCTCGCGCCCTCCAGCTGGCGCATCGCGATCGGCGGCAGGAAGACCTCGTATCCCACGCCGGCGGTTTCCACGATCACGCGATCCTCCAGCTTTCGCCGGAGCCGGCCGGTCAAAGTCGCGATCATGAAAGACGGCCGCCCGCGCGCGAGAACCCGGTGACCGCAAGCGCGACCGCGTCCGCCACGTGGGACGGTCGCGGCAGGTCCGGCAGGCCGAGGAGCCGCTGGACGCAATGCTGAATCTGCCAGCACCGTGACGCCGTGCTGACGGGCGGCGAGGCACACCACTCCGCGCACGTGGGCCACCAGGAGCGCGGCGCGGGGGAAGGTGTATTCGGAGTAGAGGTCCTCGAGCACGAGGAGCTCGGGGGCGTGCTTGTCGAGCACGCGATGCACGCCGTCGTAGATACGCTCGATCCGTGCGTCGAGCGGCAGATCGGCCGCCGTTTCGAGGACGCCGGTATCGATCACCACCGCCCCACGCGAGCCCGGACCGATGACCCCGTACCCCGTGGCAGCCAGTCCGGGATCGATGCCCAGCACGCGCAGCGCGGGACCGGACGCCGGCTCAGGCAGCCGAGATGGCCTCCATGATCTCGTCCGGAATGTCGTAGTTCGCGTAGACGGCCTGGACGTCGTCGAGATCCTCCAGCGACTCGCTGAGCTTGAGCACCGTGTGCGCATCCGTGCCCTCGACGCGCACGGTGGACTGCGGCGCGAAGACCACCTCGGCGTCGACGACCGGCACGCGCTTGGATTCGAGCGCCACGCGCACGGTCTCCATTTCAGCAGGAGGCGTGATGATCTCGTAAGCATTTTCGGCGCTCCGCATGTCGAG
>QHRT01000488.1:0-4275 GCA_003220195.1 Candidatus Rokuibacteriota bacterium | reverse complement strand
TGATCTTCCCCGCATCGACGTGGATGACCCCCTTCCGCTCGAACATCCACGCGACGGCGCCGGACGTTCCCATGTGGCCGCCGTACTTCTCGAACGCGTGACGGATCTCGGACGCCGTGCGGTTCCGGTTGTCCGTCAGGACGCGCACCATCAACGCGACGCCGCCCGGCGCGTAGCCTTCGTACGTGATCTCCTCGTAGGACTCGCCGGGCAGCTCGCCCGTTCCCTTCTGGATCGCGCGCTTCACGTTCTCCTGCGGGACGTTGGCGGCCTTGGCCGACTCGACGGCCGCCTTGAGCCGCATGTTCATCTTGGCGTCCCCGCCGCCATGCTTCGCGGCGACGGTGATCTCGCGCAGGATCCTCGAAAAGAGCTTCCCGCGCTCGACGTCCGCCTTCCCCTTCTTCCTCTTGATCTGCGACCACCGAGAATGGCCTGACATCGCTGGTTCCCCTTGGTTGTTCACAACCTGTTCAGTTCGTCGACAGCGCCGCCTTCAATCTCTTCACCAGGCGCAGTCCGCGCACCTCCGGACGCGCCAGCGCCCACTGAAGGCGGAGATACACGGGCACCCAGGGCAACTCGTCGGCAAGCATCGCCTGCGCCCGCTGATAGAGTCGCTGGCGCTCGGGGCGAAACGAGAGCTGGCTCGCGCGGATCAGCACGTCGTCGAGATGCCGGTCGCGGTAGTAGGAGAAGTTCAACGCGGCCTTGAAGATCAGCACCTCGTGGGTGCGGGTCGGCGCATAGAAATCCATCGCGTCGAGACAGGCCGTCATCACGAAGCCCTCGCAATACCTCATCGAGAGGATCCCGCCCGCCTCGTCGATCTCCTTCAGCATCTTTCCCGGGAACATCACGTTGCCGAACAGCGCGTCATCGGGCAGCACCGACCGGACCGATTCGAATCTCCAGCGCACGTCGTCGTCCCCGTCGGTCGGGCCGGCCGCCTCCGACGTTCTCCGTTGCGCGAATCGCCTGAGCCGCTCGGCACGGCGCCGTTGCGCCTCCTCGAAGAGCCGCCCCTCGTCCGCCGTGGCCGGCGCGATGCGCGCCTGGATCGGCCATGGCTTCACGTCTTCGCTGACGCTGACGAAGACCAGATGCGAGCCCTGCGTCACCGTGCGCCGCCCGGTTCCGACGTTCTCCGCCCAGACGCGGACCCCGACCTCGAGCGAGCTCGACCCGATCGCTTCGACCTGGGCGCGCAGAATCGCGATCTCGCCGACGCGCACCGGCGCCAGGAAGTCGATGTCGTCCATGGCGCCCAGCACCACGGGGCCCCGCGCGACGCGGCCCGCCGCCATGGTGCCTGCCTCGGTGATCCACTCCATCATCCGGCCGCCGTGGATCTGGCCCGGCGCTCCCGCATGTTCGGGGAACACCAGCTGCACCATCTCGACGGTCGTGTCGGCGATCGACGGCATCGGGTCTGAAAATGCGAACGCCCCCTTCGCTCGAGGCCCGGGGGCATGGCCAGTTCTACCACGACGTTGCGAGGATCCGCAACGACGCCTCGTCCATTGGTTCGCGAATCATTCCGCGATCGTCACGCCGCTGAACCGGTGGAACCCGGTGGGATGCAGGCGCAGTCCGCGCACCTCCGGACGCGCCAGCGCCCACTGAAGGCGGAGATACACGGGCACCCAGGGCAACTCGTCGGCAAGCATCGCCTGCGCCCGCTGATAGAGTCGCTGGCGCTCGGGGCGAAACGAGAGCTGGCTCGCGCGGATCAGCACGTCGTCGAGATGCCGGTCGCGGTAGTAGGAGAAGTTCAACGCGCGCGGGCCCTTCGTCGCTGATTCGCTGGTGGACAGGGGAAACAGGAGAAAGTGCGGATCGCCGCCCGTCACGCTCGCCTCGGTGAGCGCCAGATCGTAGTCGCCGGTCTGGAGCGCGACGCGCGCAGCGTCCGGTGGCTCGACGCGGACGCGGATCGGAATGTCGGAGGCGCCGAGGAGTCGCTCGATCGTCTCCGCGACCTTCGCGAGCGAGAGTCCACCGGGCAGTGCCGAGACCAGCATCGTCGGCTTGTACCCGCGCGGCCACCCGCCCTCCGCCAGGAGCTTCTTCACGGCGTCGCGGGTTCCTCCGAGGACCGGCGAACCCTCGCGGCGTGCCCAGACGGCGGGAGGCAAGAACGACAGGAGCGGAACGGCGTGCGGCTCCAGTGCCGATGCCAGCGCCGGGGGATCGAGCGCAAGAGCGAACGCCCGGCGAATCAGCTTTCGCGAAAGCGGCTCGCGCTCGGTCTGGAACGCCAGGTACCCGACGCGAAGGCCGGTCGTCGACACAGCGCCGTCAGCGCGACGCGGGGCCTCCGGCGCAAGCCACACGTCGAGCGAGCGCGCTGCGAGCTCCGCTTCGGCCTGATCCTCCGACGCGATGTCGAGAAACACGATGCGCTCGGGGCGCGTTGCGGCGCCGACGGGACTCTCCAGAGCGATTCGACCACCTGACATGTCGACGACCTGATAAGGCCCGGTCCCGACGAGCCGAGGGACGCCGTCCTGGCCGGGGGCGCGCCGGACAACGCCAAACCCGGGATGCGCCAGCACGGTGAGCAGCGGGGCATAGGGCTGCAGCAAGACGATCTGGAACGTTCGCGCATCGGGCGCGCGAACGGCCTTCACGACGCCGGGCGTTCCGCGAAGGAGGGCGCCCCAGACGACGCCGGGCGGCGGCCGGCCGTCCTCGGACCGCAGATACCGCTCGAAGCTCGCGGCGACCTCGACTGCCGTCAACGACGTCCCGTCGTGGAATTTGACGTTGTCGCGAATCGTGAAGGTCCACACGAGCCCGTCTCGCGAGACTGACCAGCGCGTGGCCAGGAGCGGCTCGACGTCCGTCGACGACGCGCGGTACGCGACGAGCGTCTCGAAGACGTGACGCGAGATCAGCGGCGTCGCGCCGTCGATGGCGGTCGCCGGATCGAGCGCCGCCGGAACACCCGCGAGTCCGATGCGCAACTCTCGCCGCCCCTGCGCCGACGTTCCCGACAGCCCGACCGCCAACAAAAGAGGCAGCATCACGAGCGCGATGCCCGCGGTGTGCGCACGCCGGCATGAACTCATCGTCGTTCTTTATACGGCGGAACCCTGCTCCGGCGCCATCGGTTTGCCTGACAGACGAGGCGCCCAACGCCGGGTACAGAACTTGCTCTCTCGAACGGCGCCCGCGCGCGAACGGTGTTGACTCGTGCGCGAGACCGATCGGGGGGAAACACGACGGTGCGGAGAGGGAAACCTGGCGCACAAACTGCGGCCCGACGCGCGCCAACTGGGCCGACTACCTTGACTTTCTTTTTTGCCGCCGCCTATACTCGATTGAGAAATTTTCGAGCCCAGAGAGAGCGGTGCATGAGAGGTCAAGACAGAAGGGATGGGCTATGAAGGAGTTCGACAAGAAGGGTAGCCCGCGCGAAGGTTTTTCGAAGTTCCTTCCCGCCTCCATGTCCGACTCGAGTGCCCGACGCCGCCTGACGGAGTACGAGATCCAGGTGCACGATCTCCAGGAATACGTGCGCTCGCTCGAAGGCGAGACCGTCCATCTGCGCAAGAAGCTCGAGGACGTCCCGAAAGAGTTCATGGTGCTCGAAAACAAGCTGCGCGAGGCCAATCGTCAGCTGGTGCAGGCGTTCAACCAGAACGAGAAGCTCGTCAACGCGCTCTACGAAGCGCGCGAGCAGATCACCTCGCTGAAGGAAGAGGTCGACAAGCTCTGCGCGCCCCCCTCGACGTACGGCATCCATCTCTCGGTCAACGACGACGGCACGATCAACGTCCTGTCGCAGGGTCGCAAGGTGAAGGTCAACCTCCACCCGTCCATCAAGTCGGACACGCTCAAACCCGGACAGGAGCTGGTGCTCAACGAGGGCCTCAACGTCGTCGAGACGGCCGGCTACGAGATCCAGGGCGACGTCGTGATTCTCAAAGAGAGACTGGACGAGGAGCGCGCGGTCGTCACGCTGCGCGCCGACGAGGAGAAGGTCGGCATCATCGCCGAGCCGCTGCGACTCTCGAAGCTGAAGCCCGGCGACCACATCTTGATGGATGCGAAGTCGGGCTACCTGCTCGAGAAGCTGCCGAAGAGCGAGGTCGAGGACCTCTCGCTCGAGGAAGTGCCGGACATCGGCTACGACCAGATCGGCGGCCTCGGCACGCAGCTCGAGGCCATTCGCGATGCCGTCGAGCTGCCGTACCTCTACGCCGACTACTACAAGGAGCACAAGCTGACGCCGCCCAAGGGCGTGTTGCTCTACGGTCCTCCCGGCTG
>QHRT01000487.1:7008-8157 GCA_003220195.1 Candidatus Rokuibacteriota bacterium | reverse complement strand
GCATCTCGTGCAGCCAGCGTGAGACTTCCATACGCTCGCGCAAGGCCTGCGCGCGCTCCTCGAGCGTGTCGCCCTCGGCCTCGCGCCCCTCCGCCATCGCCTTCACGTCGCCGCCGGCGCAGAACGCGCGGCCGGCGCCCGTCACGACGACCACGCCGATGGCCGGATCGCGCGCGAGCCGCGGCAACGCTTCCTGCATGGCGTCCAGCATCGCGAGCGAGAACGCGTTCAGGCGATCGGGCCGGTTCATCGTCAAGATGGCGACGCCGTCCTTCGCGATCTCGAGCAGCTCCTGTGTCATGAATTCCTCCCGGGAGCGACATCATCGCCGCCCACCGCCGGGGCTGCAAGCGCGCGGGAGCTCAGCGATGGTCCTCCGCACGATCGCGCGGCTCGTAGCCCAGGACGGCGCGCCCGTGCTCGATGTCGCGATAGCTCCACCGGTTGTCCGAGACGACGAAGAAGACGCCGAAGCGCACGCTCGGCAGGGCGTCGATCGCGCGCCCGATCATCTGCGCGATGTCGCGCTGGCTGCACCACACCGAGAACTCGCGGGGCACGAGCGGCCGATCGTCGCGGTTCACGGCGCCGATCCGGAGACAGATCGCGGAGAGCCCGTACGCGTCCGCATAGTGCCGCGCGACGGCTTCGCCCCACACCTTGCTCGCGCCGTAGAGTCCGGCCGGTCGCATCGGGCTCTCGTCGGTCAGCCGCGGCCACGTCGTGAGACCGGCGTACTTCCCGGCGGCGATCTCCGCGTACGGCGAGTCGCGCTCGTACCCGCTCACCGTGGCGCCGCTGCTGGCGAAGACCACGCGCTTGACGCCGGCCTCTCGGGCCGCCTCGAACACGTTGCGCGTGCCGACCAGGTTCGTGCTCACAATCTCGTCCCACGGCGGATTCGCGCCTGCGCGCGCCGCGAGATGGACGACGACGTCGACGCCAACGAACGCCGGCCGGATCGCGTCGAGGTCCGTGATGTCCGCCCGGAGCACCGGAACGCCCGGGACGTCACTCCGATTGAGGCCGGACAGGTCGTACGTGGCGCCGAGGTGCCGTCTCACGACGCCACCGATCAGCCCGCTGAGCCCGGTCACCAGAACTTTGGTTTGCGGCATTCGTCACATCGGGTCGAACGCCGCCGACCGT
>QHRT01000487.1:0-6994 GCA_003220195.1 Candidatus Rokuibacteriota bacterium | reverse complement strand
CCGTGCCATGGCAGGTGCCAGCGGGACATCAGGACCACCTTGCTCGCACATCAACACCAGTAAACACGAGGATCCGACGCGTGGCCCCGGTCTTGCGTAAAAGCGCGCCTGCATCGAACAGCCATGGATCTCTACGATACGAAATGCCGTGTCGCCGAAGCGTTCGTGGAGTCGATTTTCCGCCGGGCGCGCTACGATGTCGAGCCGTTCCGCGCCGACCCGGTGGCCCTCAGGATCGGCGGCGAAGACTTCGCCCCGCATTTCAGCGTCGGCGTCGGGCACAGTGAGCCGCGATGCCTGGTCGAGGTGAAGTACAGCCCGTCGATCGACCAGTTCCTCGCGCTCGAGAACAAGAGACGTGAGGCGTCGATCTTCGTCCTGGCCCGGCAGCACTGGCCGGCGCTTTATTTCGTGCTGGTGACCGATCACCCCGAGCGTGGTCGTTCGTGCTTCCAGACGCTCGAGTCGTCGGGCAGCGGCGCCATCACCACCGTAGATCTGGCCTCGCTGGAGGATCTGAAGATCTTCACCCGCAACGTCCTGGACCACGAGCGCCTGCTGCTGCGGCTCGTGACCCTGCTCTCGTACAACTGACCGCCATGATCCTGCTTGCGAGCGCCAGTGTGGCCACCCGCCGGCGATGGCGCCGCGGGCTAGCGCACCATGCGACCCGCGAGGCGCACGACCGCGGGCAGCTCGAACGCGCCATGACGCAGTTCACTCCGGGCAGTGTTCTCCTCGACGTGTCGCTGCCGGGACTGCGCGGCCCCGGAGACATCGCCGGGCTGCAGCGACTGAGCGCCGCGAGCCGCATCATCGTGCTCGCCGAGGCGCCGTCCGACTCGGAAGGTCTCGCGGCGTTCCGCGCCGGCGCCCACGGCTACTGTCACCGCGACCTCGATCCCGCCCTCGTCGAGAAAGCGGTGGCCTCGGTGCAAAAGGGCGAGCTCTGGGCCAGCCGCGGCTTGATCGCCCGGCTCGTCGCGGAGCTGTCGGCGCCGGCCCCGCACAACGGCGCCAACGGCTCGCGGCTCAGCGCGCTCACCGGGCGCGAGCGCGAGACCGCAGTGCTGGTCGGCGGCGGCGCGGCGAACAAGGAGATCGCCGTCCATCTCGGCGTGACGGAGCGAACGGTCAAGGCTCACCTGACCGCAATCTTCCGCAAGACCGGCGTGAACGACCGCTTGCGCCTGGCGCTGCTTCTGAACGGCGTCTCGCACAATGGGGCCACTGGACCTCAGTCCAATTTACGAACCGGCATCCGGGGTTGACAGTGTGATGAGGGAGATCCCTCATCGACACTGTCCGCGCGATCCCCGTCACTGTCCTCATCGCCGCCCGCCACCGGGCGGTGCGCATGTCGTGCGCACGGTCGCTCGCCGGTGATCCCGGCGTCCGCGTGGTCGGCCTCGCGCGCACGCCGTTCGAGCTGGCGCGCGCGCTGCTCGGGCGCGAGCCGCGCGTGCTGGTGCTGAGCGCCCGGATCGGACGGCGGCCGCTCGCGTCACTGCTCGACGCGCTGAGCCTGGTCGGCGTTCGCTCGCGGATCCTGCTGATCGGCGGACGGACGTCGCGCACCGCGCTGCTCGACGCGCTGGCGCGCGGCGCCCACGGCTACCTCCGGACGCGCGCGGTCGACGCGTGGCTCGCGCGGGCGGTGCACGCCGTCGACGCCGGCGAGACCTGGTGCTCTCGCCGCCTGGGCGCGGCCCTCCTCGGGCGCCTCTTCCCCGACCCCAGCTGACTCGACCCTCGGTCCAATGGACCTTGGTCCAATGGACACCCACGCTGGCTGCGGTAACGTAGCAACCCCACACTGCATCAACGGAGCGGTGGTGTCGCGGGCGCGACGAAGGCGCCCGCGGCCGGAATGCTCCGGGCGTTGGAAGTCGCGGCCCCCGTCAACGCCGCGATGGAGGAAGAACGCGATGAACCGCCCCCTCACCCCGTCGTCCGACGTGCTGCTGGCCCGTGTCAGCCGGGAGCTCGAGGAGATTTCCGATCTTCAGCATCGCCTCGCGCGCAGGAGGGCGCTCCTCCAGGACCAGGCGACCAGGCTCAGGCTCGGCGCCTCCCCGCTCGAAGTCGGCTGCGCGCTCCAGGCTTCTCGCATGGAGGAAGACGACCGCGGCTTCACGCGGGATGCCGACCGGACGTTTCCGGAGGATGGGCGCGAGCGACTCGGCTTCTAGCGCTACTCCCGGGGGCGCGTCGCCGCCCAGGGCCGCGCCTGCTCGTACGCGCGCGAGGCTTGCAGCACGGTCAGATCGTCGTGCAGGCGTCCCACGATCTGGAGCCCGACCGGCAGCCCCGCGGGCGTGAAGCCCGCGGGCACCGTCGCGGCGGGCTGCCCCGTGAAGTTGAAGGGATAGCTGAACGACGCCCACCGGATCCAGTCCCACGCGTGCTGGGGGTAATGCGCGGGGTTCAGCTGCCCCACCGGGAACGCGGCGACGGAGAGCGTCGGCGTCAACAGCAAGCTGTATCGCTCGAACAGCGGGCGCACGGTGTCCCAGTACGCGAGCTTCTGGGCGCGGAGCTTGATGTAGTCGACCGCGCCATACCGGAAACCATCCTCGATGCAGGCCACCAGCCCGGGATCCATGCGGTCGCGCCACGCCGGGAGGTAGTCACCGTAGTTGCCCGTCATGTGCGTGCTCCACATCCCGCGAATCAGGTCGTGCGAGTCCGCGAACCCGGGCGTGACCGTCTCCACGTGCGCGCCGAGCTCCTCGAAGGCGCGCGCCGCGCGCTCGACGAGAGCCGCGACCTCCTGGTCCACCGGCAGGCTGCCGAGATCCGGGCTGAACGCGATCTTCACGCCGCGGATCCCGCGCTCCAGCTCCGCGACGTAATCGGCCGCGGGCGCGTCGAGCGACGTGCGATCCCACGGATCGGGCCCGGCCATCACCGAGAGCATCAGCGCCGCGTCGGCGACGGTGCGCGTCATCGGACCGATGTGCGTCGTGTTGTCGTTGTTCGACACCGGCCACATCGGGACCCGACCGTAGGACGGCTTGAGCCCGTAGATTCCACAGAACCCGGCGGGGATGCGGATCGACCCCGCACCGTCTGACCCCTGGTGGAGCGGCCCGAGCCCAGCGGCCGCGGCCGCGCCCGCGCCGGCGCTCGAGCCGCCGGTCGTCATCCCGGTGTTCCACGGATTGCGCGTGATGCCCGTCAGCGGACTGTCTCCCAGGCCCTTCCATCCGAATTCCGGCGTGGTGGTCTTTCCGACCATCACGCCGCCGGCCGCCTTCAAACGACGCACGAACGGCGGGTCCACGTCGGGAACGCGGTCGGCGAAGATGTGCGAGCCCGACATCGTCCGCACGCCGCGAGTGAACGCGAGATCCTTGATCGTGAACGGAATGCCGTCGAGCGGGCCGAGCCGCTCGCCCCGCATCCCCCTCTGCTCCGCGGCGCGCGCCGCATCGAGCGCGATGTCCGCGGTCGAGGTGCAGACGGCGTTGAGTCGCGGATTCAGCTGCTCGATGCGCTCGAGCACCGCGCGCGTCAGCTCCACTGGAGAGACGCTCTTCGCGCGGATCATGGCGGCGAGGGTCGTGGCGGAGGTGTAGCAGAGATCGACGGCGCTCACGGTATCGCTCCGATCAACGGCTGGAGGGATCGCGCAGGAGGAGCAACTGTCCTCGATAGGTCAGGACGGCTCCGGTTTCGGTGATCTGCTGGAGCACCAGGTCCGGCTGCACGACGTCGCCCTCGCGGTACTTGCGCCCGTTGATGAACACCATGCGCTCCGCCGGCGTATTGGCGTAGACCAGCGCCTGCAGCGCGAGACTCCTGAGGATCTCGTCGGAGGTCGCGGCCGGCGCGCTTCCGGGCGCCCCAGTCGCGGGCGCGGCCGGCGGCCGCACGACTGGCTCTGCCGGGCGTGGAGTGGAGACGCGTGGCGCACCTGATTCGGTTGGCGCAGCCCGCGCCGATTGGGTGGGGCCGGACGGCGTGGTGCGCGGCGATTCGGCGGGCGCGGGCGGCGCAACGGCCGCACGCGGCGATTCACCTGGAGCTGGCGCTGTCGTACGCGGCGACTCCGTCGCAGTCGGCGCAGCATCGCGCGCCGGTGCCGTTCCACCTGGCGCGACGGCTCGCGACGGCGGGATGATCTCCGGAATTTTCGCCGGCGCCGTGGGCTCGTGCGCGGGCACCGCTGCGATCATGGTCTTTGCGCCCCGGTCACGCGACGCCGCCGCGGAGGACTTTCGCGGCGAATGCGCGACCGCGGGCTCACGCTCCGCGGCGCCGCCGGCGGCGCGAACGTGCTCTTGTGGAAGAGTGGCGCGAGCCGACCGCTGATGCCGGAATCGGGACCGCCGACGGTGGCGTCGCCACGGCGGGCGCGCTCGCCACCGTCGCTGGCGGGCCGGGCTGCGATCGAGTCGTGACCGGGCGGTCGCGCGAGAACACCACGAACGCAAGCCCGACGGCATTGACCAGCACGAGACCTGCGGCGCCCCAGAGCCACCAGGACGGCCGGCGCGCCCGCATCTGCCCGTCGCGACGCCGCACGACGACGATCCCGCTCTGGCGCTCCTCTTCTTCTTGCTTCAGCGCGCGGTAGATGAACGACATCTTGGCCTCTACGACTTCGTGCCGGCGCTCGACAACGACGGCGCCCCCGGGTCGCGCCGCGCGGCCAGGCGCAGCAGCGTCTCGTCGCCGACGATGCCGTCGGCCACGAGCAGCTGCTGCCGCTGGAACACAACGACCCGCGCACGCAGCGCGTCGTCGTACACCTCGCTCGCGTTCGCGGGAGCCGGCTTCTCGTCGATCGCGGCGAACTGCTGCCGGACCCAGGCGACGTCACGCCCGCGAGCGCCGGGTCCGATCACCGCGCCGACGCGCGGCGCGCGAAACATCACGGTGAAGGCGCCGTCCCACGACGCGTCCAGCTCGCTCAGCGAAAAGCTGAAGCGCCGCGAGCCGAACTCCAGCGTGGCGCGTTCGCCGTCGAGCGCGGCGACGACGGCGTAGTAGCGCACTCCGGACGGCAGCACCAGCTCGAGCACCGCGGGGAGGTTCAGCCTTCTCAGCATCTTCCACGTTCCGCGCCGGGGCAGACAGCGAAGCTCCGCCGTCCGATCGGTCTCACAGCCGAGCGCCGCGTCCTGTGCGGATCGGGTCACGCCCCAGCGACGATAGAGTCCGGCGAACGCCGTTCCCCGATCGCTCGGCACCGCGCGATCGGCGAGCACCGCGTCGAGGCGGACTGACGATCCGTGCGGGGCCGCGAGCGGCGCACCGGGCGCCGCCGGCGCACTGGCGGCGGCCGCCGGCGAGACCGCCGCACTGACCGTCGCGGCGCTCGGTGGCGGAACTGCGGGCGTCGCCGCCACGACCGCCGGGGCGCTTGCCGTCGCGGTCCGGTCCGGACGCCGGACGACGGCGCCGATGCCGAAGCCCGCGGCCATCGCAACCACCACGAGCGCAGCGGCCCCGATCGGCACCCAGCGCTGCGGGCGCCGGGCCGCGACTTCAGGCTCTTCGCCAAACACCTCGCGGGCAGCGCGCTTCACGACCGCCGCCGTCACGTCGTGCTGGCGCACCGCGTACGCGCCGAGCAACGCGCGGTCCGCGAGGATGTTGATGAGCCGCGGGACTCCTCCGGAGAATCGATGGATCGCGTGCAGCGCGCGATCCTCGAAGATCTGCTCCGCTTGCCCCGCTACCTGCAAGCGGTAGAGCACGTACGTGCGGGTCTCGCGCTCCGAGAGCGGTCGGAGGTGATAGCGAGCGGCCACCCGCTGCGCGACCTGCCGCAATTCGGGCCGGGCGAGCAGCTGCACCAGTTCGGGTTGCCCGATCAGGATGATCTGGAGGAGCTTGGCGCTCGCCGTTTCGAGATTCGTCAAGAGCCGCAGCTGCTCGAGGACGCCGACGCTCAGGTTCTGCGCCTCGTCGATGATCAGGACGGTGCGCCGGCCGCGCTCGTGCGCATTGAGCAGGTAGCGATACAGCGCGGCGCCCAGCGTCTTGAGGCTCGTGGTGCCTTCCGGGTACGACACGCGTAGCTCGTCGCACATCGTGGCGAGCAACTCGACGGCCGTGAGCGCGGGATTCAGGATCAGCGCGACGTCGACGTCGCCGGGCAATTGCTCGAGCAGGTAGCGACACAGCGTGGTCTTGCCGGTGCCGACTTCCCCGGTGAGCTGGACGAACCCCCCCTGCTCGCGCAGCCCGTAGCCGAGGTGCGCCAGACCTTCCCGGTGCCGGTCGCTCAGATAGACGAACCGCCGGTCGGGCGTGCCCGAAAACGGCGACTCCGCCAGACCGAAGTACGACAGATAGATCGCCACGCCAGGACTTTACACCAAGCGGGGGCGGGAGGGTTCGACGAATGCAGGTTGCGTCCGCGAAATCAACTGGTTACGATCGCGGGATGGACGAGAAGACACAGATCGAACGGTTGATGCGAGCGGCCCTCCAACCGGTGTCGCCGGCCGAGCGGGCGATGCGCATCGGCGCAGCGATCGAGCGGCGGATCGAGCGCGCCCAGATGCACATGGTGCTGGAGGAGCTGGCGCGCGATGCCCTCGCGACCGCGACCGACTGGTCGAACGTCCGGGACGCGGAGTGCGGAGAGTGCGCCCGGCAGATCTCGCCGAACCGGCCCGGCGCCGTGTGCCCGCACGGTCACCCTGTGCATCTCGTCTGTCTCCTGTTCGCGCAGGCGGATTCCGAGGACGCCGACGTCACGGTCCGCTGTCCCGTGTGCCCGGAGCCCGCCGACTGAGCGGCTTGCCTCCGTTCGCTCCGCGCCCTTAGACTGACGATCGCGATTTGTGTTCCGAGGAATAGCGTTCGGCCACGCCCGCACGCTCGTGCGCGTGCGGGGTTTGCGATTGAGGAGAGCTTCATGTGGTATTGCGCCGTCCGGTTCGTCGCCCGCGCGTGTTTTCGGCCTCGGCCGTCCGGAGTGTTCACGCTGCTGGCCCTGGCGTTTCTGTCGATGCTCGCGATCGCCAGCGTCGCG
>QHRT01000486.1 GCA_003220195.1 Candidatus Rokuibacteriota bacterium | reverse complement strand
TCGCGTCGTCCGGTATCCACGCCGCCACGTCCCGTAGCGCGCGGTAGTAGTTCGCCGGCGCCGCATCGTCGGAGAGCTGCGGCGCGATCTGCTTCGCGTTCGCCGCCGCCTTCTCGGCGATCGACGCGCGCCAGGACGTCTCCTTGGGATAGACCCACTCGCGCTTCTCGAGCGATTGGTTGAGCTGCGCGACGATCGCCTTGCCGTCGCCGACCAGCGCGACCTCGGTCGGCGCGTTCTGGCCGATTGTCTCGGGCGAGATGTCGAGCTGGATGAAGCGCACGTCCTTGCTGTAGCGCGGCGGCAGGCCGAAATGCATGATCCAGTTGAGCCGCGCGCCCATCAAGAGCACGACGTCGGCGTTCTGCAGCGCGTGGCTGCGCGCGGCGCCGACCGACAAGGGATGGGTGTCGGGCATCACGCCCTTGCCCATCGGAGAGGCGAGGAACGGAAGCTGCGTGCGCTCGATGAAGCGCCGCACCTCGTCCTCGGCGCGCGAGTACGCCATGCCCTTGCCGATGATGGCGAGTGGGCGCTCCGACTCGCGGAGCACGTTCAGCGCGCGTTCCACGTCCTCCGGCACGGCCTGCGTGCGTGGCGGGTCCGGGCACCGCGCCGCCTCCTCCACCTGCGACTCGTCGACCTTCCCGGTGATGATGTCGTCGGCGATGTCGAGATAGCTCGCGCCGGGGCGGCCGTAGATCGCGTTCCGCACCGCCATCTCGACGTAGAACGGAATGCGGTGGGCGTGCTCGATCGCGTGCGCGAACTTGCAGAACGGCGTCGCGATGTACACCTGGCGCTCTTCCTGGAACGCGCCCATGCCGTTGCGCCAGGTCTCCGAGGCGCCGCCGATGAGGATCATCGGCCAGCCGTTCTGCTGCGCGTTGGCGAGGCCCGCGAGCGCGTGAACGACGCCGGGGCCCGACACGACCAGGCAGGCGCCGGGGCGCCCGGTCAGGTAGCCGACGGCCTGCGCGGCATACGAGGCGGACTGCTCGTTGCGCATCCCGACGTAGGTGATCCCTTCCTTCTGCGCGGCTGCCGCGATCGGCTGCACCGGAAACCCGACGATCCCGAACATGTACTGGACGCCCTGCTTCTTGAGATTCCTCGCGACTAACGTTGCGCCGTCGACTTCGGCCATGAGTTCCCTCCTGTCAGAATGGGGCGGACGGTAAACGGACGCTAAACGATCGGCGAGGGGTCGTCAAGCGCGCCATGGTGAGACAATCGCCACCACCGGGGAAATGCCGATGAGCACGCCTCGACCCTGGATCGCGGAAAACAGCCGGGCACGCGAGCGACTGCGCGCCTTCGTCGAGCGCCTGAGCGACGCCGACCTCGGCCGGGCGCTCGATGGCGGCTGGACCATCGCCGCCGTCCTCGCCCACGTCGCCTTCTGGGACCAGCGCGCTCTCGTGCTGCTCGAACGGTGGGACCGCGATGGCGCGCTCGCGGAATCGTCGTGGCCGCGTAGCGAGACCGACGTCGACTGGATCAACGACGCCGCCAAGCCGCTCTGCCTCGGCCTGGCGCCGCGGGCGGCCGCCGAGCTGGCGCTGCGGACGGCCGAGGCCGTGGATCGCCGCATCGAAACGCTCCCGGACGACCGCGTAGAGGCGAACACCGCGGCCGGCCATCCCATCAATCTCCGGCGCGCCGAGCACCGGATGGAGCATCTCGACCAGATCGAGCAGGCCCTCGGATCGTGAGCCTGCTCCTCATCAGCAACTCCGGCACGCCGTTCCTCGAGCAGTGCAAGCCGGAGATCACCGCGTTTCTGCGACGGCACGGGGCACGCCGGCTGGCCTTCGTCACCGCCGCGAACCTGCACGACGAGGTCACCTACTGGCAGCGGGCGCGAGAGGCGCTGGAGCCGCCGGCGCCCGCCGGCTGCGATGTGGAAGTCCTCCACCTCCGCTGGAACCACGACCCGATGCCGACCCTCCAGCACGCCGACGCGCTGTTCATCGGGGGCGGAAACACCTACGCGTTGCTGAAGCGGCTGCGCGAAGCCGGGTTGCTCGAGCCGATCGGCGTTCGCGTGCGCGCCGGCCTCCCGTACCTCGGCTCGAGCGCGGGCGCCAACGTCGCCGGGCCGACGATCCTGACGACGAACGACTGGAACGTGGTCGGCCTCGAGAATTTCCGTGCGCTGGGCCTGGTGCCGTTCAACATCAATCCGCATTACCTCGAAACCGATCCGGCGATGGCGCAGCACAGCGAGACCCGCGACGAGCGGATCCGCGAGTACCACGTCGTGTGGCAGAACCCCGTCGTCGGGATCGAGGAGGGCACGTGGCTCCGCGTCGAGGACGGCAGGGCGACGATCGCCGGGCGGGGACGCGTGAAGCTCTTCACACGCGATCGCGAGCCTCGATGGCTCGGTGCGGGCGAGGCGTTCGATCTCGCGTGACGGCCGCGCTCTCCTTCGCGACTACCACCGCGCCGATTTCGAGTCGATCTGGGAGCTGGATCAGCAGTGCTTTCCGCCTGGCATCGCCTACTCGAAAAGCGAGCTGCGCGCGTTCATCTCCCGGAAGACGGCCGAGACGATCGTGGCGGAGCTCGATGGCGCCATTGTCGGCTTCATTGTCGGCTTCGTGGTGGGCGGGCGCGGACGCCGCGACGAAGGTCACGTGATCACCCTCGACGTGGCGACCTCCGCACGCCGTCAGGGTCTCGGTCAGCGACTGCT
>QHRT01000103.1:11503-14949 GCA_003220195.1 Candidatus Rokuibacteriota bacterium | reverse complement strand
CGTCGGCGCGTCCCCACGCATGAACCGGGCGACGCGGGTCGTCGACAATCTGAAACGCTTCGGCTACGCCGGCCGCGTCTTCCCGATCAATCCGAAGTACGCCGAGATCGGGGGGCTGCCGTGTTACCCGGACCTCGCGGCGACGCCGGAGCCGGCGGATACGGTCGTCGTCGCGATTCCCGCGGCGCACGTGCCGGGACTGCTCTCGCACGCCGCAGAGCATGGCGTGCGCTCTGCCGTGGTGCTGTCGAGCGGCTTCGCCGAAGCGGGCGCGAGCGGGCGAGAGCGGCAGGCCGTGCTCGAGAGGCTGGCCGCCGAGCGCGGGTTCGCGATCTGCGGGCCGAACTGCTACGGCGTGTTCAACATCCGCCTGGCGTCCGCGGCATTCAGCGCCGACCTGCTTCCGCCGTTACGGCCGGGCC
Source organism: Candidatus Rokuibacteriota bacterium (assembly GCA_003220195.1). Taxonomy (GTDB): domain Bacteria; phylum Methylomirabilota; class Methylomirabilia; order Rokubacteriales; family CSP1-6; genus AR8. The sequence goes on along the minus strand of QHRT01000103.1, from coordinate 14,527 downwards.
CAGTGGCGGTCGTGTCGCAAAGCGGCGGCTTCGGTCACGCGATCGCCGAGTATCTGATGCGAGAGCGGCACGTCGGCATCAGCTACATCGTTTCCTGCGGCAACCAGGCCGGCGTCAGCGTCGAGGATTACGTGGAGTTCCTCGTCGACGACGAGGACACGCGCGTGATCGGTGTGTTCGTCGAAGGCTTCAAGCAGCCCGCGAAGCTGCGGCAGGCCGCGATGCGGGCGCGCGAGCTCGGAAAGACGATCGTCGTCCTGAAAGTCGGCGAGTCGGAGAACGCGCGCCAGGCGATGCTGGCGCACACGGGGTCGCTGGCCGGCACGCCGGAGATCATCCGCGCCGTGTTGAATCAGAGCGGGATCGTCCAGGTCGAGAGTCTGAACGAGATGATAGACACGCTCGCGCTGATGCCGGCTCTCGCGCGGCATCGCCGTTCCGGCTGGCGCGTCGCGGTGCTCAGCGGTCTCGGCGGTGAGTGCGGTCGCGTGTCCGACGTCGCCGCGCGCGTCGGTGTCGAGCTGCCGCCCCTCTCGAATTCCTCGATCGAGGCGATCGCCGGGTTCATGCCCGACTTCGCCAACCCGCGCAATCCGCTCGACGGCACCGGCGCCATGTACGAGAACCCGGTGCTGTTCCCGCGACTGTTCGACGTGCTGCTCCACGATGACGCCATCGACGTCATCGCGGTGAACTTGCGTGCGAACGTCCCGCGGCCGGGCGCGTCTGCGCCGTCGCGAGAGTTCGGCCGGGCGATGAGCGAGAAGCTTCGCGGCGGAACCGACCGGCTCGTGCTGGCGTTCAGCTCGTTCGCGGGCGGCGATCTCGATCCCGAGGTCGTCGGCACGCTGTCCGAGGTCGGCGTGCCGTTCCTCGAAGGCGCGGAGACCGCCATGCTGGCGCTCCGTCATGCGCGAGAGCATCGCCGGTTTCTCGAGCGGCCCGTCGCGACCGTCGAAGTCGCCGTCGGTGCGCGAGCGCTCGCCGCCAGCCCGCTCACCGATCGCGGCTCGCACGGGCCCCGCGCGTTGCCGAATGCCGAGGCGATGCAGCTGCTCGGAGACTTTTCGATCCCGCTGGCGCCGACGGTCTTCGCGGCGACTGCGGACGCCGCCGCGGACGCGAGCGAGCGGCTCGGATACCCCGTCGTGCTGAAGGTCGACTCTCCGGACATCGTGCACAAGACCGACGTCGGCGGCGTGCGCGTCGGCTGCGAGAGTGCCGCGTCGGTGCGCGACGCGTTCGCCCAGATCGTCCAGGACGTGTGCCGGCACGCGCCGGCGGCGGCGATTCACGGCGTGATCGTCCAGCCGATGATCCGTGGCGGGACGGAGATGATCGTCGGGATCAAGACGGATCCGCTCTTCGGCCCGGCAATCGTGTGCGGCTTCGGCGGGATCTTCACCGAGGTGCTTCGCGACGTCGCGGTGAGGGTGCCGCCGATCGATCACGCGGAAGCGCTGGCGATGATCGACGAGCTGCGCGGCAACCGCCTGCTGCACAGCGCGCGCGGTCGGCCCCCGGCCGACGTCCACGCGCTGGCCGAGACGCTCGTCAGCGTCGCGCGGCTTGCGGACGCTCGCCGCGGTCAGCTCGCGGCGCTGGACCTGAATCCGGTCCTCGTGCTCGATGAGCCACACGGCGTGGTGGCGGTCGACTGGTTGGTCGAGCTCGCATAGCACGTGGGTGTGGACAGCAGATTCTGGACGACGGCGAATGGCGAGAATGAGGAGTTGTCCCAATTGTGGATGTGGTCTGGCGGAGGACAGTCTCCTCTGTGAGTTCTGCTCCGCGGCCCTCGCGTGGTCCCAGAAAGACGAGCGCCTCGATGTGGTTTCCGTTGTGTGTCCGACCTGCGGCACGGAGAGTCCGCCAGTCGAGGAAGTCTGTGGCGGCTGCGGCAAGCCTCTCGTGCGCATGTGCCCGAGGTGCCGCGCGGAGATCCCGCGTCGAGCCGGAGGAGCCTTGTTACTGACGGTCTGTTCAACCTCGGTTTCATCGGCCCGCCGGCGCTGTTCGTGCTGCTCGCCTGGATCAATCATCGGGTCGGAGATACCGATGCGAGAAATGGCTTGCTCGTTGGCGCGGCCATCTTGTTGGCGCTCTGGTTACTGACGGTCGCCCTGGGTCGGGTAGAGCGGAAGGGATAAAGTCGCATTCCTGGAGGCTAACGATGCCCTACGAGGTGTTGCTCTACGAGAAGTCCGGACCCGTCGTCACGCTCACGCTCAATCGGCCGGAGACGCTGAACGCGATCAACCCACAGCTCACGGCCGAGCTGCATCGAGCGCTGGACGAGGCCGATACCGATCCGGAGGTCCGCGCGATCATCCTGACCGGCGCCGGCCGCGCGTTCTCCGCGGGCTACGACATCGGGCGGCGCCCGGACGGCCAGTCGTCGCTCGATCCGAGCGGCCTCGAGGTCGCGGAGTTCTTGAAGCGCTGGTGGACGAACGACGATGCGTCGTCGCGACGGCTGATGCATCTCTGGCAGCTGTCGAAGCCGGTCATCGCCGCCGTCCACGGCTGGGTCATGGGCGGTGGGTTCTGGTATTCGCTGGCGTGCGACATCACGATTGCCGCCGACGACAGCGTGTTCGCGCAGCCGGAGGTCCGTCACATCTCGAACACGACGATCCTGTTCGCGGCGCTGGCCGGCTGGAAGGCCGCGCATCGCTACGGACTGACCGGGGATCATTTCGATGCCGCCGAAGCGCTGCGCCTCGGGATCGTGAACGAGGTGGTGCCGCGTGACCGACTGATGCCGACGGCCCGCGCGCTGGCCGAGCGCATCGCGCGCGTCCCCGAGCCGTCGGTGAGGTTGAACAAGGCCGTCACCTGTTACGGGCTTCTCGCGATGGGGCTCGGCGCGGGGATGCTCATGAACGCGCCGCTGTCCGCGCTCGCGCATGCGTCGTACAACGCCGAACGCGGCAGCCTGCTCGACGCGATGAAGCAGGGCGGGCTCAAGGCATTCCTCGACGCGCGCGACGGTGATTTCCGTCCCGAGCCGTTCGGCCCGAA
>QHRT01000103.1:670-11416 GCA_003220195.1 Candidatus Rokuibacteriota bacterium | reverse complement strand
ACGGAAAGACCGCGGTCGTGACGGGGGCCGGGAGCGGCATTGGCCGGGGCATCACGCTCGCGCTCGCGCAGGCCGGCGCGAACGTGCTCTGCGCGGACGTCGTCCGCGAGCGCGCGGACGACGCGGCGCGCGCGGTGCGCGAGCTCGGACGCAAGACCGGCACGTGCGTCGCCGACGTGCGCAACAAGAAGGACGTGGTCGCGATGGCGGAGCAAGCGAGCCGGGAATTCGGCGCGCTCGACATCTGCGTCGCGAACGCCGGGATCGGCCGCGGCGGGACGGTCCTGACGATGCGGGAAGACGACTGGGACACGTTGATGGACGTGAACCTCAAGGGCGTCTTCCTGACGGTCCAGGCGTGCGCGCGGGAAATGGTGAAGCTGAATCGAGGCGGCCGCATCATCGCGATCTCCTCGCTCGCGGCGGAGCGACCGAGCCCGACGCTCTTCGCATACTGCGCCAGCAAGGCCGGCGTCCGGATGATGGCGCGGTGCTGGGCCCAGGAGCTCGCGCCGTTCGGGATCACGGTGAACAGCATCGGTCCCGGCGTGATCGACACGCCGCTCGCGGCCGGGCTCATCGGCGAAGGCGATCAGCGCGCGGCGATGGAGCGCGCGATTCCCCTCGGGCGGGTCGGCTACCCCGAGGACATCGGCCGGCTCGCGTGCTGGCTGGTGAGCGACGAAGCCGCGTACGTCACGGGGACCTACAACCTGATCGACGGCGGGATGGCGGATCGCGGCTCGTACGGGCCGGGTTCGGCGCTGGGCCAGATGCAGCAGCTGATCCGCGAGGCCCGTGCGACGCTCAGCGGACCGGAGCTGCTCGAGCGCATCGACGAGACGGTGGGACAGCGGATCGCCGAAGCGAACCGGGAGCGGGAAGCGCGCGGGCTCCAGTGAGCTAGGTCAGCACGGCCGAGTGAATCTCCGGTAAGCCCTTCGCGATCAGCTCCCACGACTCGCCCGCGTCGCGCGAGCGAAAGACGCGCCCGTCCTCGGTGCCGAACACCACCAGGCGGCCGCGGGCCGCCAGACACGCGGTGTCGATGTTGTGATTGAACCACTCCGGCAGACCGGAGCGACACCGCTCGAACTCCGTGCTCCCGTCGAACGGCTTCTTGTAGATCGCGGCGCGCTTGCCGCCGGGACCGGTGGACGCGGAAACCAGCACGGTGTCGTCGGCGACCGCGACGGCGCGGCAATAGTGAGCGTGCATTCCGGCCGTGATGAACTGCCACGTCTCGCCACCGTCTCGACTCTCGCCGAATCCCTCGTAGGCGGCGACCAGCGCGGCGCCGCGACGGGTCGGATGAGCGATGACCTGGTGCACGTCGACCTCGATGTCGAGGGTCGGCTTCCACGACTCGCCGCCGTCCGTCGAGCGGACGACGCCGCCGACGTGCACGTTGACGTAGATCACGGGAGAGGATGCGTCGTGAAGATCCACCGCGATGGAGCGTACGTCGGCAGGATCCCCCCACGGTGTGTGCCAGCTGTCACGGCCGTCCACCGTCTCGAACGACGCGATCGGCGCCAGCTGCTCACCGGCCAGGGTGAACAGGTGCGCTTCTTCCGTTCCGACCAGCAGCCCGGACGGGATCATCGCAAGACATGTGCCCGGCTTCGCATCCAGCGCCGCGACATGCCGTTCGCGGCCGCGCTCGATCACCTGGATCGTCTTGCCGTCGACGATCGCCCAGGTGCTTCCGCCGTCGTGGAGCAGCGCGTCGACGCTGTGTCCGGAGAGCCAGTCCCGACGGGATCCCCCGTCCAGATCGAGCGCAGAGAGTCCGTCCGCCGTGCCGAGCAGAATGTAGTTCGTCATGATCTGAATGGTACCGCCGGCGGATCGGAGGCGCGAGCCTGCGTCCACTTGTTCCGGTGACACCGCGACGATAGACTGCGCGGCGTCATGGGCCAGATCGTGTACGCCGCGGCCATGTCGCACGTGCTCCACCCCGAGTACTACGAGACGAACGTCGGGCCCCGCGGCCGGCGGATGGTGGAGGACCTGATCGCGGTCGTCCGCGAGATGGGTCGCGATCTGATCGCGCGACACCCGGACGCGATCGTCATCGTCGCGGACGATCACCTGAACGTCTTTTCCTTCGACGCGGTGCCCGCGATGTGCGTGCGGGTCGGGCGCACGGTGCGGCGCATGGTCCAGGACGATCCGATCGAGTTCGATCGCGCGCTCGACGGGTTGCCCGACCGGTATCCGCTCCACGAGGACCTTGCGCAGCGGATCCTGGAGCAGGGGATGGAGGCCGGGTTCGACTTCGCGGCGTCGTGGTCGGGAGCGCTCGATCACGCGTTCCTGTCGCCGCTGACGACGCTCTACGGTGATCAGCCGAGCCCGCCGCTGGTTCCATTCTGGGTCAACTGCTTCGTCCCCCCGCCGCCGACCGCGCGACGCTGCTTCGACGCGGGACGGCACATCGCGCGCGTCGTCGCCGCGAGCCCCTGGAACGTCGCGGTCATCGCGACCGGCGGCCTGTCACATTTTCCCGAGCTCTCGCTGGCGCGAGTTGGCGAGTCCGATCCCGCGTTCGACCGCCGCGTCGTCGGCTGGCTCGAGGGCGGCGACCACGAAGCCATGCGTGGTCTCACGACGAAGGAGCTCCACGAGACCGGATCGCACGAGCTCCTGAACTGGATCGTGCTCGTCGGCGCCGTCGCGCCGGCCCGGGCGCGCGTCCGGTTCTTCGGCGAGATGGGACGCGTGGACCTGGCGGCCGTGGAATGGCCGGTGTGACGTCCGACGCATGAGCCGCTACGACGTCAACGTCCTCCTGTATCGCTTGAAGAAGGATCGCGAGCTCCGCGAAAAGTTCAAGGCCGATCCATCGAAGGCGCTCGCCGACGCCGATCTCACGGACGACGAGCGAGAGGCGTTCGTGCGGTGGGATCTCCGGCGCCTCAACGAGCTGGGCGGCTCGCTCCATCTGCTGCTGTCGATCCCGGGCCTCGGCGGGCATTGAGTGACGCGGCCGGCCTGATCGGCCGCTCCGTGCGGCGCGTCGAAGACCGCCGTCTCCTCACCGGCCGCGGGTGCTACGTCGCCGACGTGCCGCTCGAATCCGCCTTGCACGTCGCCGTCGTTCGCAGCCCGCACGCGCACGCGCGCGTCATCCGCATCGATCTCGACGCGGCGCGCGCGACACGCGGTGTCGTGGGCGCGTTCACCCTCGGCGATCTTCCGGAGCTGCGCGGCGCGCTGCCGCCGCCCGTCGTGCCCGCGGCTCCCATCAAGCCCTATCGTCAATCGGCGCTGGCGGATGGGATCGTGCGCTTCGTGGGCGAACCCGTCGCCGTCGTCGTGGCGACGGATGGCGAACGTGCGACGGACGGCGCGGCGGCGGTGACGATCGACTACGAGCCGCTGGCGGCGGCCGTGGATTGCGAAGCCGCGATGGCTGCGGACGCGCCGCTCGTGCATCCCGCGTGGGGAACCAACGTCGCGGCCACGATCGCGCTCGGCACCGGCGATGTCGATGCCGCGCTCCGGCACGCGCGCGTGACCGTCACGCGACGCTTGCGCTGCGGCCGCGTCACCGCGCTGCCGCTCGAGCCGCGCGGCGTCGCGGCGCGCTGGGACCGGGCGACCGGTTCACTCTGCGTCTGGTCCAGCACCCAGATGCCCTATGGGGTCCGGCAGCGCATCGCCGAGGCGCTCGGGCTCGCCGGTGATGCGGTGCGGGTCATCGCGCCGGACGTTGGCGGCGGGTTCGGGACGAAGGGCCCCGTGTATCCGGAGGAGCTCATCCTCGCGACGCTGACACGGCGGCTCGAACGCCCGGTGCGCTGGATCGATACCCGACAGGCGAGCTTCGTCAGCACGACGCACGCGGGCGATCAGCTCCACGCGGCGACGCTCGCGCTCGGCGCCGACGGCCGGATCCTCGCGCTCGCGGACGACTTCCTGATCGACGCCGGGGCATACCTTCCACGCGGCGCGGTGGTCGCGGGCGTCACCGCGACGCACCTGGTCGGGCTCTATCGCCTTCCGGCGTTCCGCGCTCGCGGCCGCGTCGTCGTCACGCACAAGGTGCCGAGCGCGCCCTATCGCGGGGCGGGACGGCCGCAGGCCGTGTTCGTCATCGAGCGATTGATCGACATCGCCGCGCGCGAGCTCGGCGTGGACCCCGCGGAGCTGCGTCGACGGAACCTGATCCGCGCCGACGAGATGCCCTACGACCGCGGCCTGCCGTACCGCGACGGCATGCCGATGGTGCACGACTCCGGCGATTACCCGGCGCTGCTCGAGACGGCGCTCGAGCGGGCGGGCTATCGCGCGTTTCGCGCGCGGCAGCAGGCGGCCGCCCGCCTCACCGGCGGAGAACGACGCGTGCTCGGCATCGGGGTCGCGGCCTACACCGAGGCGACCGGCATCGGGCCGCACGAAGGCGCCGCCGTCGCCGTCGAGTCAGACGGTCGCGTCTCGGTCACCGTCGGTGCAACGTCGCAAGGCCAGGCGCACGGGACGACGCTCGCGCAGATCTGTGCCGAAAGCCTCGGCGTGCCGTTCGACACCGTCACGGTGACGGGCGGCGACACTGCCCGATTTCCGCTTGGCGCCGGCACGTACGCGAGTCGTGTGGCCGTGGTCGTCGGCAATGCCGTCGCCGCTGCCGCGGATACGGTGCGCGACAAGGCGCGCGCGGTCGCCGCGATCGCGTTCGAATCGAGCGCCGACGACGTGGTCATTCGCGACGCGCGCGCGCACGTGCAGGGCGCGCCCGACCGCTCGCTCGGCTTCGCGGAGCTGGCGACGCTCGCCGAGCGTCCGGACATCGTCCGCGCGCTCGGCGAGCCCGGGCTCGCCGCCACGCGGTATCACAGTCCCGAGAGCGTCACGTGGGCCGCTGGCGTTCACGTCGCCACCGTCGAGGTGGATCGCGAGACCGGACGCATCACCGTGCTCGCGTACTACGCCGCGCACGACGCCGGCCGCGAGATCAATCCGCTGGTGGTCGAGGGGCAGACGCACGGCGGGATCGCGCAGGGGATCGGCGCGGCGCTCTCGGAAGAGATCGTCTACGACGCCGCGGGGCAGATGCTGACCGGCACGCTGATGGAATACGCGCCGCCGCGGGCGGATCAGGTGCCGACGATCGAGGTCGCGAGCTGCGATTCGCCGTCACCGCTGAACCCGCTCGGCCTCAAGGGCACCGGCGAAGGCTCCGCGGTGGCCGGACCGGCGGCGATCGCCAACGCGGTCGCCGATGCGCTCGGTGAGATCCGATCGAGCTCATCGAGGTTCCGCTGCGCTGCGAGCGTCTCGTGCGGCGTGACCGAGCGCCGCGCTGAGCCGTTCGACGCTGATCGGCTTCGTCAGGACGAAATCCGCCGCGGCGCGATCTTCCGACTTGATGGCAGGCTCTCCGCCCCAGCCGGTGATCAATCCGACGCGGATCGCCGGTCGCATCTTCTTCACCGCCCGGGCGACCTCCCAGCCCGTCATGTCCGGCATCCCCAGATCGGTGAGCACCAGGTCGAACCTCGGGTCACGCTCGAGGATGCGAATCCCCTCGTTTCCCGACGCCGCCTGCACGACCTCATGCGCCTCGAGCGCGAGCATCTCGGCGACGACGCGCCGCACTTCGAGCTCGTCGTCGATCAGCAAGATGCGGAGCGGGGCCTGCGCGGTGGCGGTGGCGACCGGCACCGGCGAAGCGAGTGCGGGCGCGACCAGCGGCAGCCCGAACCGCACGCGCGTGCCCTGATCCACGGCGCTCTCGATCACCAGGTCGCCGCCGTGCCGGCGGATGATGCCGTAGTTCATGGAGAGCCCGAGGCCGGTCGCGTGGAATCCCTTCGTGGTGAAGAACGGCTCGACGGCGCGCCGCTGGATTTCCGGCGACATGCCGACGCCCGTGTCGGCCACCTCGCAGGACACGGCGTCGCGCGTCGCCCACGTGCGCACCGTGATGGTGCCGCCGTTCGGCATCGCGTCGATCGCGTTCAGGATCAGGTTCATCAACACTTCGCGGAGTGCGGCGGTGTCCCCCGGCACCGGAGGGATGGAGCCGGCGTCGAGGTGCGCCTCGATGCGGACGCCACGGACTTGCGCCTCGTCCTGCCAGCGGGGTCGCGTCAGCTCCAGCACGTCTTCGGCGACCCGGTTCAGCTCGACCGGCGCGAGATCCTGCGAGGGTTGACCGCGGCTGAAGCCGCGCATGCGGCGCACGACCTCGGCGCCGTCGAGCGCGGCGTGCTCGGCGAGCTCGAGATGGCGAGCGATGTCGGGGGGCGGGGATTTCGTGTGCGCGAGCTGGAGACGTCCGAGGACGACCGCAAGGAGATTGTTCAGGTGGTGGGCGGCGCCCGAGGCCAGCTCGCCCATCGCGCGCAACGTCTCGCCGCGCAGGAGCTGCGCCTGCGTCTGCGACAGCTCCTCGTAGGCGCGCTGTGCGTTCTCGTAGAGCTGCGCATTGTCGAGCGCCAGCGCCGCCTGGTCGGCGAACGCCTGCGCGAGCCGGATCTCGTCGGCCTTGAACAGGCGTCCGGCGCGGTCGCCGGCGCCGAGCGCGCCGATCACGCGGTCGCCGACCATGAGCGGCACCACCAGCACCGCGGCATAGCCGGCGCGCTCGACCGTCGCTCGCAATTCCGGCGTCAGCGTGATGCGCGGGTCGTTCAGGAGATCGGCCGTCACGGCCGGCTCTCGCGTCGAGACCGCGAGCCCGGCGACTCCGTTCCCACGCGGCAACACGGTGTCCGGCCCGAGCGTCGGCGCGGCCTCGCCGGAGAGCGCCAGCCCGTGCAGACTCCCGGTTTCGGCATCGAGCCGGAAGAGCGCGGAAGTCTTCGCCCGCAAGAGCGAGCACATGCCGTCCGCGATCCGCCCGGCGACGACGCGCGAATCGAGGGCCTGGGAGAGCGCCCGTCCCACTTCGCCGAGCGCTTCGGCGGTGCGCCGGCGGGTCTCGCTGTCGGCGAAGAGGCGGGCGTTCCGGATCGCCATCGCCGCCTGGCCGGCGAACACGTCGATCGCTTCGCGCTCGGCGGGCGTGGGGGTCACGTTCGCGGCGAAGTAGATGTTCAGGACGCCGACCAGCGTGTCGCCGGCCTGGATCGGCACGCCGTAATAGGTCCGTGCGCCGAACACCGCGCGCGTCGCCGGGATCGTACGGGGATCGTTCGCCGGGTCGAACACCAGCAATGGCGCGCGAGTGTGCGCGACCACGTGCGTCAGTCCGACTCCGAACGGCAGGGCCGGAATGAGATCCGCCTGCGTGAAGCCGCCGACGGCGCCGATCCAATAGACTTCCGCTTCCGCGTCGACCAGCCGGATGAAGCAGCCGATGTCGGGCCTGAGCGCGAGCACGCCGGCGACGACCTGCTGCAACACCGCGTCCAGGTCGAGCGAGCTGGAGACCGTGCGCGACAGGTCCGCCACCCGTCGCAGACGCTCTCCGCGACGCGTCAGCTCGCCGAAGTTTCGCGCGTTGCGGATGGCGACGGCGGCCAGCGTCCCGAGTGTCTCGGCGAGCGCGATCTCGGTCCGTGACCACTCCCGCGGCGTACGGCTCATGCACGCGAGCACGCCGAGCGGCGTATCGCCGGTCGCGAGCGGCACGCCGAGATAGGACGCGATGCCTTGCGCGCGAACCCAGTCGACGTTCACGACGCCGGGATCGGCGGCCACGTTCCGGAGCGCAAGGGAGCGTCCCGTCTCGATCACGCTCGCGATCAGCCCGTGCCCCGGTCGGATCTCCCGCGTGTCGTCGGCGTCGGTCGCCCGGACGCCGGCGTGAGACTGGAGCGCGAGCGTCCCGGTCGCCTCGTCGCGCAGCCAGATCCGGACGACGTCGATGCCGGGCAGCGAGCGCGCGATCCCGGAGAGCCGGTCGAGCAGCTCCTGGAGGTCGAGCGTCGAGGCGAGCAGACGGCTCGTCTCGAGCAAGCTTTCCTGTTGCGTCAGGAGCGCGTCGACGCGCCGCTCCATGCCGCGGACGACGCGGACGGGGTAGAAGTACGTGACGAGCGCGACGGCGCCACCGACGACCGTGGAGAGCAGGAACAGCCCGGCGCTGACGGTGGCGAGCGCCTTCTGCGACACCGCGACCTCGACGATCCGGATGTCACGGTCGTAGGTGGACGCCGCGTAAGCCAGCGGAGCGCGGAGCTCCGGCCACCAGGACGATGGCGTGAAGCGTTCGTGCACGCGCAGGACGGTGCCCGACGCGTCGAGCACCCGCACGCGAATGATCGCCGGATCTCTCGCGACGTCGCTCAGGATCTGATCGAGCGAGCGCGACCGGAGCTGGACGACGATCTCCTGCGCATGGCGTCGCGCGTCTCGCTTGAGCGCCGCGTGCTCCAGCACGGAGTAGGTCATCGGAAGGCCGAGGCTGATGACGATGCCGGTCGCCACCGCGAGCGGACGCAGCCGCCGGCCGAGACGCGCTCCGAGAGCCGCGCCCTCGGGAGTTATCGTGCGCAGTTGCGTGGCCACGACGAAGCGATCGTGTCACCGCCGAGGCGGTCGTCTCTTCTGGTCACTCTGATTCGCTGGCTCGAGGGGCTGATGCGACACGCCGGCGGGCGCGCCCGATCCGACGATCCACGGATGGATGAGAGGATAGCAGAGTTTCTTTCCAGCGGGGCGGGTGACGCTCCGCCAGGTTCTGCTCGGCGAGCCGCTCCATGGCGCTGATGAAGGCACCGGCGTCGCCGGTGACTGACAGCGCGAAGTCGTCCGCTCGTCGCTCGACCGCGCGCGAGTGCCAGTTGACGAGCGGAATACCGACGAGCCCGAGTGCGCCGATGACGAGCGCGAACCAGGGGACACCGGCCGGATCCGCGAGATTCCGGAGTCCGATCGGACCAGCGGTCGCCCGCAGCAGCTGATCCGCAACCCAGAACGTCGCGAAGCCGAGCGCGGTCTGTATCACGACCATGCGCCACATGTCATGGTGCGCGTGATGCCCGAGCTCGTGCGCGAGCACCGACTCGACCTCGTCAGGCCCGAGCCTCTCGAGCAGCGTGTCGAAGAGAATGATCCGGCGTGTGCGACCGAATCCCGCGACGGCGGCGTTGAGCGTGCGGCTCTTCCGTGATTGATCGACGAGCCAGACACCGAGGACCGGGACGCCGGCGCGTCGTGCGAGCTTCTCCAGTCGCTCGGCGAGGGCCGCGTCGCGGAGCGGCGTGAGCGTGTAGAAGAGCGGCACGATCCACACGGGGAAGACGACCGCGCCGAGCAGGGACACGGTGGCGACGAACGCGGCGGCGAAGATCCACCACGCCGGTGTCCTGGCCATCACGGCGTAGATCACCTCGATCACGATCAGTCCGACGAGCCCGCCGAGCGCCGCGGCCTTGAGCCGGTCGAAGGCCCACGCGGCCAGCCGCTGATGGAGCAGGCCATATCGTCGTGGCAACCAGTACGAGCGAGCGATGGTGAGCGGAGCCGTCAGCACCGTGTGCCCGATCGACGTCGCCGCGCTGACGACGAGGACGGCCCACCACAACCGATCGGTGACTGTCATCGCGAGCTCCGCGACGAGCCGCGCGACGGCCGTCAGCGTCATCGCGAGGAGCCAGCCCGCGCCGAGGACGAGCGCGAGCACCGAGAGCGCGAGTTGCAGCCGGTGATAGCGAGCGGCTGAGTGTTCCACGAAATCCCAGTGTACTGACGAGATGATCGTCGCGGTCAACCGCCTGCAGCGTGGGTGCGCCCTGGGTTAGAATGAACCGTTGTTCATTCGTGCGCCGTCGCGCGCTGACCGGCGGCCATCGACAAGGAGCTCGCATGTTCGATTCCGTGGATGACGTCCAGCACCAGTTCCGTGAGGCGCGGTACATCGCCAATCGAAGGATCTCGACGGTGATCTTTCTGGCCGCGCGCATGGGCCGCCCGGTGCTCATCGAAGGACCGGCCGGAGTGGGGAAGACCGAGCTCGCAAAGGTGCTGTCCGACGTCACCGGGCGCGCGCTCATCCGGCTGCAGTGCTACGAAGGTCTCGACGAGGGCAAGGCGCTGTACGAGTGGAAGTACGCGAAGCAGCTCCTGTACACGCAGCTCCTGCGCGACCGCATCGGCGAGCTGATCGCGGACGCGCCCTCCTTGCCCGACGCGGTCGCGAAGATCGCCGGCCACGAGGACGCGTTCTTCTCCTTTCGCTTCCTGTCGCCGCGTCCGCTGCTCGGCGCGATCCTGGCGGAGAGCCCGACCGTGCTGCTGGTCGACGAGATCGACAAGGCCGAGCCGGAGTTCGAGGCGTTCCTGCTCGAGGTGCTGTCCGACTTCCAGGTCTCCGTGCCCGAGCTCGGCACGATCCGCGCCAAGCACATCCCGCTCGTCGTGCTCACGTCGAACAACGCGCGCGAGCTGTCGGATGGATTGAAGCGCCGGTGCCTCCACCTCTTCATCGACTTTCCGGTGCCGGCGGACGAGCTCGCGATCATTCGCCTCAAGGTGCCCGAGATTCCGGAGCGACTCGCGGGGGCGGTCGTCGCCGCGGTCCAGAAGATTCGCGCGATGGATCTCCGCAAGCCGCCGTCGGTCTCGGAGTCGCTCGATTGGGCGCGGTCGCTGGTGATCCTGAACGCGAAGGAGCTCGAGCCCGCGCTCGTGGAGTCGACGCTGACGATGCTCGTGAAGTACGAGAAGGATCTGGAGCGCGTGCGAGGCGCGCTCGACAAGGTTCTGGCCGACGCCCCGCGGTGATGGGGCCGACCGTCGAGCGCCGGAGCCCTGCGCAAGCGCTCCGACTGGGCGCGATCTCAATGATCT
>QHRT01000103.1:0-614 GCA_003220195.1 Candidatus Rokuibacteriota bacterium | reverse complement strand
CGACGCCCCCCGGTGATGGGGCCGACCGTCGAGCGCCGAAGCCCTGCGCAGGCGCTCCGACTGGACGCGATGTCAATGATCGCTCGGATGATGGGGCCGACCGTCGAGCGCCGGAGCCCTGCGCAGGCGCTCCGACGGCAAGTATAAATGGACGAGCGAATTCTCGAGTTCATCGGCGACCTCCGGCGCGCCGAGGTCCGCATCTCGCCGTCGGAGGCGCTCGACGCGCTCGCGGCGACGACGGAGATCGGTCTCGACAGCCGTGAGGCGTTCAAGTCCGCGCTCGGCGCCACGCTGATCAAGGAAGGCCGCGACCGGCCCACCTTCGAGCGGCTCTTCGACCTTTACTTCCTCGATCTCGAGGCGCTCGGCGAAGGCTTGAAGAAGGCGCTGGGTCCGCAAGATCCGAAGATCCAATCCCAGCTCGAGCAGGCGCTCGACGACGAGGGACTCGATCTCGACGAGCTCACCGATCTCCTGCTGCGCGGCGAAGGCAGCGAGATGGAGATGGCGATCCGCTCCGGCAGCCAGAACGCGGGGCTCGAGCGGCTGATGTACTTCCTGCAGGTCGGATACTTCTCCCGGCGGATCGCGGACCGCTTCGACTGGTCCGC
>QHRT01000485.1:6087-6625 GCA_003220195.1 Candidatus Rokuibacteriota bacterium | reverse complement strand
AGAGACGACGCCCATGGTGGCGATGATGAAGATCACGGTCCCGAAAGACGCGAAGCCGATGGCGAAGGACCGGGCGCCCCATCCGATCTTCAGTGACATCAGGGTGCGCAAGGCGATCGGTTGCTACGGCATCGACCGCAAGGAGATCGTGAAGATCGCCTTCAAGGGTCAGGCGACGCCGTGGGTCGGCATCATCCCGCCGGGAACTCCGGACACGGTCGACGTCACGCATCTCTGCCCCTACGATCCGGGCAAGGCCAGGGCGCTGCTCGCCGAGGCCGGCTACGGTCCCCAGAAGCCCCTGACCTTCGAGCTGATGACGAACACCGAGAAGTCCGTGTTCAACGTCATCGCCACCGTCATCAAGGAGCAGGTCGCCCGGATCGGCGTGACCGCGAACATCAGGCTGGTCGACAAGGTCAGCTGGATGAACGTGGCCACGCAGGATGGGCCGTTCGACATGTATGTCGAGGATCTCGCGTCGCTGTTCACGTTGGACCAGGACACCCTCATCTCGAGCAGCACCGCGGCGCGGAAC
>QHRT01000485.1:0-6062 GCA_003220195.1 Candidatus Rokuibacteriota bacterium | reverse complement strand
GATCCGGCGAAGCGCAAGGCCATCGCCAAAGAATTCCAGGAGTTCATGACCGACAAGCTCTACTGGAACACGATCTCGGGCTCGCCCTTCTACGAGGTGTCCCAGCCGTGGATGAAGGATTACGTCTACAACGCGGAGTGGAAGGTGCTCTACAAGAAAGTCTGGCTCGACAAGTGATGCGGACGGCCACGGTTCTCGGTGTCCTCTTCCTCCTCGTGTCCGGCACCGCGCTGGCCGCTGACCAGCCGAAGCGCGGCGGCACGCTGCGGGTCTCGTACGGCAACGAGATCGCCCACCTCGATTTCCACACCGCGCCGGGCTACGAAATGATGTGGGTCGCGATGAACGTCGGCTGCGGCCTCCTCAACATCACGCCGGACGGGAAGTTCGTCCCCGACGCGGCGGAGTCGTGGCAGATGTCGCCCGACGGCCTCCTCTACACGTTCAAGCTCAAGAAGAACGTGCTCTTCCACGACGGCACCAGGCTCGATGCCGCGGCCGTCAAGTTCAGCATCGACCGGCTCCGAGATCCGGAAACCAAGTCGGGCATGCGGACGTTCTACGACGCGGTCGGGAGCGCCGAGGTCGTCGATCCGCTCACCGTGCAGGTCCGCCTGAAGCATCCCTACGCGTTTTTCTTGCACATGCTCGCCGGCTACCGCACCGGGCTCGTGATCTACAACCCGGTCGCGACGCAGAAGTACAGTCTCGAGGACAGGAAGCAGGGCAAGCCGGAAGCGGTGTCGGGATGCGGACCGTTCCGGCTGGTCGAGTGGGTGAAGGGCAGTCACCTGGTGATGGACCGCTTCGACAAGTACTTCGAGCCGGGGCGCCCGTATCTCGACCGCGTGGTCATCCGCGTGATCAAGGATCCCCTCACCGAGATGGCCGCGTTCAAGGCGGGGGAGATCGACTTCATCGCCTCCTTCTCTCCGGAGCACGTCGACACCATGAAGGCGCAGAGTCCGAAGGCGCAGATCATGACCGGGAAAGAGACCACGCCCATGGTGGCGCTGATGAAGGTCACGGTGCCGCGAGACGGCAAGCCCATGTCCAAGGACCGCGCGCCCCACCCGATCTTCAGCGATGTCCGGGTGCGCAAGGCGGTCGGGTGCTACGGCATCGATCGCAAGGAGATCGTGAAGATCGCGTTCAAGGGTCAGGCGACCCCGTGGGTCGGCATCATCCCTCCGGGCACCCTCGACACCGTGGACGTCAACCACCTGTGCCCCTACGACCCGGCCCGGGCGAAGGCGTTGCTGGCCGAGGCGGGATACGGCCCGCAGAAACCGCTCACGTTCGAGCTGATGACCAACAACGAGAAGAGCGTCTTCAGCGTCATCGCCACGGTCATCAAGGAGCAGATGGCGCGCCTCGGCGTGACCGCGAACATCCGGGTGGTGGACAAGGTCACGTGGATGACCGCGGCCAATCAGGACGGTCCCTGGGACATGTACGTCGAGGATCTCCTGTCGCTCCTGACGCTCGACAGCAACGCGTTCCTCAACACGACGCCGGCCGCGTGGAACCACTCGCGCCACACCGATGCCGGCGTCGACGACTACTACGCCCGCTACGCCAGGGAGATGAACGCGGCGAAGCGTAAGGCCATTGCCAAGGAGTTCGCGGAGTTCAGCGCGGACAAGCTCTACTGGAACACCATCTCCGGCTCGCCGTTCTANNNTGAAGGGATACGTGTACAACGCCGAGTTCGAGGTGCACTGGGACACGGTCTGGCTGGAGAAGTAACGCCTCGACCCCCCGAGGTCAGGAAGGAGTTACCCCATGCGACGTCCGCTGCTCGCAGTGACGGGAGTGCTCGTGATGTTCGCGATCCTGTGCGGCGAAGGGACCGCCGCCGCACAAAAGCGCGGCGGGACGCTCAGGGTCGCCTACGGCAACGAGATCGCCGGTCTCGACTTTCACACCGTGCCCGGCTACGAGATGGTCTGGGTCGCGAACAACGTCGGGTGCGGGCTCATCAGCATCACGCCCGACGGGAAGTTCATCCCCGAGGCGGCGGAATCGTGGCAGATCTCTCCCGACGGGCTCCTCTACACGTTCAAGCTCAAGAAGAACGTCCTCTTTCACGACGGGACCAGGGTCGACGCCGCCGCCGTGAAGTTCAGCATCGACCGCATCATGGACCCGGCGACCCGGTCCAGTATGCGGACGTTCCTGGAACCGGTGCACGCGGTCGAGGTGGTCGATCCGTACACCGTGCAGATTCGACTGAAGCATCCGTACGCGTTCATGATGCACATGCTGGCGACATACCGCATGGGCCTCGTGCTGTACTCGCCGACGGCCACGCAGAAGTACACGCCGGAGGAGCGGAGGGCGGGAAAGCCGGAAGCGGTCGTGGGCTGCGGCCCCTTCAAGCTGGTCGAGTGGGTGAAGGGGACCCATCTGGTCATGGACCGCTTCGACAAGTATTTCGAGCCGGGACTCCCCTACCTGGACCGCGTCGTGATTCGCGTGATCAAGGATCCCGTCACGCAGATGGCCGCGTTCAAGGCGGGCGAGATCGACTTCATCGCCGACTTCTCGATCGATCACGTCGACACCCTGCGGGCGCAGAACCCGCGCGCCCCGATCTTCAGCGGGAAAGAGACGACGCCGATGGTCGCGATGATGAAGATCACCGTGCCGGCGGACGGCAAGCCCATGTCGAAGGATCGCGCGCCGCATGCGATCTTCAACGACATCCGGGTCCGCAAGGCCATCGGGTGTTACGGGCTCGACCGCAAGGAGATCGTCAAGATCGCGTTCAAGGGACAGGCCACGCCGTGGGTCGGGATCATCCCGCCGGGCACGCTGGACACCGTGGACGTCACCCACATGTGCCCCTATGACCCGGCCAGGGCGAAGGCGTTGCTGGCCGAGGCCGGCTACGGTCCGCAGAAGCCCCTGACCTTCGAGCTGATGACGAACACCGAGAAATCCGTGTTCAACGTCATCGCCACCGTCATCAAGGAGCAGGTGGCGCGGCTCGGCGTGACCGCGAACATCAAGCTGGTCGATAAGGTGAGCTGGATGAACACGGCCACCCAGGACGGCCCGTTCGACATGTACGTCGAAGATCTCGCGTCGCTCAGAACGCGTACCTGGCCGCCAGCACCGCGGCGTGGAACAGCGCGCGGCACACGGACACGAAAGTGGACGAGTACTTCGCGCGCTACGCGCGGGAGCTCGACCCGGCGAAACGCAAGGCCATCGCGAAGGAGTTCCAGGAGTTCTCGATCGACAAGCTCTACTGGAACACGATCTCGGGGTCACCCTTCTACCAGGTTGCGCAGCCATGGATGAAGGATTACGTCTACCAGGCCGAGTTTAAGGTCCTCTACAAGAGGGTCTGGCTGGACCGATAGCCGTCGATGCGGACCTACGTCCTCCGTCGCCTCATCGAGATCGTCCCCACCATCTTGATGATCACATTCGTGGTGTTCGTCATGATGCGGTCGATTCCCGGTGACCCGGTCGTCGCGCTGCTTGGCGACGCCTACACCGAGGAGGACGCGGTCAAGGTCCGCACGGAGTACGGGCTCGACAAGCCGATCCTGGTCCAGTACGTGATCTGGCTCGGCAAGCTCGTGCAGGGCGACTGGGGCACCTCGATCCTGAGCGGCCGTCCGGTGCTGAAGGACGTCATGGTGCGCTTCCCGGTGACGCTCGAGCTGATCGTCCTGTCGATGGCCGTGGCGCTGGCGATCGCCATCCCCGCGGCGATCATCGGCGCCCTGCGCCAGAACACGTGGGCCGACTATTCCGCGACGTCGATCGCCATGATCGGCGTCTCGATCCCCGAGTTTTTCGCGGGAGTACTGTTGCTCCTGATCTTCTCGGTCGCGATGCACGGGACCTTGCCGAGCTCGGGCTGGATCTACCTGCCCGGAACGTGCCCCATGCTCGTCTGCATCGGGAGCGTGTGGGGCAACGCGATGCACGTGTTGATGCCGGCGATCGCGCTGGGGATCGGCCGCGCCGCGCTGCTGACGCGGCTCCTGCGCGCCAGCATGCTGGAAGTCATCCGCACCGAGTACGTCACGACGGCGCGGGCGAAGGGCCTCGCCGAGCGCCCGGTCGTCCTCAAGCACGCGCTGAAGAATGCACTGATCCCGACGGTCACCGTGATGGGACTGCAAGTCGGCTTCCTGATCGGCGGCGCGATCGTGGTCGAGACGCTCTTCGCGATGCCGGGCCTCGGGACGTTCGGCATCGACGCGATCATCGCGCGCGACTACCAGCAAGTGCAGGGCTTCGCCCTGATCACGGCTTTCGCCTTCGTCATGATCAACCTGATCGTGGACCTGACCTACTCGGTGCTCGATCCGAGAATTCGCTATGCCTGAGCCGATGTGGAGGCCGAATGGAGCACGATCATGAGCACCGTGCCTGACGCGGGCGTCGCCGCGGTCGGCGCGCTCGAGGCCGAGTCGCGGTCCACGACGTCGGAGTCGCCGCTCGCGCTCGCTCTGCGGCGGCTCCGGAAGAACAAGACCGCGCTCGTCGGCGCCGCGATCGCCGCGATCCTGGTCGTGGTCGCGATCTTCGCCGACGTGCTGGCGCCACAGAGCCCGATCGCCAGCGACCAGCGCCACACGTTCGAGACACCGAGTCGCGCGTACCCGCTCGGCACCGACCAGCTCGGTCGCGACATGCTCTCTCGCATCGTGCACGGCAGCCGCATCTCCCTCGCCGTCGGCGTGGCGTCGGTGCTGCTGGCGCTCTTCGTCGGCGTGCCGTTCGGGCTGATCGCGGGGTTCTACGGGGGACGCATCGATACCGTGATCATGCGGGTGATGGACCTGATCCTCGCGTTCCCGATCTACCTGCTCGCCATCATCCTGATGGTCATCTTCACGCCGACGGCCGGCCTCATCGGCACGATCAAGGTCGTGGGCGCCATCGCGATCGTGCGGATCCCGATCTACGCGCGTCTCGTGCGCGGCAGCGTGCTCTCGATCAAGGAGAAGGAGTACATCGAGGCGTGCCGGGCGCTCGGCGTGCGGGATCCGTCGATCCTCTTCCACCACGTGCTGCCGAACTCGCTCGCGCCGATCATCGTGACGACGACGCTCGGCATCGCGACCTCCATCATCGTCGAGGCCACACTGTCGTTCCTCGGGCTCGGGACCCAGCCGCCCACGCCGAGCTGGGGCTGGGACCTCAAGGCCAACGTGGCCTTCATCCACCAGAACCCCTGGCTGTCGCTCTTTCCCGGTCTCGCGATCTTCGTCACCGTGCTCGGCTTCAACCTGTTCGGCGACGGCCTGCGCGACGCGCTCGACCCGCGGATGAAGTAAAGAGTTCATGGGACAATCGGCCGCTGCGCGCTCGATGGTCCCCATGAACTGAGCGCGGGCGCGTCGTGCTACGCTCGGCACGGCGAATCAAGCTGACGCTTCGAGAGGAGCCGCCATGCCAGCCGACTTTTCGCGCATCGTGCGTCCCGGCCTCACTCGCGGGCTCACGCCCGACCAGGTGCAGGAGCTGGCGAACGCCACCATCCGCGCGCGCGCGGGAGCCGGCGACATCGTCATGGCCGAGGGCGAGAAGGTCGAGGGGCTCTTCCTCCTGATGGAGGGCACGGTCGACATCCTGAAATCGCGCCCGGACGGCGGCCTCGAGCTGCTCAATACGGTGGAGGCGCCGACCGTCCTCGGCGAGATGAGCATCCTGACCGATTTGCCGCACTCGGCGTCCGTGCGTGCGCGCACGAACTGTGACTTCTACCTGCTCACGCGCCCGCAGTTCGCGCGCCTGCTCGAACGGGACAGCACCGCGCTGTACAAGCTCATCTTGACCATCGCCGAGGTGGTCTCGCGGCGGCTCTACCGGGTCGACGACCGGCTCCTCGATCTGCTGTCGCGGTCGGAGCGGGCGCCACTCGCCGAGGAAGTGGCCGCGCTCAAGGAAAGCCTGCAGGCCGCCTGGGTGCCGCGATCGTTCGAAACATGAGATCCGAGCGAGACGTGAACCGAGGAGAACGTCCGCGCCACGAGGACGCCATGCCGATCGCCCGTGTGACTCGCCGAAGGTTTCTCACCGCCGCCGTGCTC
>QHRT01000483.1 GCA_003220195.1 Candidatus Rokuibacteriota bacterium | reverse complement strand
CGCAGCAGGTACGTCTTGCCCTTCGCGCCCCGCGGCAGCGTGTCGCCCTCGCACACCCGCACCATCTGCGCGCCGCCCTGTTCCGACCCGCCGGGAGCGCCCGGAATGTGAGCCAGATAACGCGGCTTCGTCGGATCGGTGACGTCGACGATCGACGTGCCGTTGTCCTCGTCGACGCCCGTCAACGGATTGCGCGCGCGCCCGCCGTGGTGGCCGACGTACGCGATCCAGCGTCCTCGCTGGAGATGCGGCGTCGGCTGATAGGCGGACCGTCCTTGAAGATCGTCGTGGCCCACCAGCTCCATGTCGTGCTGTTCGGCGCCGTGACCGCGCGCCGGCGCTTGTCCCGAGGCCGGTCGCGTTGCGAGCGACATGAGTGTCAGAGGGAGCAACGCGACCGCGAGCGACCATCGTGCAAGCGGCAGAATCGAACTCTCTCCTTGCGTCCCGGCCGCGGCCAGCGATGACCGACGATATCGCAGCGACGCCTTCGTGCGCTCGCTCCGCGGCGATGGTCGTGTTCCAACGAGTCACGTGCGAGCTCCGGCACCGCGCTCGAACCGACCCGGCGAACGCTACGCCGGCTGTTCGATCGGGTCAAGGCGGCATATCATGCCAGGCGGCTCGCACGAACAGCTGCGATGCAAGTGTGTCGTCGAGCCGGGTACGGGTTCACCCCGGACCCGGCGAGCGTCGGGGGTATCGGGGACCATTGCGGGCGCGTCCGCGCGCCCCTCGGGGCCCCTGATGTCATCAATCACGAGGAGGTTCTTCATGATCGACATCACGCTCGAGATCGCTGAGAAGGCACTGCGCGCGGCCCAGGCCAAGGCGAAGGAGCTCGGCTCGCCGATGACGGTGACGGTCGTCGACGAGGCGGGGCGACTCGTGCTGTCGGCGCGCGGCGACGGCACCGGCTTCTTCAGCACCGACACCTCGAAAGCCAAGGCGATGGCCGCGGCGAATTTCAAGAAGCCGAACTCCGAGCTCGCGAAGATGGTGGCGCAGGGCGGTTTCTGGTCGATCGTGCCGACGGTACTGCAGGGGCAGCTGCTGCCAACGCTCGGAGGCACTCCGCTCGTCCGTGGGGGTCGCGTGATCGGCGGGATCGGCTGCGGCGGCGGAACGGGCGAGCAGGATCAGGAGTGCGCGGACGCGGGCGCGAAGGCGATCCTCGCGTAGCGTCGCGGAGCGAGGGGCGGCGCAGGTTACCTCGACGCCAGCGCCGCCCGCACCTTTGCCAGGCGCGCGAGCGAGCCCAGCACCTTCGGCTGATCGTTCGTCAGGTGACGCACGATCACGTCCGTGTAGCCGAGATCGGCCAGCTGGCCGAATCGCTCGATCACCTCGTCGATCGATCCGGCGACGAGCGCATCCGGCGAGATGCCGCGATAGCCCTTGCTGACGGCGTCGGCGAGCACCTGCTTGGCCTCGGTCGGCGACTCGCCGACGTAGATGTCGCGACGGATCGCGACAGCGGTCGGCGTCCGGCCGTATGCCCGGCAGCGCTCCCGATAGAAGCGTGCTTGCTCGCGCGCCCGTTCGAGCGAGAGCTCCGGTGACGCGAGCCATCCATCACCGAGTCGCGCCGCACGATCGATCGCCGGCTCGGCGCTGGCGCCGATCCAGACGGGGACGGGCTCGGGCGGACGCGGCGAGATGCGAGCGCCGGTCAGCGTGAAGCGTCGTGACGAGCTGACGGTTTCACCCGCGAGCAGCCTTCGGATGACGTCGAGCGACTCCTCGAACGCCGACGGCCGTGTCTTGATGTTCGCGCCCATCGCCAGGAACTGAGGCTCGTCGTAGCCGAGGCCGCACTGGAGAATGAAACGCCCGCGTGCGATCGACGCGAGCGTGCCAACCTGCTCGGCGACGAGCGTCGGATGCCAGAGCGGGAGCAAGAAGAGACAGCCGGCCGGCGCGTCGCCCCATTCGGCGAGGAGGCGGCCCATGATCGGCACGTTCTGGTAGTACGGCACCGGCGTCGCGTGATGATCGCCGACGAACAGGGAATCGAGCCCGGCCTGCCGCGCCGCCGCCGCGCGCTCGATCATCCATCGCGCGCCTTCGCGTGAATCCTTGACGACGTGACGGCTGGTGAGCGAGATCCCGACCCTCATGGCAGCATCGCCGCGAGCGGCTCCAGGTTCGTGACGCTGGCCGTGAGGGTGCCGACGCCGTGCTGGTGGAACAGCTCGACGATCCTCTCGTTGAACGGCGTCCTGACGCCGGTCTTCTTGCCATGCTCGACGACGTAGCCGTTCAACTGGTCGATCTCCGTTCTCCGCCGGCGCATCACGTCCTGGAGCATGGACGGGCGGCCGCTTCCGCGTCCCGCGGCCGAGTCGGCGAGCCCCTTCCTGAGGTCCTCGAGGCCGCGACCTTCGTACGCGTCGACGAATCGCTGCGTCGGGAAGCCCCACACGGGCTCGACCTCGTAGCCGCACGCGCGGCCGACCATGATCGCTTCGGCGGCGAGGTAAATGGCGATGCGACATGCGATCGGATGCATGCGAACGTCCGCGGTTCCGA
>QHRT01000102.1 GCA_003220195.1 Candidatus Rokuibacteriota bacterium | reverse complement strand
GGCGAGCGCCGCGGTCAGCACGGGAACGTTCACGGGATCGGTGACGTAACGGACGCGCGCGCCGAGCCGACGGAGCGCGTGACCGAGCACGGCAGCGCCCGGCGGACCGTCGGTCTCCGGCGTGTCCGGCGCGACGGTGAATCCGGTGGCGATCAAGATACGGCGCGCGCCGCGCAGCGCGCGTGCGGCGGCCGCGGCGCCGCCGGCGACGAAGAAGCGTGCGATGCCTCGCGCGCCGAGATCGAGAGCGAGAACCTGATCGATCGGATCAGTCACGCTCACGACCGGCAAAGCCGCCTCGCGTGTTGCAGCTCCCGGCGCAGGCGCAACATCAATGAACCTCGCACAGCAAAGCCTGGAACGGACCGAGCGGCGCGCCCGCGCCCGGTCCATCGAACTCACGATCCGCACTGTCGATCAGAATGCGTCCCGCCCGCGCGGTGGCGAGCGGCCTCGGCTCTGCCGTGAGATTGGCAACCAGTTCCACCCGTTCGCCGGTCGATGCGGCGCGCGCGACCCTCAGCACCGCGCCGTCCGCGTCGAGCGTGGCCCGCGTCAACGGCTTGTCGCCTGCGCCCAGCGCCGGATGCGCGCGGCGCAGCGCGAGCCAGCGCCGGTAGTACTCGTGCACCGCGCGGTGGCGCGGTGCGTCCACGAGCGAGTGGTTCAACCGTGACTGCACGAACGTCGACGGCGCGGCGGGATCGGCAATCGTCCCCTGCCACGCGAAGCGGCTGAACTCGGCCGCGCGACCCTGGCGGACCGCGTCGTTCAGCTTCGGATCGAGGAAGGACACGAAGAACTGGAACGGCGCCGTTTCGCCGTATTCCTCGCCCATGAAGAGGAGCGGCAGCGCCGGCGTGGTGAACAGGAGCGCGGCGGCGAGCTTCAGCGCCTCGAACGGCACCGTGGTCGAGAGCCTCTCGGCCTGCGCACGGTTGCCGACCTGATCGTGATTCTGCAAGCAGATGACGAACCGTTCGCCGTCCAGGTCCGCGCTGGGTGTGCCGCGCGGTCGCCCGAAGTACCCGGAGTATTGCCCCTGAACGGCGAACCCCTCCGCGATCGCCCGGGGCAGCATCCGGGGATCGGCGAAGTCGGAATAATATCCGCCGCGCTCGCCCGTGAGTCGCACGTGCACGGCGTGATGGAAGTCGTCGGACCACACGGCGTCGAGCCCGAGCCCACCCTCGGCGGCCGGCACGACGGTGCGCCGGTCGTTGTCGTGGGACTCCACGATCAGGTGCGCGGGCCGGTCGAGCCGCGCCGCTTCTTTCCGCGCCGCCTCGGCAACCTCGGTGAGGATGTGCACCGGGCTTCCGTCGTAGATCGCGTGGATCGCATCGAAGCGGAAGCCGTCGACGTGGTACTCGCGGATCCAGAAGCAGGCGTTCTCGACGAAGTGCCGCCGAACGCCGGCGGCGTCAGGGCCGTCGAAGTTCACCGCGCCGCCCCACGGCGTGCGATACCGGTCGGTGAAGTACGGCCCGTACTCCGCCAGGTAGTTCCCTTCCGGCCCGAGGTGGTTGTAGACGACGTCGAGGACGACCGTGAGCCCGAGGCGATGGCACGCGTCGACCAGCCGCCGCACCCCCGTCGGCCCGCCGTACGTCGACTGCGGCGCAAACAGGTGCACCCCGTCGTACCCCCAGTTGCGCGAGCCGGGAAACTCCGCGATCGGCATCAGCTCGACCGCCGTCACTCCGAGGTCCACCAGCCTGCCGAGGTGGTAAATCACGCCCTCGAACGTGCCCGCCGCCGTGAACGTCCCGACGTGCAGCTCGTAGAACACGAGGTCCGCGAGCGGATGGCCGCGGAACGACTGGTCGGTCCACGCGAAGGCCTCCGGATCGACGACCGCCGAGGGCCCGTGCACGCCGTCGGGCTGAAATCGTGACGCCGGGTCCGGACGGTATCGCTGTCCATCGAGGCGGTACTGATACCGGGTGCCCGGCTGTACGTCCGGGACCGTGACCTCGTACATCCCGTCGGCCGCGCGAGCCATGGCTTCGGCACGCCTTCCCTCCACCACGACGTCGACCTTCTCGCACCGCGGGGCCCACACGCGAAAGGTTGCGCCGTCGCCATGAGCGCTTGCGCCCAGCACGTTCATACGGTCCAATTAAGCGGATTGTCGGATTCGCGCCGATCGCGCGGATCTCTCGCACGAAGGGCAAGCGGCGTCGAACGGCTGGGCCACGTCCGGCCGAACTCTGGAAAGGTGCTCGCTGATGAGCTCGTCGTTCTCACTCGTCCTCCACACCCATCTTCCGATGGTGGTCAATCACGGCCGCTGGCCCCACGGCAGCGACTGGTTGAACGAGGCGACATTCGAGTGCTACCTGCCTCTGCTCGAGACGCTCCACCGCCTGGTCGCCGACGGGATCTCGCCGAAGTGGACGATCAACCTCTCCCCGATCCTGACGGAGCAGCTCGCGTCACCGGAATTCCAGAAGGAGATCTCGTTCTACTACGACAACGTCCGCCGCGCGTGCGTCGACACCCGCGAGTACTTCGTGCGCGAAGGCCAGCGGAACATCGTGCAGCTGACGCAGTTCTGGGAGGAGTTCTACGAGCGGATGTGGGAGTTCCATCGCCGCGTCGGGGGCGACATTCCCGGGACGTTCGCCGAGCTCCAGCGCGGGGGCCACGTGGAGATCATCACGTGCGCCGCCACTCATGGGTACTTCCCGCTCCTCTCGCGTGACGAATCGATTCACCTCCAGCTCCGCACCGCCGTCGAGGCGCACACCCGTCACTTCGGCCGGGCGCCGCGCGGCATCTGGCTGCCGGAATGCGCGTACCGGCCGCGGTACGAGTGGACGCCGCCGACCGGACGAGACCGCACGCGGCGGATGCGGCCCGGGGTCGAGGAGTTGCTCGCACAGCACGGCCTCGAATACTTCGTCGCGGACTCTCACCTGATCGCCGGCGGCTTGCCCCTCTTCCTCTACCGGGACTATCTGCCGCTCCAGACGTTCAGCACGGAGACGTTGCCGAACGAAGGCCAGCCGTCCCAGGCGCGATCGCTCTATCTGCCGTCCCGGGGCGCCTCGCGCGGGGGCACCGGCACGGCGGTGGCATTCTTCCGCGATCCGAAGACCACTCTGCAAGTCTGGAGCCGCGAGCACGGCTATCCCGGTGAGTACCACTATCTCGAATTCCACAAGAAGCACTTCCCCGGCGGCCTCCGGTTCTGGCGCATCACGGACTCGAGCGGCGATCTCGGAAAGAAGCAGGTGTACGAGCCGCGGACCGCGATGGAAAAGGTGCAGGCGCACGCCGATCACTTCGTGGAGCTGGTCGCCGACACCCTCGCCAGCGAAAGCGTCGACGGTCAGGCGGTCGTGACCTCGCCCTACGACGCCGAGCTCTTCGGCCACTGGTGGTTCGAGGGCCCGGTCTGGCTCGAAGCCGTGGCCCGTCGCATGGCGCGCGCGGGGCTGCCGTGCCACACGCTCGGCGAGGTGCTCGACGCGACGCCACCGCGCACCACCGTGGCATTGCCCGAAGGCTCGTGGGGCGAGGGTGGTGACCATCGCGTCTGGCTCAACCCCGACACCGAGTGGACGTGGGACCGCGTCTACAGCGCCGAGGCGGAATGGGCGCAGCTGACGAACGGCGAAACCGGCGACGACCGCGACCGCCGGCGCGTGCTCGTCCAGGCGACGAGGGAGCTCTTGCTCCTCGAATCGTCGGACTGGCAATTTCTCATCACGACGGGTACCGCCCGGGATTACGCGGAGCGGCGCGTCGCCGAGCACTATGCCAATTTCAAACGGCTTTCCGAGATGGCACGGCGCCTGCAGCAACGTGAGCCGATGAGCGTCGAAGCCGCCGACTTCCTACGCCGTCTCGAGCGCGAAGATTTCGCTTTCCCCGACCTCGATCCCGTCTGGGGCGCGTCCCCGACGCCCAAGACCTGATCCCATGGCGCGCCGCCCGCGCGTCCTCGCCATGATCATGGCCGGCGGCAAGGGGGAGCGTCTGCACCCGCTCACCCGTGAACGGTCGAAGCCGGCCGTCCCGTTCGGCGGACGGTACCGGATCATCGACTTCGTGCTGTCCAACTTCCTCAACTCCGAGATGCTCTCGCTCTACGTGCTCGTCCAGTACAAGTCCCAGTCGCTCATCGAGCACTTGCGGCTCGCCTGGCGCACCGGCGGCGTCGTGACCGACTACTTCGTGACGGTCGTTCCTCCGCAGATGCGCTTCGGCACCGCGTGGTACCGCGGCACCGCCGACGCCGTGTTGCAGAACCTGAACCTGGTCGACGACTTCGCGCCCGACGTCGTGGCGATCTTCGGCTCCGATCACATCTACCGCATGGACGTGAACCAGATGCTCACGTTCCACCGCGAGTCGGGCGCCGACGTCACCGTCGCGGCCCGGCGCGTGCCGGTCGGGGACGCGTCGCCGTTCGGCGTGCTGGCGGTGGACCGCCATGCCCGCGTCTCCCACTTCGAAGAGAAGCCGCCCGAGCCCCAGCCCCTGCCCGACGATCCCACCCAGGCGTTCGTGTCGATGGGGAACTATCTCTTCTCTTGCCAGGCGCTCGTCGACGCGCTGCTGGCGGACGCGCGACGCTCGACCGAGCACGACTTCGGACGCTCGATCATCCCCGAGCTCGTGCCGACGGGCCGCGTATTCGCGTACGACTTCCAGGACAACGAGGTGCCCGGGATCAAGCCCTACGAGGAGCCGGGATACTGGCGCGACGTCGGGACCATCGAGTCGTACTGGGACGCGCACATGGACCTGCTCGGCGAATCGCCGCGCTTCGATCTCGACAACCGCCACTGGCCCATTCGCACCGGCCTCCATCCGGGGCCGGCGGCGCGCTTCATCGGCTCCGACGTCGACAACACCCACGTGGCGGAAGGCTCGCTGGTGAAGCGCGCCACGCTGCGCAACTCCATTCTCGGCCGGAGCGTGTGGGTGAACGAGGGCGCCGTGATCGAGGACTCGATCGTCATGGACTTTACGACGGTCGGCAAGGGCGCCCGCCTCCGCCGCGCGATCATCGACCGCTTCAACATCATCGCGGCCGACACGGAGATCGGCTTCGAACCGGAGATCGATCGGCGACGGTATCACGTCGATTCCTCGGGGCTCGTCGTGGTGGCGCGCGGCGGCCGGCGAGAGTTCCTCTCCGGCCTCGACGATTTCTGATTCCATGGCCCTCCCGCGGTCGATCGTCGTCCACGGGCACTTCTACCAGCCCCCGCGCGAGAACCCGTGGCTCGAGGAAGTCGAGGTCCAGGATTCCGCGGCGCCGCATCACGACTGGAACGCGCGGGTGACGGCGGAATGCTACGCGCCGAACAGCGCAGCGCGGCGCGTGAACGACGCGAACAAGATTCTCGAGATCGTCAACAACTTCGAGAAGATCTCCTTCAACGTCGGGCCGACGCTGATGGCGTGGCTCGAGCGTCACGCCGCCGACGTCTACCGGAAGATCCTCGAGGCCGACGCGGAGTCCGCCCGCGAGAGGCAAGGCCACGGGAACGCCATCGCGCAGGTCTACAACCACATGATCATGCCGCTCGCGTCGTCCCGCGATCGCGTGACGCAGGTGCGCTGGGGCATCGCCGACTTCCGGCATCGATTCGGGCGGGACCCCGAGGGCCTGTGGCTGCCGGAAACGGCGGTCGACACCGAGACGCTCGAGATCCTGGCGGAGGCCGGCATCAAGTTCACGATCCTGGCTCCGCATCAGGCGTGGCGCATCCGGCCGATCGGCGCCGCCGAATGGGAGGACGTCGGGGAGCACGTCGATCCGAGCCGTCCCTACCGGTGGCGCGGCGCGCGCGGCCTCGAGCTCGCGCTCTACTTCTACGACGGCCCGATCTCGCGGGCGATCGCGTTTGGCGACGCGCTGGCGCGCAGCGAGAACCTGGTCGGCCGGCTGCGCGGCGCGTTCTCCGACGCGCGCGACTGGCCGGAGCTCGTGCACTGCGCCACCGACGGCGAGTCGTACGGCCATCACTTCCGGTTCGGGGACATGGCGCTGGCCGCCGCCGTGCAGCAGATCGAGCGGGAAGGGTTCGCGACGCTGACGAACTACGCGGCGTTCCTGGCGGAGCATCCGCCGACGTGGGAGGCCATGGTCCACGAGAGGACGTCGTGGAGCTGTACACACGGCGTCGAGCGCTGGCGGGCGGACTGCGGCTGTCGCATCGCCGGCGACACCCAGCAGCGCTGGCGGGGACCCCTCCGCGAGGCGCTCGACTGGCTCCGCGATCACGTCGACCTCTTCTACGAAGCGCGCGCGTCGGCGCTCTTGAAGGACCCGTGGGCGGCGCGCGACGACTACGTCGACGTCGTCCTGGATCGGTCGCCCGAGCAGCTGGCCGCGTTCCTGGCCCGCCATCAGCGTGCGGAACTGGATCCGCAGGCGCGGCTCGAGGCGCGCCGGCTGCTCGAGCTCGAGCGCAACCGCATGCTCATGTACACCTCGTGCGGCTGGTTCTTCGACGAGATCTCGGCGATCGAGCCGGTGCAGATCCTCCGGTACACCGCGATGGCGCTCCAGTATCTCCGCGATCTCGGCGGCGGCGCCCTCGAGCAGGAATTCGTCCGCCGGCTCGAGGCGGCGCCGGGCAACGTCCCGGCGTTCGGGAACGGCGCCGAGGTGTTCCGCCAGCTCGTCCGCCCCGCCGTCGTCGACCTGCGTCGGGTCGTCGCCCATTACGCGATCACGGGCCTCTTCGAGGAGCGGCCCGAGGTCTCCCGGCTCTACGCCTACCGCATGGAGAGGCTCGACGAGGCGCGCGAGTCCTACGCCGGCACCACCGTGCGCATCGGTCACGCCCGGGTCGAGTCCGAGATCACCGGTGAGGCGAAGGAGGAGGTGTACGGGGTCCTCCACTTCGGCGGCCACGATTTCTCCTGTGGCGTGCGCCTCTTCGAGGACCGCGTGAGCTACGAGGAGATGAAGGCCGATCTGCTCGCCCGTTACGCGCGCTACAGCATGGCGGACATGGTCCGCGCGATGGACGAGTACTTTGCGGGCCCGTCGTTCTCGCTCAGGCACCTGTTCCTCGACGATCGGCGGCGCGTGATCGCGAGCGCGATCCGCGCGGTGCTCGACAAGCACGAAGAGGCGTACCGGCGGATCTGGGAGGAGAGCCGCAAGCTCGTCCACTATCTCCGCGAGGCCGACGCGCCCATCCCCGAAACGCTGGCGATCATCGCGCGCCACGTCCTCGAGGTCGAGGTCCGCGCGGCACTGGCCCAGGCGGTCACGCAGCACGCGATCCCGCCCGCCGTGTTCGAGCTCATGGACGAGGCGCGGACGCTCGGGCTCAAGATCGACCTGACGCCGGCGCGGGACGACATGCGCGAGGCCATGCAGGCGGCGCTCGACGCCGTTCGCGAGGAGCCGAGCGCCGAGCGCATCGCCGAGGCCTCGATGCTCGTCACCGGCCTCCACCGCCTCGGCATCAGCTTCGGGCTCTGGGCGGCGCAGAACGCGTTCTTCGAGATCTGGCGCGAACGGCGAGGGGAACGCGCGTTGCTGGCGCCGCTCGGCAGCGCCCTCGGCTTCGCGCTGTCGCTCGCGCCGGAGCCTGCGGCACCGTCGCCCGACACCGCCACGAGGGCGCGGTGAGGCACCGCCAAGAGGGCGCGGTGAGGCACCGCCACGAGGGCGCGGTGACCGCGGCCTGACGGAGATGTGCGGTGCCCGCCTCGAATGTTCTTCGCAGCGAGCCAGACGCGCTCCTCCGCGTCCCGGTCGCCACGTACCGCCTGCAGCTCGGCCCGCAGCTCACGTTCGACGACGCCGCTGAGCTCCTCGAGTACCTGACCCGGCTCGGCATCACCGACGTCTACATCTCGCCGTTCTTCGAGACCGCGTCCGGGAGCTCGCACGGGTACGACGTCAGCGATCACCACCGCGTGCGCGCCGAGCTCGGCGGCGAGCCCGCCCTCGCGCGGTTCGCCGCCGCCCTGCGCCGCCGCGGGCTCGGTCTCATCGTCGACGTGGTCCCCAATCACATGGGCATCGCGCACGCGCGAAACGAGTGGTGGCGCGACGTGCTCGAGAACGGACCGTCGTCACCCTACGCCTCGTTCTTCGACATCGACTGGCGACCGGTGAAGGCGGAGCTCGCGGACAAGGTGCTGCTGCCGATCCTCGGCGATCAGTACGGGAACGTGCTCGAGTCCGGGCAGCTCTGCCTGCAGTTCACCGACGGACTCCTCGAGCTGCACTACTACGAGACGCGGTTGCCGCTGACGCCGCAATCGACGAGCCGCGTGCTCACGCATCGGCTGACCGAGCTGCAGGCCGCGCTCGGATCGGAGCACCCGGACCTGGTCGAGCTGAAGTCCGTCATCGTCTGGTTCGCGAGCATCCCCTCGCACAGGGAGCTCGAGCGCGAGCGGCTGGCGGCGCGCCGCGAGATGAAGGAAACGGGGCGCGAACGGCTCGTGCGGCTCTGCGAGGCGTCCACCGCGGTGCGCGACTTCATCGGCGAGAACGTCCGGATCTTCAACGGTACCTCGGGAGACTCGAAGAGCTTCGATCTGCTCGACCAGCTCCTGAGCGATCAGGCGTACCGGCTCGCGTACTGGCGCGTCGCCGGCGAGGAGATCAACTACCGGCGGTTCTTCGACATCAACGAGCTGGCCGCGATCCGCATGGAGCGGCCCGAGGTCTTCGACGAAACCCATCGGCTGGTCTTCCGCCTGATCGAGGACGGCGTGGTCACCGGGCTCCGCATCGATCACCCGGACGGCCTCTACGCGCCGGGCGAATACTTCGGCCGGCTTCAAGAGCGAGCGGTCATCGCGACGTCCCGTCCGCTCTACATCGTCGCCGAGAAGATCCTGTCGCCGGGCGAGCCCCTGCCCGAGACGTGGGCCGTGGCGGGCACCACCGGCTACGAGTTCCTAAATCTGGTGAACGGCATCTTCGTCGACCGCGCCCAGGCGCGCGCGGTCGACCAGATCTACGCGCGGCTGCTCCACGACCGCGCGTCGTTCAGCGAGACGGTCTACGAGTCGAAGAGGCTCATCATGGACACGTCGATGGCCTCCGAGCTGAACATGCTCGGGCACCGCCTGAACCGGATCTCGGAGAAGCACCGCTCGACCCGGGACTTCACGCTGCGGAGCCTGACCCGGGCGCTGCGCGAGATCGTCGCGGCCTTCCCCGTCTACCGCACGTATTTCGGCGAGGCGAGCGACGACGCCGTGGATCGCGAGCGTCTCGGCCGGGCGGTCGATCTCGCGCGACGTCGGAGCCTCGCGGTCGACGTCTCCATCTACGACTGGCTTCGCGATCTGCTGTCGCTCAGATTTCCGCCGTGGGCGGACGAGGCCGACCGCGCCGAGCGCACGGACTTCGTCATGCGCTTTCAGCAGATTACCGGGCCGGTCACCGCCAAGGGATACGAGGACACGGCGCTCTACCGCTACCATCGCCTGGCGTCGCTGAACGAGGTGGGCGGCGATCCGAGCCGCTTCGGCACGTCGCTCGGCGAGCTGCACGCGGCGCTCGCGGAGCGCCAGACGGCCGCGCCCGCCGGGCTCAGCGCGACCGCCACGCACGACACGAAGCGTGGCGAGGACGTGCGCGCGCGCATCAACGTCCTGTCCGAGCTCCCGTTCGACTGGCGTACTCGCGTAGCGCGCTGGCAGCACCTGAACCGGCGGCATCGCACCGTGGTCGACGGGCAGCCGGTACCCGGCCCCAACGAGGAGTATCTCCTCTACCAGACGCTCGTCGGGGCATGGCCGATCGAGGCCGATCGGCTCGTCGCGTACGTGCTCAAAGCCGTGCGCGAGGCGAAGGTCGCGACCAGCTGGATCACGCCGAACGTGCGGTACGACGAAGCCATGGAGAAGTTCGTGCGGACCATCGTCGATCCCCGACGCTCACGGGAGTTTCTCCGGGACTTCACGCTCTTCCACGCGCGCATCGCGCATTTCGGCATGCTGAACTCGCTGGCCCAGATCGTGATCAAGATCACCGCGCCCGGCATTCCCGATTTCTACCAGGGCACCGAGCTCTGGGATCTTTCCCTGGTCGATCCGGACAATCGCCGGCCGGTCGACTTCGCGCGGCGACGTCAGCTGCTCGACGAGCTCCGCGAGGAGCTCGAGGCCACCCAGGATCTGGCGACCCTGGCACGACAACTCGCGAAGAATCCGCACGATGGACGCGTCAAACTCTACGTGATCCACCAGGCCCTCGCGTTCCGCCGGCGGTCGCCGGCGCTGTTTCTCCGGGGCGCGTACCACCCGATCGAAGTGAGCGGGCCGTTCGCCGAGCACCTCTGTGCCTTCGCGCGCGTCCGCGACGACGCATCGGCTTTCGTGGTCGTCCCGCGCTTGCTCGCGCGTCGCGGAATCGAGGACCTGCCGGTCGGCGACGAGTGCTGGGGCGAGACGCACCTCGGCGTCCCCGCCCCGCTCGGGCGACGTTAGCCGGGTGCTCGCGGATTTCCCGGTGGCGGTCCTGGCCGGTGAGCCATGATGGACCGCGCCGCGTATCCGTTTCAGTTCGTGGGCTGCGTCGAGCTCCGGCAGACGCTCGATCGGCGCGCGCTCGACGAGCGCGAGCTGATGGAACGGCTCGAAGAAGTCCCGGCCGACTCGATCTTCTATCACACGCACGGGTACTTCCTGCGCCACCGTCCGTTCACGACCGCGTACGGGAACGACTTCGCCACCTGGGTGACGGTCCACGTGCGGGATCAGGCGCTCGCCGAGCGCCTGGCCGTGG
Organism: Candidatus Rokuibacteriota bacterium; assembly: GCA_003220195.1. GTDB lineage: Bacteria > Methylomirabilota > Methylomirabilia > Rokubacteriales > CSP1-6 > AR8. The sequence continues at coordinate 5,389 of QHRT01000102.1, read as the reverse complement.
TGAACCCGTTCGACTTCGCCACCCTGGACGAGCTGCGCGAGGAGCTCGTCTCCACCGTCGACGATCACCTGACGTCCCGGTCGTCCGTGCCCCGGGTGGAGTTCGGCGACGCGTTCTTCTTCCAGCAATCGCACATCGTCGAGGTGCAGCTCGGACCGCCGGTCACCACGCTCGCCGAGTTTCGCGCCGCGCTCAGCGACGTGGACCAGAGCGCGATCTACGTCCACATGGTCGAGGCTCGCGCGCGCCTCGGCCGGGTTGCGGGCGACTTCGCGGAGTGGATCCGCACGTCGCTCGGTGCTCCGGAGCTCGCCGAGCAGATCCAGCGCCTCGACACGTACATGACGAGCCTCGAACGAGTGCGCGCGCGCATCCTGTCGCTCGTCGACGCGGCGCTGGACGCCGAGGCACGATGATCAAGCTCGACGACTATCGCCAGGTCGCCACGCGCGGCGTCATCGACATCATCGGCCGGCTCGCCGAGCGCGCGCAGGGCCGGCGGCTGCTCAACGTGAGCGGCGGTCGCTTCGGCAGCGGACCGGCGGAGAGTCTCCAGCGGCTCGTGCCGCTCATGTCCGACGTCGGGGTCGACGCCAGCTGGGAGATCACGGGAGGCGATCCGGTGTTCCACGCGACCGGACGCGCGCTCCAGGCCGGTCTCGAAGCCACCGAGCGCGTGCTGACCGAGGACGCGCTCGAGCATTTCGTCGAGATGAATCGACTCAACGCGAAGAAGCTCCGGCTCGGCGCCGACGTGGTGCTGGTCCACGACGTGGCGCCCGCGACGCTCGTCAGCCATCGCGCCGGTGACGGTCGATGGATCTGGCGATGTCACTTCGATTGCTCGCGCGCGCACCGGCGCGCGTGGTCGTTCGTCAGGTCGTACCTGAACCAGTACGACGGCGCGGTGTTCTCCTTGCCGAAGTTCACGCGCCGGCTCTCCATCCCGCACTACGTCATCCATCCGTCCATCGATCCCCTGTCCGACAAGAACCGCGACCTGACGCCGCGCGAGGTCTCGGCCACGGTCGCGGCGTTGCGGGTCGCCCAGGATGCACCGCTGCTGGTGCAGATCGGCCCGTTCACGCGCGCCGCCGACCCGATCGGCGTCGTGAACGCGTACCGGCTGGTGAAGAAGTACCACCACGCGCGGCTCGTGCTCGCCGGCACCGCGAGCGACGATCCCGAGAGCCTCGACGTCGTCGCGCAGTTGCGTGATGCCGCGCACCACGATCCCGATATCGTCGTGCTCGACTTGCCGCCGGACGCGCATCTGCAGATCAACGCGCTCCAGCGGGCGGCGACCATCGTGCTGCACAAGTCCGTGCGCGAGGACTTCGGACTCGGGGCGGCCGAGGCGATGTGGAAGGCCAAGCCGGTGGTCGGCGGCTTCGCCGGCGGTCTGTCGCAGCAGATCAATCCGCCATCTCCTGAACAACCCCGACCTCATCGCCCGCATGGGCGCGGCCGGGCGCGAGCACGTCCGCCGATCGTTCCTGGTCACGCGCGAGCTGACGGACTATCTCGCGCTCTTGATCCACGTCACGGAGCCCGCCCGGTGAGCGACGCGCCGGAGAGGCGCGCGGACGCGCCTGTGGGGCGCGCGGGCGCGCCCGTGGGGCGCGCGGACGCGCCCGTGGTCGCGGCCGAGCCGGCCGCGGAGCGTCCGCCGGGTCCTGCGCCGGCGCGCGTCGCTCCGGTCGAGCTGCCCGCCGACGTCGAGGCGGAGCTCGCGCGGTTCTCTCCGCGAGATCTCGCGATCGGTGTGCCGACGTACAACAACGCCGAGACCATCGCCGGTGTTGCGCACGCCGTCCGCGCCGGGGTTTCGCAGAGGCTCGATGGCGTGTCGGCGCTCATCGTCAACGCGGATGCCGGGTCGGGTGACGGCACGTCCGCAGCGCTGCACGAGGCCGGACTGCCGGTGGTGCGGATCGCTCACAACGCGCCGCTTGCCGAGCGGCTCAGCGTCCCGTTTCACGGCATCCCGGGCCGCGGGCCGGCGCTCCTGGCGACGCTCGCGGCCGCGCATCGCGTCGGCGCCCGCGCGCTCGTCCTGCTGGAGCCCGACGTCGTGTCGATCACCGACGACTGGATCGAACGGCTCGCGCGCCCGGTGCTCGACGAGGGCGCGGATTTCGTGGCGCCCGTGTACGCCCGCCACCGCTACGACGGCACGATCACGCGCCTCCTCATGAGTCCGCTCGTGCGCGCGCTCTATGGCCGGCGAATCCGGCAGCCGCTCGGCGGACAGCAGGCGCTCTCCGCGCGCCTGGTCGAGCATCTCCTGGTGCATCCCCGGTGGGACTGGCGCGGACGCGACGTGAGCGATCTCTGGATCCTCGGGAGCGCGATCGCCGACGGCTTCTCCGTCTGGGAAGCGGGGCTCGGCCGTCGCGACATTCGGCACGGCAACCGCACGTCCGATCTGCCGGCGATGATCGCGCAGACGCTCGGCACCGCATTCGCGCTGATGCATCGCCACGCCGATCTCTGGCGCGAGGTCGTCGGCAGCGAGCCCCTCCCGGAGGTCGGCACGCCAAGCCCTCCGTCGGCCGAGCCGATCGCGGTCGACACGACGCGCATGATCGAGGGATTCCGGCTCGGCGTGCGCGATCTCCTGCCGATCTGGGAGCACATCATGGCGTCGGAGACACTCGTCGAGATCCTCGGGCTCGATCCCGGCGACGGCGGTCGCCTCCGGTTTCCCGACGATCTCTGGGCGCGGGTCGTGTACGACTTCGCGCTCGGTTATCACTACGACGTCGTGTACCGCGAGCACCTGCTGCGCTCGTTCGTGCCGCTCTACCTCGGTCGTACGGCGGCCTTCGTGCTCGCGACCGAGCGCCGTAGCGCCGAGGGCACCGAGGCGCTCCTGGAAAACGTGGGAGCGGCGTTCGAGCGGCAGAAGCCCTACCTGGTCGATAGGTGGCGCTAGAACGTGGACGATGACGAGATAATTGAGCTATGGCCAGCGTCGGTAATGCCAAGGGGTTGCTCAAGGATCTCAAGAAGACCGTCGTCATCGAGAACGTCGCTCCCGCCGTCGGTCACCGCCGACATCTTTCGCGAGGGACACGAGCAGCTGCTCGCGTTCTTGAAGTTTCGCCGCTTCGATCAAGAGCGGTGGAGCGAGAGTCCGATGCGGTTCGTCGACAACGACCGCTGGGCGGGCACGTTCACCCTCGCCGCGATCGGTCGCCACCTCTTCACGATCGAGGCGCTCCCCGATCTCTATCGCTCCTGGCTCGCGGACCTGGTCAAGCGCGTGGACGCTGGACAGGACGTGCGGAGCGAGCTCGCCGAAGGCGCCGCGCTGGTCCGCGCCGCCGCCGCGCGCGCACGCGGCGCGGATCAGGCCGCGCTTCTCGATGCGGCCGCACGCATCGAGGACGGAGATACGCCGACAGCTGGTGTGGTCGCCGCGCGCGAGCCTCGCCTCGCCGCGCTGATGGACCGGTATCTCGACCGGAACGAAGCGACGTGGTGCGAGCGCGAGTTCGAGATCGTCGCGGACCGCGAGCGCGCGCGCCTCGCCGCCTGGTACGAGTTCTTCCCGCGATCCGGCCAGACGCCCGGCCAGCACGCGACGTTCCGGGACGCCGAGTTTCAGCTGGAGCGCGCGGCGGCGATGGGATTCGACGTCGTGTACCTGCCGCCGATCCATCCGGTCGGAACAGCCCATCGCAAGGGCCGCAACAACGCGCTCGTGGCCGAGCCGGGCGAACCGGGCAGCCCGTGGGCGATCGGCGGCGAGGCCGGCGGCCACATGGCCGTACATCCGGAGCTCGGCACGCTCGAAGACTTCGACCGGTTCGTCGCGCGCGCCCGTGAGCTCGGTCTCGAGGTCGCGCTCGACTTCGCGATCCAGTGCTCGCCGGATCACCCGTACGTGCGGGAGCATCCCGAGTGGTTCTTTCACCGGCCGGACGGGACGATCAAGTACGCCGAGAATCCGCCGAAGAAGTACCAGGACGTCTACCCGCTCAACTTCTACGGTGACGATCCCGAGCCGCTCTGGCGAGAGATGCGCCGGATCCTCGAGTTCTGGAGCGAGCACGGGGTCAGGATCGTTCGGGTCGACAACCCGCACACGAAGCCGGTGAAGTTCTGGGAATGGCTCATCCGCGATCTCCAGAGCCAGTATCCCGATCTGATCTTCCTCGCCGAAGCGTTCACCCGACCGAAGATGATGAAGGTGCTCGCGAAAGCCGGCTTCACGCAGTCGTATACGTACTTCACGTGGCGCAACGAGAAGACGGAGCTCGCCGAGTACCTCACGGAGATCACGTCGCCGCCGGTCAGCGACTACTTCCGCGGCCACCTCTGGCCGAACACGCCCGACATCCTTCACGAGGCGCTCCAGAAGGGCGGGCGACCGGAGTTCGTGATGCGTCTGGTCCTGGCCGCGACCGCATCGTCGCTCTACGGGATCTATTCCGGCTACGAGCTCTGCGAGAACACGCCGCGCGAGCCCGGGTCGGAAGAGTATCTCTCGTCGGAGAAGTACGAGATCAAGGCGCGGGACTGGAACGCGCCAGGGAACCTCGTGGCGCTGATCACGCGCGTGAACGCGATCCGGCGCGAGCACCGCGCGCTCCAGCTCTCCCGGAACTTGAAAGTCCATCCGTCCGAGAGCCCCGACCTGCTCTGGTACGGCAAGACCACGCCGGGGAACGACGACGTCGTCTTCGTCGCCGTGAGCCTCGACGTCACCCGGCCGGTCCAGTCGATGGTCGACGTCCCGCTCGCCGAGCTGGGACTCGCGCCGGACGAGCCGTACCGGATGCACGAGCTCCTGAGCGACAGCGTGTGGGAGTGGCGGGGCGCGCGCGGCGACGTCGAGCTTCGGCCCGAGCACCCGGCTCAGATCTTCGCTCTCCGGCGCGGGCGCGCATGAGCCGGGACTGGTACCGCGACGCGATCTTCTACGAGGTGCACGTCAAAGCGTTCCTCGACGCCGACGGCGACGGCGTCGGCGATTTCCTCGGGCTGACGGCCTCGCTCGACTATCTGAAAGACCTCGGCGTCGACTGTCTATGGATCCTGCCGATGTACCCGTCGCCGCTGCGCGACGACGGCTACGACATCGCCGACCTCCGGAACATCCATCCGCAGTACGGGAGCGTCCAGGACTTCCAGAAATTCCTCGACGGCGCCCACGCGCGCGGCATGCGGGTCATCGCGGACCTCGTGCTGAATCACACCTCGGACCAGCATCCCTGGTTCCAGGCGTCCCGGGCGGACCCGGCGTCTCCGTATCGCGACTACTACGTGTGGAGCGACACCGATCAGCGGTATCGCGACGTCCGGATCATCTTCGTCGACACCCAGAAGTCGAACTGGACGTGGGATCCGCTGCGGCAGCAGTACTACTGGCACCGCTTCT
>QHRT01000101.1 GCA_003220195.1 Candidatus Rokuibacteriota bacterium | reverse complement strand
GCGCAAAGACTCCAGCACCTCGCGCTGGCGCAGCGTCGTCACGAACAGCCCCGCGTCATCATCCGGGCTAACGCGCTGCGTTATCTCGCTGCCGAGGTGGTCGAGGAGCGTCGCGATCCCGGTGCCGGTGAGAGCGGAAACCTCGAGCGCGTCGGGAATCGCGCGCGCACCATCATCGGCCGGCAAGTCGCTCTTTGTCCGCACGACGAGACAGGAGCGCTGCCTCGCCACCTCGAGAACGCGCGCATCGGGCGCGGCGCTTCCGTCGATGATCAGCAAAACCAGGTCGCTGTCGTCGATTGCTTTCAGCGTTCGCCGCACGCCTTCGGCCTCGATCGCGTCGGTCGTGGGCCCGATGCCGGCGGTGTCGCGCAAGACGACCGGGATGCCGCCGAGCGCGATGGTGCCCTCGACGATGTCGCGCGTCGTGCCGGGCACCGGGGACACGATTGCCCGATCCGCGCCGAGCAGCGCGTTCAGCAAGGTCGACTTTCCCGCGTTCGGCGCGCCCGCGAGCACGACCGTCACGCCCTGGTGGATGGCCCGCGCGCGGTCGGTCAACGCGAGCATCTCGTCGACTCCTGCGGCGAGCCGCGTGACGTCCGACCATGCCTGCCCGGACGCGAGGCCGACCTGTTCGTCAGGAAAGTCGAGCGCGACCTCGAGCCCGGCGATCACGTCGAGCAATTCGCTCCGCAGCCGTTCGACTCGCGTGCCGAGCTCGCCGGCCAGCGCGCGCGCCGCCAGCGTCACCGCTCGCTCCGTGCGGGCGCCGATCATCAGCGCGACGGCTTCGGCCCGCGTCAGATCGATGCGTCCGTTCAGAAACGCCCGCCGCGTGAACTCGCCCGGCTCCGCCAGGCGCGCCCCGCGTTCTCGCGCGAGCTTCACGATCATCCGCAAGAGCGCAGGGCTGCCGTGACACGAGAGCTCCACCACGTCGTCGCCGGTGTACGAGCGCGGCGCACGCATCACCACGCACAGCGCGTCGTCGAGCGGTGTCCGACTCCGCGGATCGAGCAGCGCGACCCGGCGCAGAGCGTGAGAGGGAAACTGGTCGAGGGGGCCGCGGGCTCGCACGAGCCCACCCACGATCGACAGCGCCTGGGGCCCGCTCAACCGCACGATGCCGATCGCGCTTTCTCCCGGCGCCGTCGCGATCGCGACGATCGTGTCCCGCGCATCGAACGGATCAGGCCCGCGTCGCGTTCTTCACCTCTTGCGCGGCACGCCGCAGGCGCGGCCGGTCCATGTACCACTGCTGGGCGATCTGGAGCACGTTCGACACCGTCCAGTAGAGCACCAGCCCCGACGGCAGGTTCAGGAACATGAACGTGAACACGAACGGCATCACCAGCATCATCTTGGCCTGCCGCGGATCCCCGGCGGCCGGCGTCATCTTCTGCTGGATGAACATCGTGATGCCCATCATGATCGGCAGGACGTACGTCGGGTCGTGACTGGCGAGGTCGCAGATCCAGAGGTCCACACCGAAGAGCCGTCCGACGCAGAGGAAGGGCGCGCTCTGAAGCTCGACCGAGACGGACAGCGCGAGATAGAGCGCGTAGAAGATCGGCACCTGCGCGATCATCGGCAGGCAGCCGCCCATCGGGTTGACCTTGTACTGCCGGTAGAGCTCCATGGTCTCGCGCTGCAGCCGCTGGGGGTCGCTCTTGTACTTGCTGCGCAGCGCATTGATCTGCGGCGACAGCTGCTGCATCGCCTTCATCGACCGCATGCTGCGAACGGTGAGGGGATAGAAGAGCACCTTCGACACGACGGTGAGCAGGATGATCGCGACGCCGTAGTTGCCGACGCCGCGGTACACCCACTGCAGCAAGAGCAGAATCGGGACGCCGAGCCACTCCATCGGCAGCCCGCCGTACTGCCGCGGGATCGGGAACCCGCCGAAGTTGATCGCCTTCTCGAGCCCGAGCGCGTGCAGCCGCTCGTACTCTTTCGGCCCGGCGTACACGACGATCTGACCCGTCCACGACTGGCCGGGGCCGAGCGTCGGCGCCGCGCGGACCGCGATCGTCGCGCGTCCCGACGGTTTCGCGCCGTTCTTGCCGTCGGCCGCCGGCTCCGTGTGCGTCACGAGCTTGAAGTCGCCGGTCTTCGGGAGCAGGGCGCTCAGATACCAGACGCTGTCGAGGCCGATCCAGGCGCCGTCGGTTTCGAGATCGTGCGCCGGGCCGATGACGCTCCGCTGCACGTCGTGGCTCGTGGTCCACACGATCTCGGTCGGCCGCTGTCCGATGAAGCGCTCCGCGGCATCGCCCCACTTGACGACCGAGTTCCACGGCAACGCCACCGTGACGGTTCTCGGCTCACCCGCCCGGTTCTCGACCTGCACAACCGTGTCGATCGTGTACGCGTCCGCGTGAAACCGGAGCGTTTCACGGACGGTCACGCCGTCCGCCTCGCCCTCGAGGACGACCTCGTCCTGACGCCGGTCAGGACCCAGCTGGCCGGCCTCCCGCGCGACGCGCATCGGCACCACCTCCGCGGCGCGCCCCTGCGCCGGGGACATCTGAAGTCCTCCGGGACCGAGCTCGCCAACCGCCACGAGTGGCTTCTCGCCGCGGTACTTCAGCGTCCACTCCTGCAGCTTTCCGCCCTCGCTGCTCACCACCGCGTGATAGAGGGGCGAATCGACGGTGACGAGTCGCGCGGGCGGTCGGGCCCGCTCTTGGGCCTGCGCGGCCGGTGGTGTGAGTGGCGCTGCCGTCGTCGGAGCGCTGGCCGTTGGCGGCGGGCGATTCTCCGGAGCTTGCGCCGGCGGGCTCGTTGCCGGCGGTGTGCCAGGTGTCGATGGCGCCGGCGTCGTCGTCTTCGGCGGGGCGGGTGGAGGGGTGAAAAAGCGCTCCTGCACGAAGACATAGACGAAGAGCAAGAGCGCGCTGAGCGCAAACGCCAGGATGGTTCGCTTTTCCATGATCGATCAGTGCCGCCGTGCTGGCGGCGGGTCATACCCTCCCGGGAATAGCGGCTGGCAACGCGCCACCCGCTTCAGTGTGAGCCAGACCCCGTACAGGATGCCGTGGTCCGCGATGACCGTTCGCGCGAACTCGGAACAGGTCGGCGCAAACCGGCAGGCGCCGGGAAGGTGAGGGGACACCACGCGCTGATATCCGGCGATGGCCAGCACGACCGCGCGCGCAAACGGCGTCACGCCGACGCTCGCTCGCTCGGGATGGCCAGGAACGCGGCACGCAATTCCGACACGAGCCCGACGAACTCGGTCAGCGCGGCGCGCGGCCGCCCGATCACCACCATCGCCGCATTCTCCGGCGCCGCTTCCCGCGCCGCCCGGTATGCCTCTCGCAGACGCCGCCGTACCCGGTTGCGCTTCACCGCGCCGCGGACCTGACGGCTCACCGCGAAGCCGACCCGGCGTGCCGGCGCCTCGGCCCAGAGCACGATCAACGACGGTCGATCGACACGCGTGCCCCGCTGGAAGAGCGCCTGGAAATCGCCACTGCCGGTCAACCGTTCGCGCCGAGAAAAACCCCGGCTCAGACTGACACGGTCAGCCGTTTGCGCCCCTTCGCCCGGCGACGTTTCAGCACCTTGCGCCCGCCCTGGGTCTTCATCCGCTCCCGGAACCCGTGGGCCTTGGCGCGCTTGCGCCGGTTCGGCTGATACGTCCGCTTCATGGCATCGATTCTCCCTTTCGATCGCTATGGGGGACTCGCAGACCGGCCGGCGCAGACCTTCGATCAGCCGACGGCTTCTGAGCCGAGCAAGTGTAGGCAGGCGACCTCGCCAAGTCAACCGAAAGACACCCTTGCGGCACGGAATTCGCGTGTGCTAACGTGCGCCATTCTCCGTGCGTCCCTGTGTGAGGTGTGTTGTCGGTATGTGCGCCCCTGTGCGCCCCCGTCGTGTACGTTCCCACCAAATAAGGTAAAATCCGCCATGACCTCAACTAATCCACAGGCGTGGATAAGCCTGTGTATAACTAGGGGCTCCCCGTGCTGGATACCGTGTGGTCACGAATGCTCGAGTGCCTTTCCACGCGCGTGGCCGATTCCGTTTTCGAGACCTGGTTCCGGCCCTGCCGCCTCCTCGCGGTGGAGGGGGATCAGCTCACGATCGCGGCCCCGAACCTGTTTTCCCGCGACTGGCTGGCGCGCAATCACTTGCCGGCCATCCAGAGCGCGGCTCAGGAGTGCCTCGGCGGCCAGCCCCAGATCAGGCTGACCGTCGACGAGGACCCTGGCCAGGAGGCGACCGTCGCGCCGGCCGTGCGGGCCGTGCGGGCCGCGGTCCAGCCTCCGACACGCCCGGGGACGACCACCGCGGGGCTCAATCCGCGCTACATGTTCGACACGTTCGTGGTCGGCTCGTCGAACCAGTTCGCGCAGGCCGCCTGCCAGGCCGTCGCCGAGCTGCCGTCCCGGGCCTACAATCCGCTCTTCGTCTACGGCGGGACCGGTCTCGGCAAGACGCACCTGCTGCACGCCGTCGGGCACCATAGTGCCCGGCTCTTCAGCGGAATGACGATCGCCTATCTCTCGACCGAGCGCTTCACGAACGAGCTCATCAACGCGATCCGCTACGACCGCACCGCGGAGTTCCGCGGCCGCTATCGCACGATCGACGTCCTGCTGGTCGACGACATCCAGTTCATCTCCGGCAAGGAGCGCACGCAGGAAGAGTTCTTCCACACGTTCAACGACCTCTACGAGTCGCGCAAGCAGATCATCGTCTCGAGCGATTCGCCGCCCAAGGACATCCAGGACATCGACGAACGCCTGCGCTCGCGGTTCGAATGGGGATTGATCGCCGATATCCAGCCGCCGGACTTCGAAACGCGGGTGGCGATCCTCAAGAAGAAGGCCGCGGTCGAGCGCGTCCGGCTCGCTGACGACGTCGCGTATCTCATCGCGGGCCGGGTCCGCTCGAACATCCGCGAACTCGAAGGCTCGCTGACCCGCATGATCGCCTTCTGCGCGCTCACCGGCCGCGAGATGTCCACCGCGCTCGCGCAGGAGATCCTGGGTGAGCTGTGGGGCGAGGAAGAGAAGGTCATCACGATCGACCAGATCCAGAAGAAGGTCGCCGACATGTTCCACGTCACCGTGGCCGAGCTGAAGGCCCGGACGCGGACCAAGGCCGTCGCCCTGCCGCGGCAGATTGCGATGTATCTGTCCCGGCAGCTGACCCACGCCTCCCTCGCCGAGGTCGGTCGGGCCTTCGGCGGCAAGGACCACACGACCGTGCTCCACGCGGTGGCCAAGATCCAGGGGTTGCTCCAGGATGATCACAATCTACGCCGCAGCGTCGACAGTCTTGTCCAGGCCATCAAGCTGTGATCCACCGTCGTCCCGGTCTCCATCCCCAGCCTGTCAACGTTCCCCGCGTCCCGGGAACGCGCCATGCGCGCGCCCGTTCGTGCTCATCCCACTATCCACACCGCTCGATGACTCCTACGACGACGAGCTTTCTTCTTTTCCTCTCTGACAACGGAGAACTGCATGGAAGTCGTTCTTGACCGTGATGCGTTTCTTCGCGGTCTCGCGATGGTGCAGAACATCGTCGAGCCGCGGCAGACGTTACCGATCCTCGCGAACGTGCTGCTGGAGACCGACGGCGAGACGATGACCGTCACCGCGACCGACCTCGAGGTCGGCGCGCGCGTCTCGATTCCCGCACGCGTCGCGACGAAAGGCGCGATCACGCTGTCGGCGCGCAAGCTCGGCGAGATCGTCAAGGAGTTGCCAGCCCCGGCGCTGACGATGAAGGTTGGCGAGAACGCCGCGGTGAGTCTCCGGTGTGGTGGGGTCGCGTACAAGCTCGTCGGGCTCGCCCCGGACGACTTTCCCCCGGTCGTGCCTGTAGCGACGAAGGCCTGGGTGACGGTCGACGCGAAGATCCTGCGCGACATGCTCGCGCAGACCAGCTTCGCGATCTCGCACGACGAGAGCCGCTATGCGCTGAACGGCATCCTGGTGGTCGTGCAATCGAACGAGCTGAAGCTGGTCGCGACCGACGGCCACCGTCTCGCGGTGACCTCGCGGGCCCTGGCGGAGGGCCACACCCCGGTGACCGGCATCGTGCCGCGCAAGGCCGTGGCCGAGATCGGCCGCGTGATCGGATCCGGAGAAGAGATCCAGTTCGCGATCACCGACAACCAGTTCCTCCTCCAGATGCCGAACTTCGTCATGACCGCGCGACTGATCGAAGGCCAGTTCCCGAACTACGATGCCGTGCTACCTAAAGGTCATCCCGGAAAGCTCGTGATCGGGCGAACGATCCTGGGCGGCGCGCTGCGGCGGGTCGCGGTGATGGCCGACGACCGCAACAAGCCGGTCAAGTTTCAGCTCGGTCCCGGCCTGCTCCGGCTCTCGGCGTCGAGCCAGGAACTCGGTGAAGCCGAGGAGCAGCTGGAGGTCGACTATGGCGGCGCCGAGGTCACGATCGCGTTCAACTCGCGCTATCTCCTGGACGCGCTGAGCCCGGTCGAACAGGACTCGGTGATCGTCGAATTGAAGGACGGATTGAGCCCCGGAGTGGTCCGCGAGGTCGAGGATTCGGGGTATCGCTGTGTTATAATGCCGATGCGAATTTAGTCGGGTTTTGCCTCGAAAAATGGGAGTCTCAGAGGGTGCACATCGAAGGGATTCAGCTACTCGAATTCCGTAATTACCGCACCCTCCGATACACCCCGTCGTCGCGACTGAATCTTCTCCTCGGGCTCAACGCTCAGGGAAAAACGAACCTCCTGGAGGGCCTCGCGTTCCTGCTCACGGGCCGCTCGTTCCGCACGGCGAGGCTCGCGGAGCTTCCCCGGTGGGGCGAGACGACAGCCGCCGTGAGCGGTGAAGTGTGTCGGCATGAGGGCGTGCGTTCACTGCGTCGCGGGATTCGCCAGCTCGAGGATGGCACGTGGCAAGCGACCGGTGAGGCCTGCAGCTGGGCGCGGGTCATCGTGTTCGGCTGGCAGGATCTCGCGATCCTGAATGGCGGCCCGGCGGCGAGAAGGAACTTCATCGATGGCGTGGCGGGCCGGCTCTATGCGAGTCATCTCGCGACGCTCGGCCGCTACCGACAGATCGTCGAGCGGCGGAATCATCTCCTGCGACAGCGGCCGTCGGGCGGCGCTCTGGCCTCTCGGCTGGCGCCCTGGGATGAGCAGTTCGCGACGGTCGGCATGGAGCTGATCGATCGGCGCCGGCGGGCGGTGGCCGTGCTCCAGACTGAGCTGGCGCGGCTCTTTTCCCTGCTGGCCGGCGAGCGGCAGAAGGTCGAAATCCGCTATCGCACGGCGCTCGGCGAGGCGACGGAGCCGGCGGCGCTGCGGCAGCTGCTCGAGCGATCGGGCGCGGAGGAAGTGCGGCGCGGACAGACGCTCGTTGGTCCGCATCGCGATGACCTCGCGATCGAGCTCGACGGCATCGATGCGCGTGTTTTCGGGTCGCGAGGGCAGCAGCGCCTGCTCGCGCTCGCGGTGAGACTGGCCGAAGTGCTGCCGGTGACGGAAGCGGTCGGTAGCGCGCCGGTCTTGCTGCTCGACGACGCGCTGTCGGAACTGGACGCGCGAGTGCGGGAAAACCTGCTGCGTGAGCTCGCGCAAGCCGAGCAGGTGTTTCTCACCACGCCGGAATCGATCACCGTCCCCGGCGCCACGCGCTGGGAAGTGAAAGAGGGAGGAATCGCCGCCGCATGAGCGACGAGTACACGGCGAGTGACATCAAGGTCCTCGAGGGCCTGGAAGCCGTCCGCAAGCGCCCCGCGATGTACATCGGGGACACGGGCGCCTACGGGCTGCATCATCTCGTGTACGAGGCCGTCGACAACTCCGTCGACGAGGCGCTGGAGGGGTGCTGCGACTCGATCAAGGTCATCCTCCACTCGGACGGGTCGTGCTCGGTTGGCGACAACGGCCGCGGCATCCCGGTCGACATGCACGGCGACAGCGGGAAGTCGGCGGCCGAGATCGTGCTGACCGTGCTCCACGCCGGCGGGAAGTTCGAGCACTCCGTGTACAAGGTCTCGGGCGGCCTGCACGGGGTCGGCATCTCCGTGGTGAACGCGCTCTCCGAGTGGCTCGAGCTGGAGATCCGCCGCGGCGGCAAGGAGTGGACGCAGCGGTACGAATACGGCGTGCCGACCGGGCCGCTCACCCCGTCCCAACGGCCGACCACGAAGACCGGCACGATCATCAAGTTCAAGCCGGACACCAAGATCTTCGAGGAGACGACGTTTTCGTTCGACACGCTCTCGAACCGGCTCCGGGAACTGGCGTTCCTGAACCGCGGGCTCAAGATCGTGATCGAGGACGAGCGCGATGGACGGACGCCCCACACGTTCCTCTACAAGGGTGGGATCGTCGAGTTCGTCAAGCACCTGAACCAGAACAAGACGCCGATCCATCCCAAGGTCTTGTTCTTCGAGGGCACGCGCGGCGACATCCAGGTCGAGGTCGCGCTCCAGTACAACGACGGGTACCAGGAAAGCGTGTTCGCGTTCGCCAACAACATCAACACGCGCGAGGGCGGGACGCATCTCACGGGATTCCGCGCGGCGCTCACCAGCCGCATCACGGGGTACGCGGAGGCGAACGGCTATCTGAAGGGGTTCAAGGGCGGGGTCAGCGGCGATGACGTGCGCGAGGGCCTCACGGCCGTCGTGTCGGTCCGGCTCCCCGATCCGCAATTCGAAGGGCAGACGAAGGCCAAGCTCGGCAACAGCGAGATCAAGGGACTCGTCCAGCAGATCGTCAACGACAAGCTCGCCGAGGCGTTCGAAGAGGACCCGACGACGGCGCGCAAGATCGTCGACAAGTGCGTCCGCGCGGCGCAGGCCCGCGAGGCGGCGCGCAAGGCGCGCGAGTTGACGCGCAAGGGCGGGCGCGACGACGAGGGGCTCTCCGCGAAGCTGGCCGATTGCTCGGAGCGCGATCCGCAGTACCGCGAGCTCTTCCTCGTCGAGGGAGATTCGGCCGGCGGCTCGGCGAAGCAGGGCCGCGACCGGAAGACGCAGGCCGTCCTGCCGTTGCGCGGCAAGATCATCAACTCGGAGAAGGCGCGCTACGACAAGGTGCTGTCACACAATGAAATCCGGCTGCTCATCTCCGCGATGGGCACCGGCATCGGCACCGAGGAGTTCGATCTCGCCCGGCTCCGGTACAACAAGATCGTGCTCATGACCGACGCGGACGTCGACGGCGCCCACATCCGGACGCTCTTGCTGACGTTCTTCTTCCGGCACATGAACCCGATCATCGAGACCGGTCATCTCTTCATCGCCCAGCCGCCGCTCTTCAAGGTGAAGAAGGGCAAGACCGAGAAGTACCTGATGAACGAGCGCGAGTTCGAGGAGTTCTTCCTCACGACGTGGGTCGAGAGCGCCGGCGTGAAGGTGCCCGGCACCGAGGCGCCGATCACCGGCGACAAGCTGCTGGAGCTCCTGCGGCACGTGTCCGACTACCGCTCGCTCTTCGGCAAGCTGACGAAGCGCGGCGTGCCGGGGCCGGTCCTGAGCGAGCTCTTGCGCCGGAAGTTCCGCGGCAACAAGCGCGGAGTCGGGCACGCCGAGATCGGCGAGGCCATCCGCGAGGCCGCGGCCGCCGTCAATGGCTACAGCATCGACGTCCAGCCCGGCGAGACGGAAGGGCACGTCGTCACGATCGCCGGCCCGCCCATCGTGTCGTTCACGACCGATCTCTTCAAGGGCCCGGACTACTCGGCGCTGTACGAGCTCTGGGACAAGCTGGCGGCCGCGGCCAAGGGCCCGACGAGCATCGTCGAGGGGGACAAGACCACGCCGGTGACGGACCTCAACCACCTGCACGCGCTGGCCCTCGAGCGGTCGAGGGCGGGGGCGACGTTTCAGCGGTACAAGGGCCTCGGCGAGATGAACCCCGAGCAGCTCTGGGAAACGACCATGAACCCCGACACCCGGACGTTCCTCAAGGTCACGATGGAAGACGCGGTCGGCGCCGACGAGATGTTCACGGTGCTGATGGGCGACGCCGTCGAGCCGCGGCGCGAGTTCATCGAGAAGCACGCCCTCGACGTCGCCAACCTGGACGTGTAGCCCGATGCCCGATCGACAGATCAACGCGCCGATCGAAGAGGAGATGCGGAAGTCCTATCTGGACTACGCGATGTCCGTCATCGTCGGCCGGGCGCTGCCCGACATCCGGGACGGGCTCAAGCCGGTCCACCGCCGCGTGCTCTACACGATGCAGCTTCTGGGACTCGCCTTCAACCGCGGGTACCGGAAGTCCGCGCGCGTCGTCGGCGATTGCATGGGCAAGTTCCATCCCCACGGCGAATCGGCGATCTACGACACGCTCGTCCGGATGGTGCAGGACTTCTCGCTGCGCTA
>QHRT01000482.1 GCA_003220195.1 Candidatus Rokuibacteriota bacterium | reverse complement strand
CACGAAGCCCTATTTCCCCGGGTCGATCGACGACGCCCGGATCTATAACCGCGCCCTGAGCGCGACCGAGGTTTCAATCCTTTACGCGGCGCGGTAAGGGCCGCTTCCTGGAGGCGTCGGTGCAGGCCCGAGGGCAAACTTCGTCACCTCCGACCCTCGTCCCCAGTGCGATCCAGTAGCAAGGTCTGACCCTCGATCAGTTCGGGGCTCCCCGGGCCGAGCCCGGCTTCGTCGGCACGGTTGACGAGCTGCTGATGGGCTTGGCGCTCGAGGAGTTGCTGCCCCGTCCGGCCGCACGCTCAGCCGAGCTCCGCGAGCGACTGGATATGGCTCCGACGTGACGTTCAGGACGCTGAAGAAGTATCGCAGCGGCGCACGGACGCGGCGAGCGTGAGCGCGCGCTCGTCGCGGTCGCCTCTTCTGGGAACGGACTTTCCCATTTGCGTCCGGCAGACCCAGGAACTTTACTTCTTGCCGCCGCCGGCGGCGGTCTGTTGAATCCCGCTGACCGAACGAGCGGCGTCGTGACGTGCCCGCGCAGTGCCCCCCCCGCAATGCCGCTGCGAATGTGGAACGTCTGCTGCGAATTGATGTGCCCTGTCACGACAGGGATTGCGCTCGGTTTGATGGCGTTCGAGCTGAAGCGGAGCAGCATTGGGACCACCGTGCGCTTCTGTTTCATATCGCGTCGCGCTTTGCGCCTGTGCGCGCGAGCCTAGCGCCGGCCCGGTCCCTTTCTCCGCTTCCGTCCGGTCATGTCGACCTCGTCACTGCCGCTCGCCGCCGAAGCATTCGCTGCCGCGTCGCGTACCGGGACTCACGAAACGCGAGTCGCTCGATGACATGAACCGAGGGAGGTGTGAGAAATGAGATCACGTCGATCGCTGACCGAAAGCCTTCCGTGCGCGGTAACGACATTGTTGGTCTCTGCGTCGCTGTTGTTTCTCTCGCATTCCGGCACCGGAGCACAAGACGCGCTCGGCCTCGACCATTTCAAGTGTTACCGGATCGTCGAGGGCACCCCGGCCAACGACTTCGTTCAGCTTCATGACCAGTTCGACGTGACCGCGGACGGGGTGGTGCAGTTCGAGCACGTCTTCGTGCGCGACCCGGTCCTGTTCTGTAATCCCGTGAAGAAAGCGACCAGCACGGGACAGGTGACGCCGATCGTGAACGAGGACAATCACCTGAAGATGTACTTCATCGCCCCGACCACGGCCCAGACCCGGACCGTGCTCGTGACGAATCAGTTCACGGGGACCGCCATCACGCCGCTGGTCGTGTTCCAGCCGCTCATCCTGGCTGTGCCGACCCAGAAAAGGCCTCACGGGCCGCCGGAAAGGCTGGACCATTTCAAGTGCCATCTCGTTGACGGAAAATCGGTGGACCTCCCCGTGGCTCTTGCGGACCAGTTCGACACGGAGCGGGTCTTCGTGGGTCGCCCGCTGCTGCTGTGCAACCCCACCGTGAAGATCCACGGCCAGACCATCGCCGGGACCGACCGCGATCCCGCGCTCCAGGACAACGTCATCAAGCCCGGGAACCCGGACGCCCACCTGGTCTGCTACAGGGTCGTATCGCCACCGACGACCGCGCCGACTGCCACGCCGACCCGGGCCGTGCAGGTGATCAATCAGTTCGACAAAGAGATCATCAAGGTCGCCGACCCCATCCTTCTCTGCGTACCTTCCAGGAAGCAGCTCGCCGGGTAGCCCGCAATGCGGACGGCGCCCTCGCGCGGTGCGGCGAGGGCGCTGCACCGCACGACCGCGAAGCAGGGCGAGGCCACTCCCGCGCGGTCTCCAACGTCCTCGACAGCAGCGAGCCACGGTGGTATGCGTGTCGCCAGCGTCGAGCGGCCGGGCCCGGTCGGCCGGCGTGAACGTCCCGCGGATGAGGAACCCTGTCACTCCATCCGATACCAGTGCTTCAAGCTGCGCGGCTGAGCGCCTCCGCTCACACGTGCTCCGCCGGATCCGTGCGGCCTCGATCGCCACGCTGTGTGCGTTCGGCAGCGCGACTGCCGCCGCCGCCGGCGGCCTCATCGAAGAGATCGGCCTGCAGGGACGCATTCCGGGCACCCCGGAGCCCCTGGCTCTTCGTGTCCGCGTCACCAATCCCGGTACGACTTCACAGGCCGTCGAGCTCGTCGCTGACGTCGGCTCCGGGCGGAGCCAGGCGAGGGCGACGGAGCAGTCGAGCTCGGTGGACCGCGTCAGTGTCGAGGTGAGCCTCGGACCGCGCGAGAGCCGCCTCGTCGATGTCCCGATCTTCAGCGGATCCGGCGATACGGTCGAGGTCGCCGTTCTCGATCGATCGGGCCGGGTGCTCGAACGGGATTCGCGCGAGCTGGTCCAGCGATCCGGAGCGGTGATGGCTCTCCTGTGCGCGGAGGAGGCCGTGTGCCAGGCGGCCGAGAGCCGGATCAGCTTCGGCGGGTCCGAAGAGGATCGTGTCGCGAAGCGCCGTGGCCTCGCGTTCGAATTCGTTCGCCAACCGGCCGATCGGTGGTGGGGCTGGAATCCCGCGCACGCCGTCGTCGTCGCAGCGCCGCTGGCGTCTCTCGCGGCAGAGCAGCGCGAGGCGCTCGAGCTCTACGCGCGCCACGGCGGCGTGCTCGTGCTGGTCGAGGAGCTCGTGCGCGATCGGGAATTCCTGTCCCCGTATCGCGCGACCCCGACCGCGTCCCCGCAGGCCCTGGGTCTCGGCCGTCTCTATCGGGCAGCGAGCGTGTCCGGCGCCGACTTCGATGCCGCCTTCACCGGCGCCTCGCTCGAGTCCCTTCTGCAACCGCGCATCAGGAGCGAAATGAACGAGCCCGGCTGGGCGCGGAAGCGTCTGGCCACGTCGCTCGACTTTCCCAGCCTCGGCTGGCTGATGGGCTGTCTCGTCGTCTACATCGTCGTCGTTGGTCCGCTCAACTTCTGGGCTCTTCGCAGACTCGGGCACGTCGAGTGGGCGTGGGTGACGGTCCCGATCATCGCCGTCGCGGTCGGCGTCGTGCTCTATGGAGCGAGCGCAGCCCGGCGTCCGGCCGAGCTTCTGGTCGACCAGGTCGCCGTGGAGTGGATGGACGACGCGAGCCCGATCGCGGCGATCGACCTGGGCGTGCGACTCGTCTCGCCAGCGCGGGCGACCGCGACCGTGCCTCTTCCCGAGTTCACCGTGCTGATGAGCCACTCGCTGCTCCCGAAAGACATGTTTTCCCTCAGACAACCGGACGGCGGCCGGCGCATGATCCTCTCGCGCGTCCCGGCGATCGAAGCGCCGGTGCGTCAGTG
>QHRT01000481.1 GCA_003220195.1 Candidatus Rokuibacteriota bacterium | reverse complement strand
GGCGGCGACGCCGAGCCTTCGCCTCCGGGAGCGAGCGCCGCGCCGGGCTCGGTGTGAGCGAGCATCGTCGCGCGGAGCTCGTACGGTTTTTCACCCTCGACGCCGGCGATCGCGAGCAGCTCCCCGGCGTTGACCGGAGCCGCGTTGCGCCGCTGCGCCACGCTCACGTCGACGTACATCCGCGTTCCATCGACGGCACGGAGAACGATGAATCGTTCGTCCGTGAGCGTTGCCGGCCACTCGACGGTTCCGGTGACGGCGCGGCGGTCGCCGGATGCGGCGTTCGCTCCAACAGGAGCCGTGACGAGACCGATCATGACGAGCGCGAGGACGAGGGCGCGCGGAGGACACTTCATACTTCCACTCCCATTTCCGGATCGAGCGCGCGAGAAGGGTGGGCAATGCGGATGCCAGCGACTCCGGTATCGATCAGAGGAGGCAGCCGCTGTAACCATTGGATTTTATTGCGGTTCAATTCGGCGACGAATTTGATCGGATATAGGTTTGGGTATAGCCTTGGGTGGTATGAACACAACCGACAGGACGATCGAGGCGCTCGCCAACCGGGAGTACAAGTGGGGCTTCGTCACCGACGTCGCGGCCGACACGATCCCGCCCGGACTCGACGAGGACGTGATCCGGCTCATCTCCGCCAAGAAGAGCGAGCCCGACTTCATGCTCGAGTGGCGGCTCCGCGCGTACCGGCACTGGTCCAAGCTCGAACGGTCGGCCGGAGAGCCGAAGTGGGCGAACGTCTCGTACCCGCCGATCGACTACCAGAAGATCGTGTACTACTCGGCGCCCAGGCGAGAGGGCTCGGGGCTCGCGTCGCTCGACGACGTCGATCCGAAGCTGATCGAAACGTTCGACAAGCTCGGGATCCCGCTCGCCGAGCAGAAGCGCCTGGCCGGCGTCGCGGTGGACGCGGTGTTCGACAGCGTCTCGGTCGCGACGACGTTCAAGGAGAAGCTCGCCGAGCTCGGCATCATCTTCTGCTCGTTCTCCGAGGCGGTCCGGAACCATCCCGAGCTGGTGCAGAAGTACCTCGGCTCGGTGGTGCCCTACACCGACAACTTCTACGCCGCGCTGAACTCGGCGGTCTTCAGCGACGGCTCGTTCTGCTACATCCCGAAGGGCGTGCGTTGCCCGATGGAGCTCTCGACGTACTTCCGCATCAACACCGCGGGCTCGGGCCAGTTCGAGCGCACGCTGATCGTGGCCGACGAAGGGAGCTCCGTGAGCTACCTCGAGGGCTGCACGGCGCCCCGGCGCGACGAGAACCAGCTGCACGCGGCGGTCGTCGAGCTGATCGCGCTCGAAGGGGCGCAGATCAAGTACTCGACCGTGCAGAACTGGTACGCGGGTGACGCGGACGGCCGCGGCGGCATCTTCAACTTCGTCACCAAGCGCGGGAAGTGCGCGGGGCGCCGCGCCCGCATCTCGTGGACGCAGGTGGAGACGGGATCGGCGATCACGTGGAAGTATCCGAGCGTGATCCTCCAGGCGGACGACACGGTCGGCGAGTTCTACTCGGTGGCGCTCACCGCCAACCGCCAGCAAGCCGACACCGGCACCAAGATGATCCACGTCGGCAAGAACACGCGCAGCACGATCATCTCGAAGGGCATCTCGGCCGGCCGCGGGAACAACACCTACCGCGGGCTGGTGAAGATCCTGCCGCGCGCGAGCCACGCGCGGAACTACACGCAGTGCGACTCGCTGCTTCTCGGCGACCGGTGCGGCGCGCACACGTTCCCGTACATCGAAGTTGCCAACGCCTCGTCCACCGCGGAGCACGAGGCGTCGACGTCGAAGATCAGCGACGAGCAGCTCTTCTACTGCAAGCAGCGGGGGCTGTCGGGCGAGAACGCCGTGTCGCTCATCATCAACGGCTTCTGCAAGGAGGTCTTCAAGAACCTGCCGATGGAGTTCGCGGTCGAGGCGCAGAAGCTCCTCGGCGTGAGCCTGGAAGGGAGCATCGGCTGATGCTGGAGATTCGCTCGCTGTCCGCCGGCGTCGCCGGCAAGGCGATCTTGAGGAACATCGATCTCGACGTGCGTGCCGGCGAGGTGCACGCCGTGATGGGGCCGAACGGCTCGGGCAAGAGCACGCTCGCGCAGGTCCTGGCCGGCCATCCCGCCTACACCGTCACGGGAGGCGAGGTGAGGTATCGCGGCGAGGACCTGCTCGCGATGTCGCCGGAGCGGCGCGCGCGCGCCGGCGTGTTCCTCGCGTTCCAGTATCCGGTCGAGATCCCGGGCGTCAGCAATGCCACGTTCCTCAAGGCCGCGGTCAACGAGGTCCGGGCGGAACGAGGTCTCGAGGAGCTGGACGCGATGGAGTTCCTCGAGGTGCTCGAGCAGAAGCTCAAGCTGGTCGAGATGGACCGGAGCTTCCTCTCCCGGCCGGTGAACGAGGGGTTCTCCGGCGGTGAGAAGAAGCGCAACGAGATCCTCCAGATGGCGGTGCTGGAGCCGACGCTCGCCATCCTGGACGAGACCGACTCCGGCCTCGACATCGACGCGCTCCGGGTGGTCGCGCACGGCGTGAACCGGCTCCGACGTCCGGACAAGGCGATGATCCTGATCACCCACTACCAGCGCATCCTCCAGTACCTCGAACCCGATCACGTGCACGTCCTCTTCGACGGCCGGATCGTCCGGTCGGGCAGCAAGGATCTGGCGCTCGAGCTGGAGCGAAGGGGTTACGACTGGATCCGCGAGGACCTCGCCGTCGCCGCGCGGCCGGCGTAGCGAGGAACGGCATGGCGACGGCTGTCAGCACGAGGGCTCGCTATCTGGCCGACTTCGCCACGCGCGAACGCGAGGGCGCGCTCGAGCGGCCGTCGTGGCTCGGGCCGCTCCGGCGAGCGGCGATCTCGACCTTCGCCGAGGCCGGGTTCCCGACGACGCGCGAGGAGGACTGGCGCTACACGAACCTGGCGCCGCTCGCGCAGATGCCGTTCACGCCGGTCCAGACACACGAGCCACCGGAGCTCTCCGGCACGACCGTCGCGCGACTCGGCATCGAGGGCGCCGACTGGCCGCGACTCGTCTTCGTCGACGGACGCTACGCTCGCCGCGCATCGACGCCCACGCGGCAGACGCTGGCCGATGGCGTACGCATCTCGAGCCTGGCCGACGCGATGCAGGCCGACGCCGGGCACGGCGACGGCGCGCGGCTCGAGCGACACCTGGCGCGCCACGCCAAGCCGGACGGCAACGTCTTCGCCGCGCTCAACACCGCGTTCGTCGAGGACGGCGCGCTCGTGGAGGTGCGGGCCGACACCGCGGCGTCGCAGCCGATCGAGCTGGTCTTCGTCGCCAGGACGCCCGGCGTGCTGGCGCAGCCGCGCATCCTGGTCATTGCGGAACGGGGCAGCCGCGTCACCATCGTCGAGCGATACGTCGCGCTCGTCGACGACGCGTACTTCACCAACGTCGTGACCGAGGTGGCGATCGGCCCGGGGGCGAGCGTCGATCACTACGTCGTTCAGGAGCAGAGCGTGCGGGCGTTTCACGTCGCGACGCTTCACGCGGCGATCGAGCGGGACGGCTCGTTCTCGACGTGTGGCGTGACCCTCGGCGGGCGGCTCGCGCGCACGACGCTGACGGCGGAGTTCCGGGGCGAGGGCGGCGCCGCCGCGTTGCGCGGTCTCTACGTGATCGAGGGCACGCAGCACGTCGACCACCACGTGACGGTGGACCACGCGGTCCCGCGCTGCACGAGCCGGCAGCTCTACAAGGGCGTGCTGGACGGCTCGGCGCGCGCGGTGTTCAACGGACGGATCGTCGTTCGCCCCGACGCGCAGAAGACCGACGCCAACCAGACGAACAAGCACCTGCTCCTGTCCGACGGGGTCGAGGTCGATACCAAGCCGCAGCTCGAGATCTTCGCCGACGACGTCAAGTGCACGCACGGCGCCGCCGAAGGCCAGCTCGCGCCGGAGCCGCTCTTCTACCTCCGGAGCCGCGGCCTCGCCGAGCCGGCGGCGCGCGCGCTCCTGACGTACGGTTTCGCGCGCGAGGTCGTCGAACGGATCGCGCCTGTGCCGCTCCAGGCATACGTCGACCGGCAGCTGCGCGCTCTGACTGAACGGCTCCTGCAGCGCTCGGACCGGACGGCGGTGGAGGCTGCGCCCTCGACGAAGGAGAACCGATGACGACGACCGACCGCCTTTCCACGATGCTCGAGGCGGCGCCGACCGCCTGGGACGTCGAGCGCGTGCGGCAGGATTTTCCGGCGCTGCACCAGCTGGTGCACGGCAAGCCGCTCGTTTACCTCGACAACGCGGCGACGAGCCAGAAGCCGCAGGCCGTGATCGATGCGCTCGTCCGCTACTACAGC
>QHRT01000480.1 GCA_003220195.1 Candidatus Rokuibacteriota bacterium | reverse complement strand
TGGATCACGAAGCTCGGCGATCTCGGGTTCGTCACCGGGATCGTGATGCTGTGGGTCTCGACCGGAACGTTCGACTTCGGAGAGCTCTTCCGCATGGCCGGAGACGGTTCGCTGCCGCGCGACGGCCTCGGCCTCGTGATGTTCCTGATCTACCTCGGCGCGGTCGGCAAGTCGGCGCAGTTCCCGCTGCACGTATGGCTCCCGGACGCGATGGAGGGACCGACGCCCGTCTCGGCGTTGATCCACGCGGCCACCATGGTCACCGCCGGGGTGTTCATGGTCACGCGGGCGCAACCGTTGTTCGCGCTCGTCCCCGACGTCTCGTGGCTGATCGGGGTCGTCGGCGCCTTCACGGCGCTGCTGGCCGCGTCGATGGCGTGCGTCGAGTCCGACATCAAGCGCGTGCTCGCGTATTCCACCGTCTCGCAGCTCGGCTACATGATGGCGGCGGCCGGCGCCGGCGCCGCCGACGCGGGGTTCTTTCACCTGCTCACCCACGGGGTCTTCAAGGCCCTGCTCTTCCTCGCGGCCGGCAGCGTGATCCACGCCATCGGGACCAACGACATGTTCCGTATGGGCGCGCTCGCGGGCCCGATGCGGCACACGGCGATCGTCTTCGTCGTCGGCACGCTCGCGCTCGCGGGGATCCCGCCGCTGGCCGGGTTCTTCTCGAAGGAAGCCATCCTCGGCGGCGTGTGGGAGGCCGGCATGACCGGCTCGTTCGTGATGCTCCTGCTCACGGCGTTTCTCACCGCGTTCTACATGGCGCGCGCAGTCGTGCTGACGTTCTTCGGTCGGGCGCACGCCGGTGGACATCATCCGCACGAGGCGCCGTGGCTCATGCGGGGGCCGCTCTGGATCCTCGCGATCCTGACCGTGCTGCTCGGTCTGCGCTTCGCGTTCGGGCCGGCGGGCGAGGAGGGGGCGCATCACGCGCCCGCGTGGCTCGCGTGGCTGTCGGTGGGACTGGCGATCGCCGGCATGGCGCTGGCCTGGGCCGGGTACCAGCGACAGGCCTTCGATCCCGCGCGCATCGCCAGGGCGCTCGCGCCGATCGATTTCGCCGCCCGCCGGCGCTACGGCCTCGACGCGCTCTACGGCGCGCTCTACCGGGGATTCCTCCTGGGATTCTCGCGGCTGATCGGCTGGATCGACCGCTACTTCATCGACGGCGTCCTGAACGTGCTGAGCGCGGCGAGCCTCCGCGCGGGCGACACGCTACGCCGGATCCAGAGCGGGCAGCCGCAGGACTACGTCTACGGCGTCGCCTTCGGCGTGATTTTCCTGATCGTCGTCGCACGGTGGTGGAACGGGTGAAATCGACCATGCTGGGGGCCCCGACATGGCCCCCAGACCCCCAACGCTCGGACACGCCCCGGCACAGCCGTGGCGCGCCTCGGGATCAGCGATGATGCCGTATCTCTCGATCATCACCTGGGCGCCGTTCGTCGGCGCGCTCCTGATCATGTTCACCGCGCGCCACCGGCCGCTGCTCGTCCGGCTGATCGCGGTCGCCACCACGCTCGTCCCCGCGGCGCTGTCGATCCTGGTCTACGTCCGCTACGATCGCGAGGCGGCGGGCTTCCAGTTCTACGAGAAGGTCACGCTGGTGCCGCCGCTCGGCATCAGCTACGAGCTTGGCGTCGACGGGATGAGCCTGCTGATGGTTCTGCTCACGTCGATCATCATCGTCGGGGGCGTGTTCGCCTCGTGGACGATCACGATGCGGAGCCAGGAATTCTACGCGCTCCTGCTGGCGCTCGTCACCGGGGTCTACGGCGTGTTCGTGTCGCTCGATCTCTTCGTCTTCTTCCTCTTCTACGAGCTGGCCGTGCTGCCGATGTACCTCCTGATCGGGATCTGGGGCTCGAGCGGCGAGGTGAGGCCTCGCGGCATCTTCGCCTGGGCGTACCGCGAGACCGGCGTCGGCACGAAAGAGTACGCCGCGATGAAGCTGACCCTGTATCTCCTGTTCGGGTCCGCGTTCATCCTGGTCGGGATCTTCGCGCTCTACGTCCACGCCGGCGCGTCGTCGTTCTCGTTCGTCGCCTTTGAGGGGACGACGTTCGATCCGACCGTGCAGCGCTTGGTGTTCTTCCTCTTCTACATCGGCTTCGGCATCCTGGCCGGCATCTGGCCGCTGCACACGTGGTCGCCGGACGGGCACGCGTCCGCGCCGACGGCCGTGTCGATGCTCCACGCCGGAGTGTTGATGAAGCTCGGCGCGTACGGCGTCGTGCGCGTCGGGATGGGCCTCTTGCCGGACGGCGCCAGCGACCTCGCGTGGCTCGTGGGCCTGATCGCGTGCATCAACGTCGTCTACGGCGCGCTCTCGGCGATGGCGCAGACGGATCTCAAGTACGTGATCGCGTACTCGTCGGTCTCGCACATGGGCCTCGTCATGCTCGGCGCCGCGACGCTCACTGCGGCCGGGCTCAACGGCTCGGTGTTCCAGATGTTCGCCCACGGCGTCATGACCGGACTTTTCTTCGCGCTGGTCGGGCTCGTGTACGAGAAGGCGCACTCTCGCGAGATCTTCCGCATGGGCGGCTTCGGGCGCGTCATGCCCGGCATCGCGACCGCGT
This sequence comes from Candidatus Rokuibacteriota bacterium, assembly GCA_003220195.1. Classification (GTDB taxonomy): domain Bacteria; phylum Methylomirabilota; class Methylomirabilia; order Rokubacteriales; family CSP1-6; genus AR8. The sequence continues at coordinate 2,660 of QHRT01000480.1, read as the reverse complement.
TCACACATTTCTCGGCGCGTGGGGCTCCGATCGCCCGTGGTGGCTCATCCCCGCCGTCCTCGGCACGTTCCTGACCGCGATCTACGTGCTGCGCGTGGCGAAGCAGATCTTCTGGGGCCCCGAGTCGCCGCACTTCCACGACCTCGTGGACGCGCGCGGCCCCGAATGGGTCGCGCTCTGTCTCCTGGTGGGCGTGCTCGCGCTCTTCGGGATGATTCCGGGCCTGGCGCTCGCCCTGGTGGACACGGCGACGATTCCGCTCCTCGCACGGCTGCCGCTGCCATGATCCTGTCACCGTTCGCGCTGGAGCTCGGGCTGGGCGCGTTGATGCTGATCGTGTTCGGCGCGACCCTCTTCGCGCGCGGCGAGGACCGCGGCCATATCGGCTGGATCGCGATGTTCGGCGTGCTGATCCTGACGGCGCTCGCCATGACCCTCGAGCCCGCCCCGGCGGCACTCGGCGGCGCGTTCGTCCTCGACGGCCTCGCCATCTTCGCGAAACGCCTGTTCCTCGCCGCGACGGTGATCGGGCTGCTCGGCGGTCTCGATCTCCAACAGCCGATCCTTCGCCGTCGCCGGGGCGAATATCACCTGCTGATCCTGGCCTCGCTGCTCGGCATGCTGGTGCTCGCGTCGGCGCGCGACGTCATCGTGCTCTTCCTCGCGTTCGAGCTGATGTCGATCCCGCTCTACGTGCTGGCGGGGTTCGTGAAGCGGGACGAGACGTCGGTGGAAGCGGCCCTCAAGTTCTTCCTCGTCGGCAGCGTGTCGTCGGCCGTCATGGCGTACGGCCTCTCCTTCGTCTACGGCGCGACGAGGACGACCAGCTTCGACGGAATCGCCAGGGCCTTCGCCGCCAGCGATCCCTTCGTGATGCTGGGCCTGCTCGCGGCGTTCACGGGCTTTGGCTTCAAGATCGCCGCGTTCCCGTTCCACATGTGGGTGCCCGACACGTACGAAGCGGCGGTGACCCCGTTCGTCGCCTGGCTCAGCGTGGCGCCGAAGGCCGCGGGCTTCGTGGCGCTCTTCCGCCTCTACTTCGAGGGCATGGGCGAGCGCGTCGTCTTCTGGGCGCCGGTCGTGGCGGCGCTCGCGACGATCACCATCGTCGCCGGCAACCTCATGGCGTTGCCCCAGCAGAACGCCAAGCGCCTGCTCGCGTATTCCGGCATTGCGCACATCGGGTACATGCTCGTCGGCGTCGCCGCCGCGACGGCGGCGGGGACCGCGATGGTGCTCTTCTATCTGGTCGCGTACGTGTTCGGGAACATGGGCGCGTTCCTCGTCGTCGACGCCGTCGCCCGTGCGGAGGGCTCGGAGCACCTCGCCGCGTTCCGTGGGCTCGCGCAGCGCTCGCCGCTCCTCGCGCTCGCGATGCTGCTCTTCCTGCTCTCGCTCGGCGGGATTCCGTTCGTCGCGGGGTTCTGGGCCAAGCTCTACGTCTTCTGGGCCGCGGCGCAGCAGGGCCTCTACTGGCTCGTGCTGGTCGGCGCCGTGCTGACGGTCGTCGCGCTCTTCTACTACTTGCTGGTGGCGAAACGGATGTACATCGAGCCACCGGAACGACCCGGCCGTCTTGCGCTCGCGCCGACGCTCAGGCTGGCGGTGATCCTCTGCGTCGTCGGCGTCGTCGTCCTCGGGCTCTATCCGAAGCCCGTCGTGACGGCGGCGCTGCGGGTGGCGACGCCACTTTTCTAGGTTCGGGGTACCTCAGCTTGACGCGGTGAGTCGATTGCGGTGTAATGTTGTACCGACTGGTTGGTACAGATGACAAATCCTCAATCGACGACCACGGTTCGGACGCGGGACGGGCGGGCGACGCGCGACGCGATCGTCGCCGCGGCGTCGCGGCTCATGCACGTGCACGGCTATCAGCAGACGAGCCTCGACGACGTCCTCCGCGAGAGCGGAGTCGGCAAGGGGAACTTTTACTACCACTTCAAGAGCAAAGAAGAGTTGGGGCACGCGATCCTCGGCGAGGTCATCCGGGCGTTTCTCGAAAGAACACTCGAGCCCTGTTTCACCGGCAATCAGGACCGGCCGCTCGAGCAGGTGCGGTGCCTTCTCGACCGCGTCGTCGAGATCCAGCGGCGATCGAACTGCGTCGGCGGCTGTGCGCTCGGCAATCTGGCGGCGGAGCTGTCCGACGTGCACGAGGGCTTTCGCACGCGGCTGGCGGAAGTGTTCTCCGCGTGGCAGGACCGCCTGACGCTGGCGCTGCGCGAGGGGCCGGGACTGCGAGCCGACGCGCGCGGCGCGGTTCCTGGTCGCCTCGCTCGAAGGCGCGATCTTGATGACCAAGCTGACGAAGGACATCACGGTGCTCGAGCAGTGTGTGGGGGAGATGAAGCGCTATCTCGGAACGTTCGAACCGGGTGGCAGGCGATGACGTCGGCGACGGAGGCGCGCATGGACCCGGACGCCGGGCTCGTCGAGGCGCTCCGGCGCGAAGACCCCGACGCGGCGGACCGTCTGGTGGAAGCGTACGGGGACAAGGTGTACCGGCTGGCCATGCGTATCACTGGCTCGCGCGAGGATGCCGAGGAAGCGGCGCAGGACGCGCTCTGGTCGGTGGCCCGCAAGATCGACATGTTCAAGGGGGAGTCGGCGTTCGGCAGCTGGATCTATCGCATCGCCGCGAACGCCGCGTACCAGAAGCT
>QHRT01000479.1 GCA_003220195.1 Candidatus Rokuibacteriota bacterium | reverse complement strand
TTCACGAGGATGTCGATCCGCGAGAACTCGTCGAGCGTTTGCTGCACCATCGCGGCGAGATCCTTGCGCGAGGTGACGTCGGTCGGCACGACGCTCGCCTGACGTCCGAGCGCGCGAATGTCCGCGGCCGTGCGCTCGGCGCCGGCCTTGTCGACCTCCGCGATGACGATGCTGGCGCCCATTCGCGCGAGCTCGAGCGCGGTGGCGCGGCCGATGCCGCGGCCTCCGCCGGTGACGATGGCGACCTGTCGATCCAGTTCCATGGCTGATCCTCCGCGGCCAGAGTGTAGCAAGCCGCGCGTGCTACGATTCCGCTCATGAACATCACCATCCTCGACGACTACCAGGACACGATCCGCACGCTGCGCTGCTTCCAGAAGGTCGCCGGCCACACCGTGATGATCTGGAACGACCACACGAAGGACGTCGACGCGCTCGCGGCGCGATTGAAAGACACGGAGGCGCTGGCGCTGATCCGCGAGCGCACGCCGATCCGCGCGCCGCTCCTCGACCGGCTGGACAAACTCCGCATCATCAGCCAGGCCGGCGTGTTCCCGCACATCGACGTCGCGGCGTGCACGCGGCGCGGCGTGATCGTGTCGGCATTGACCGGGCCCGGCCGGCCGTCGTACGCGACCGCCGAGCTCAACTGGGGGATGATCATCGCGGCGTTCCGGCGCATCCCGCAGGAGATGGCGGCGCTCAAGGCGGGGAAGTGGCAGGCATTCCCGATCGGCGTCGGCCTCCGGGACAAGACGCTCGGCATCTTCGGCTACGGGAAGATCGGCGCGGTCGTCGCTTCATACGGCAAGGCGTTCGGCATGAAGGTGCTGGTGTGGGGGCGCCCGTCGACGCTCGACAAGGCGCGCGCGGATGGCTACGCGGTGGCGCCGAGCAAGGACGCGTTCTTCTCCGAGTGCGACGTCGTGTCGCTGCACCTCAGACTGATTCCGGAGACGCGCGGCATCGTCACGGCCGCGGATCTCGCGCGCATGAAGCCGACCGCGCTGCTCGTCAACACGAGTCGCGCCGGGCTGGTGGAGCCGGGCGCGCTCGAAACCGCGCTGCGCGCCGGCCGGCCCGGCATGGCGGCCGTCGACGTCTTTGAAGACGAGCCGGTGCTCGACGGCAAGCATCCGCTCCTCTCGATGGACAACGTGATCGTGACCCCGCACCTCGGGTACGTCGAGGCGGACGGGCTCGAGCACATGTTCTCGAACATCTTCGACCAGATCGTCGCCTACGCGAACGGCAAGCCGATCAACGTGCAGAACGCGGACGTGCTGAAGCGATGAGCAAGACTGCGGCGTGTCCGCGCGTTGAATGATTGCTCGGTAGAGGCAACCAGAGCGAGCGTGTGACCGAGGGGCACAACGGCTTTGCCGGGGTGCCCCGAGCGTTGGGGGTTTGGGGGCCATTTCGAGGCCCCCATGTGAAGGAGCCGCCATGACCATCAACGGAAAGGCGTACATCGCGGGCGTCTACGAGCATCCGACGCGCAAGGCGGACGACAAGTCGCTCGCGCAGCTGCACGCGGAAGTCGCGAAGGGCGCGCTCGAGGATGCCGGGCTCACGAAGGCCGACGTGGACGGCTACTTCTGCGCCGGCGACGCGCCCGGCCTCGGCGCCTTGTCGATGATCGACTACATGGGGCTCAAGGTCCGCCACATGGATACGACCGAGACCGGCGGATCGTCGTACGTGATCCACGTCGCGCACGCCGCCGAGGCGATCGCGCTCGGCAAGTGCGACGTCGCGCTGATCACGCTCGCCGGGCGTCCGCGCTCGGAGGGCATGGCGACCGGCACCGTGTCGCGTGCGCCGGCCGGCGGAGCCCCCGACGCGCCGTTCGAGTTTCCGTACGGTCCGACGGTCGTGAACCAGTACGCGATGTGCGCGATGCGACACATGCACGAGTTCGGGACGACCGGCCAGCAGCTCGCGTGGATCAAGGTGGCCGCCTCGCAGCACGCCCAGCACAATCCGCACGCGCTCCTGCGCGAGGTGGTGACGGTCGACGACGTCGTGAACTCGCCGATGATCTCGGATCCGCTGCATCGATTGGACTGCTGTGTCATCACCGACGGCGGCGGCGCGGTCGTCGTCGTGAAGCCGGAGATCGCCAAGTCGTTGAAGCGCCCGCTCGTGAAGATTCTCGGCGCCGGCGAGGCGCCGAAGAACCAGATGGGCGGCAAAGTCGACCTGACGTACTGCGGCGCCGTCTGGTCCGGGCCGGCCGCGTTCGCGGAGGCCGGCGTGAAGCCATCGGACGTCAAGTACGTCTCGATCTACGACAGCTTCACGATCACGGTGCTGATGACGCTCGAGGACCTCGGCTTCTGCGCGAAAGGGCAGGGCGGCAAGTTCGTCTCCGATGGCAACCTGATCTCGGGCGTCGGCAAGCTGCCGTTCAACACGGACGGCGGCGGCCTCTGCAACAATCACCCGGCCAACCGGGGCGGCATGACGAAGGTGATCGAGACGGTGCGGCAGCTGCGGGGAGAAGCGCACCCGAAAGTCCAGGTGAAGAACTGCGACGTGGCGCTGGCGCACGGCACGGGCGGCTCGCTCGCCACGCGACACGGCAGCGCGACCGTGATCATGGGCAGGGAGTGATGGTATGAGTCTCGAGCAGCGAAAGATTCCGGCACCCCAGACGAATCCGGAGATCCAGCCGTTCTTCGATGCCGCGGCGCAGGGCAAGCTCATGGTGAAGA
>QHRT01000100.1 GCA_003220195.1 Candidatus Rokuibacteriota bacterium | reverse complement strand
TGGTTCACGTCTTCAGGCGCGCGGGGCGAATCCGATGGGGCGACGCGGCCCGGCCCGACGCCACGGAAGGGTCACGACCGGACGAGGCGACGGCGTGAGCATGTACGCTACGGTGACGCTGAGGCACGAGGAGGGCATATGTACCTGCCGAAGCACTTCGAGGAGGCGCGGGTCGAGGTCCTGCACGACCTGATCCGCGCCTTCCCGCTCGGCACGCTGGTCACGCTGACCGCGGGCGGACTCGACGCGAACCACATCCCGGTCGAGGTGGATCCGGAGCCGAGCCCGTTCGGGACGCTGCGCGGCCACGTCGCGCGCGCCAATCCGGTGTGGCGTGGCATCAGCGCCGGCGCCGAAGCGCTGGTGATCTTCCAGGGCCCGGACACGTACATCTCGCCGTCGTGGTACGAGACGAAGGCGGAGACCGGGAAAGTCGTCCCGACGTGGAACTACGTCGTCGTGCACGCGCACGGCGTGCCGCGGTTCATCGACGACCGCGCGTGGCTCCGCGCGTTCGTGACGCGACTCACGGAACGACACGAGGCGGGACGTCAGACGCCGTGGAAGGTCACCGACGCGCCGGCCGAGTACATCGACGCGCAGCTCGGCGCGATCATCGGGCTCGAGATCCCGATCGCGCGCCTGGTCGGCAAGTGGAAGGTGAGCCAGAACCGCCCGCCTCGCGATCGGGCCGGCGTGATCGACGGCCTCACTCGCGAGGCGGGGCGGGCGGCTCCCGAGATGGCGAAGCTGATTCAGCCCTTCATCGCTTCGTAGATCGCGTTCTCGAACTTTCCATAGAGCTTCACCGCCCGCGCGTCCGCGAACGGCAGGATCTGCGTCATGATCAGCCCGGTCACGCGCTTCGCCGGATCGAGCCAGTAGTACGTGTTGAAGATCCCGCCCCAGCTCACCGTGCCGGCGCTCCGGCCGTTCGGCCCGGGCTGGAGGTTCAGCATGAAGCCGAGCCCCCACCTGAGCGGCGCGCCGGGGAAGAAGTCGACGTCGTTCGACAGCGACGGCATCTCGGTCTTCATCACGCCCGCGGGAATCGCGCCCGTGTGGTTCTTCTCCATGAGCTCGACGGTCTCGGCCTTGAGAATCCGCGCGCCGTTCACGCTGCCGCCCCCGAGCAGCATCTGGAGGAACGTCAGGTAGTCGCGCGCGGTCGAGTAGAGCGGACCGCCGCCCGACCAGAACTCGGGATTGACGGGGACGGTCTCGAAGGGCTGCGGCGACAGGCTGCCGTCGGGCTGGCGCGTGTGCACGCGAGCCTGGCGCGCGCGCTGCTCGGGTGACGTGACGTAGCCGCTGTCCTTCATGCCGAGCGGCGCGAAGATCTTGTCGCGGAAGTAGGCGTCGAGCGACTGCCCACTCTGCGCCTCGACCAGACGGCCGACCCAGTCGGTGTTGACGCCGTACTCCCACTTCTCACCGGGGTCGAACCCGAGCGGTGTCCGGATCGTCGCGACCTTGCCGGTCGCTCTCGGCGGGAGCCCCGCGGCCTTGATGTAACGTCCGGCGTTCGCGTTCCAGATGTCGTAGTTGAACCCGGCCGTGTGGGTCAGCAGGTGGCGGAGCGTGATCGGTCGTTTCGCGGGCCGGAGCCGCGGCGCGCCGGCACCGTCGAAGCCTTCCAGCACCTGGGGCGAGCCGAGCGCCGGGTCGATGTTCGGGACCGGATCCTCGAGCTTGAGCTTGCCTTGCTCGTAGAGCTGCATCGCGGCGACCGACGTGATGGCCTTGGTCATCGACGCGATGCGGAACACCGTGTCGGGCGTCATGGCCGCGGTCTGATCGAGCGCGCGCAGGCCGAACGCGCCCTCGTAGATCAGGCCCTTGTCGGTGGCCGCCATCGCCACGACGCCGGGCACCTCCCGCGCGTCGACCGCCTGGCGCAAGACGCTGTCCACCTGGGCGCGCGCCGGCGTCTGGGCCCGGCTTCGACGTGGTGTCAGCGCGCCGACGGACGCGGCGGTCGCGAGAGCGACGGTTCCCTTCAACACATCACGACGGGTGTGGGGTGTCGACGTCATGGCCGCCTCCTCGTGTTTCGGTGGTGGCGGGAGTGTGGAGTCTTCGCCGCCTCCAGTCAACGCGCGCCGTGGCGACGTGGGGATCGGACAGGAAAGCGTCACCCTGAAATCCGCCGGCCGCCATTTGACGTTGTACCTGGCAGAAGGCCCATGACCCATGTGACCGAGGGCGAATGATGACTCCGAGTATCCGCCGCACCTTCATGCCGGCGTCGAAGAGCTGCATTTGCTTCACGGCGAGCTGATGATCGGCGACCGGAAGCTCCTTCCCGGCGACTACAACCGGGCCGAGTCCGGGAGCGTCGATCGTCGTGTCTGGAGCGAAACCGGCTGCACGTGCGTCCTGCTCACGTCCTGCGACGACGTCATTCTCTGATTTCGCCGGGAGAGCCTGAGGACCGCCGTCGGTCTCGACTCCGACGCGCCGCCGACGACCGCCCGCGCCGCCGGCGGCGGGCGCGGAGGACGCGTGTCGCTTCGGGATCGATGACTCCGTCGCGACCGACCACGCAGCTGTAGTCGCGCCGCGCGCCCGCCGGCGTCACGTACTGGTCGTCGAGATCCCGCTGCACCTCCTCGATCGGACGATCGAGCGGATCGCCGTAGCCCGAGCCACCCGCCAGCTGCACCTCGAGCACCTGCTCCGGTGTCGACAGCGTGACGAGTGCGCCGATCCCGTAGTCCTTCACGAGCTTGCCGGCGGGATCGCGCATCAACCCGCGCGTGGGTCCGCCGGGTTCGCCACCGAACAATCCCGCCGTGCGGGTCAGCACGCCGTCGGGATGGAGCCCGGCGAGCGACGGCTGCCCGTCGTCGAGAAGCTTCTTCACGCGCACGACCTGTCCGAGGCCGCCGCGCTGACGGCCGGGGCCGCCGGTGTCCTCGACGTATTGCTTCGCCAGCACCAGCACCGGCGTCCGCGTCTCGAACAGCTCGATCGACGTGTTGCCCGCGCTGGTCGGCCAGAGCAGTCCTGACTTGCCATCACCGTGCGCCGAGCCGCCCTGACCGCCGCCCTGAAAGAGATGGTCGTTGTAGAAGCGGCCGTCGGGACCGAGTCCGTAGAAGATGACCGACGCGGGAAGGCCCGTGAACGCCTGCACCAGCTCCGGCACCGCGCGCGCCATCGCGAGGAAGATGTTCGGCGCGATGTACCAGCCGGTGCGCGTGCGCATGTTGACGGCGACGGGCTTGTCGCAGTTCAGGATGCTGCGCTCCGGCGCCTTCACGCTGAGCGGACGGTACGCGCCGGCGTTGCTCGGCACCGACGGCGACAGCATGCACTTCAGCGGATAGACGGTGTGCGCCGCGCTGTAGCCGAACGTGCAGTTCGCGCCCCCGCGCGAGACCTGGGGCGGCGCGCCCGCGAAGTCGACGTCGATCTCGTCGCCGCGCACGGTGATCGTGATGGGAAAACGATGACGCTCGCCCATCCCGTCGTTTTCGATCTCGCTCGCGTAGACGCCGTCCGGCACCCGGCGGATGGCCTCGCGCATGGCGCTCTCGGAGCGGTTCTGGATGACCGTCGCGAGCGCTTCGAGGTCGGTCAGCCGGTACTCGTCCATGAAGTCGAGCAGCCGGCGCGCGCCGGACGCATTGGCCGACACCATCGCGTGGAGGTCGCCCAGCACCTGTTCCGGCTTGCGGACGTTCTCCGCCAGCAGCGTGAGCAGATCTTCGTTCGGCACGCCTTCGCGGAAGAGCTTCATCGGCGGGATCTGCACGCCCTCCTCGTAGATCTCGCGCGCGTTCAGGCTGTCGCGCGTGCCGCCGATGTCGGCCACGTGGCCGATCGTGCCGACGATCGCGATCACGCGGCCGTTCCGGAAGACCGGCGTGACGATCGCGATGTCGAAGAGGTGGCCCGCGCAGATCCACGGGTCATTGGTGGTCAGGATGTCGCCGGGCTGCAGGGTCTCGACCGGGAACTTGTCGAGGATCGCGCGCACGGCGAGCGGCAGCGTCAGGTTGAACACGGGCATCGCGCGCGGGGAATGCGCGAGCGAGTTGCCGCGGGCGTCGAGGATCTCGCAGCCGAAGTCCTGCGCCTCGCCGATGATCAGGGAGAACGCCGTGCGCCACACGGTGAGCCAGCACTCCTCGACGATGTTGATGAGCCGGCTCCACATGATCTCGAGACCGACAGGGTCTCGCTCGATGCGGGCGATGGCGTCCGGCAGTGAGACATGGGCTTCGTCGTGCTCGAGACCGGTCGCTCCCGTCACGTGAATGATCAGGTTCAGGTGCGCGTCGACCTCGAGGGAATCGCCCGGCGGCACGATCGTCGTCGACTCGCGCTCCTCGACGATGGCCGGGCCGTCGATGCGCACTCCGGCCTCGAGCGCGTAGCGGTCGTACACGGGCGTGTCGACGAACCCTCCCGCCTCGGCGAAATACGCCCCGCGCCGTCCCTTCACGCTGTCACCGCTCGCCGGCGCGCCGTCCTGACGCGTGACCATGACGTCGGGCGTGGGCGACGAGCAGAGCACGCGCCAGTTGATCGCCTGGATCACCGTGCCCTTGTAGACGTGCGTGTAGAGCCGTCCGTACTCGATCTCGAAGGCCTCGTGAATGGCCACGAGGCGCTCGCTTCCGAGCGGGCCAGCCGGCAGCGTCACCGTGATGTCGTGCACCTGGCCGAGCAGTCGCATCTCCGCGCGACGCGTGACGATGACGTCTTCGCGAGCGACACCGGCGTCCTCGAGCAGCCGGCGACCGCGATCTTCCAGCTCCGCGAGCCGCGTGTTGACCGCGCCGAGATCGAGCTCCTCCAGCACGCCGGGAAGCGAGCTCGCGAACTCGAACGAGAGCGGCGCGACGAGAAAGCCGAGCGCGGACGCGGCGCCCGACGCGGGCGGCACGATCACCTGGCTCACGCCGAGGATCTTTGCGACGCGTGCGGCGTGCGCCGGACCGGCGCCGCCGAAGCCGACCATCGCGTAACGGCGCGGATCCCGTCCCTTCTCGATGATGTGGACCCGCGCCGCGGCCGCCATGTTCTCGCACACGATCGTGTAGATGCCCCAGGCGGCGTCGAGCGTCGTGAGGCCCAGAGGCTCGGCGACGGACTGCATCGCGGCTTCGGCGGACGCCCGGTCCAGGCGCATGCGACCACCGAGGAAGAACTCGGGGTCGAGATAGCCGAGCAGCAAGTTCGCGTCGGTGACCGTCGGCTCCTTGCCGCCGAGACCGTAGCACGCGGGCCCCGGATCGGCGCCGGCGCTGTGGGGACCGACCTTCAGGAGCCCGAGCGGATCGACGCGCGCGACACTGCCGCCGCCGGCCCCGATCTCGATCATGTCGATCACCGGCGCCTTGATGGGCAAGCCGCTGCCTCGCTTGAAGCGATGCACGCGCGCGGCTTCCATCATCGGCGCCACCTCCGGCCGGCCCCCCTGGACGAGACACGCTTTCGCCGTGGTGCCGCCCATGTCGAACGAGATCACGTCGGGCCGGCCGACCTGGCGTCCGAAGAACGCGGTGGCGAGTCCGCCCCCCGCGGGACCGGACTCGAGCAGGCGAATGGGAAACGCGCGCGCCATCGCGGGCGACGCCGTTCCGCCCGACGACTGCATGAGAAAAAATTGCCCGGCGAATCCCCGCTCCGCGAGCTGCGATTCGAGTCGCGCGACGTAGTGCTCCATCAGCGGCTGGACGTAGGCGTTGGCGGTCGTCGTCGTCCCGCGCTCGTACTCGCGCAGCTCCGGGACGACGTCCGACGACAGCGAGATCGCCAGACGCGGGAACTCGCGCGTGACGAGCGACTTCACCTGCTGCTCGTGGGCCGGGTTGCGATAGGCGTGGAGGAAGCAGACGGCCAGCGCTTCGACGCCCTGACGCACCAGATCGGCGACCACGCGACGGACGTCTTCGAGGTCGATCGGCGTGAGCACGACGCCGTCACGGCTCACGCGCTCGTCGATCTCCCGGCGCAAAGCTCGCCGCGCGAGCGGCTCGGGAAACTTCAAGAACAGGTCGTAGATGTCGTAGCGCTGCTCGATGCCCATCTCCAGCGTGTCGCGGAAGCCGCGGGTGGTGAGGAGCCCGAGCGTCGCGCCGTGGCGCTCGATGATGGCGTTGGTGACGAGGGTGGTGCCGTGCACGAGCTGGCCCAGGTCGGAGAAGCGGAGGCCGGCGGCGCGCAGCAGCTCCTCGAGCCCGTCGAGCGCGCCCGCCGACGGGTCCTTGGGCGTGGTGAGGCACTTGTGGATCCGGATCCGCCCGGTGAGCGTGTCGTGCAGCACGAAGTCGGTGAAGGTTCCACCGATGTCGAAGCCGATCCGGTACCGGTCGCGCGCGGACGTCATCGCTGCCCTCCCCAGTAGAGCGACTCGAGCCCCACCAGCCGCTCGGTCACGATCACGACGATCAGCGTGATCACGATGTTCAGCGTACCAACGGCCGCGGCGGTGGGGTCGAAAGAGAATCGCAGGTAATCGAAGACCTGCACCGGGAGCGGAGTCGTGCCCACGCCGCCGAGCAGGAGCGAGATCGGAAACTGGTCGAACGAGGTGATGAACGCGAACACCGCGCCGGAGAGCACGCCGCCCTTGATGAGTGGCAGCGTGATCCGCGCGAACGTTCGCCAGGCTCCGGCGCCGAGACTCCGCGCGGCCTCCTCGAGCGAGCGGTCGAAGTTGTAGAGCACGGCGGAGACGGTCAGGAACGCGTACGGCATGCAGACGAGCACGTGGCCGAGCAGCAAGCCGAGATAGGTCGTCCCCCCGAGGCCGACGGCGTAATAGAAGATCAGCAGCGCGAGCGCGGTCATGATGCCGGGGAGCTGCAAGGGCGCGACCAGCAGCAGGCGAAGCGTCGTGCTCTGCCGGGCGCGGCGGACCACGTAGAGCGCCGCCGCCGTCCCGATCACGCTCGCGATGACCGTCGTCAGCGCCGCCAGCTTCAGACTGAACATGAACGAGCGCATGAACGCGCGGCTGTTCACGAACTTGACGTACCACTGGAGCGAGAAGCCTTCCGGCGGGAACACCAGGAAGCGGCCGGAATTCAGGCTGGCCAGGACGACGATGACGATGGGCGCGATCAGGAAGACGTAGAGCGCCACGATCAGCAGGAGGAACGCGCCGTGGGCGAGCTTCGATCGGGTCACCCCGACAACCCCCGCATGGCCCGGTTCATCAGTGAGACGTAGACGCCGATACACGCGAGGGACGCCGCGAAGAGCACGACCGCCTGCGCGGCCGCGCCCGGCCAGTTGCTGACGTCCACCGCGGTCTGCACGACGAGCAGGGGCGTCGTGATCACCTTGAAGCCGCCCAGCAGCACCGGGATCACGTACGAGCTGACGGTGAGCACGAAGACCAGGAGGCAGCCGGCGAAGACGCCGGGCAGCGAGAGCGGCACGACGATGCGCCAGAACGCCTTCGTCGCCGAGGCGCCGAGGCTGCGCGCCGCCAGCGGCAGATCGGGCGCGATGTTCTCGAGCGCGCCGGCGATCGACAGGACCATGAAGGGCAGAAAGATGTGCACCGTGCCGACCAGCACGCCGAACTCGTTGTACATGAGCTTGAACCCGCCCGGCGCCAGGCCCGAGCGGCGCAGCAGCGAGTTGACGAGGCCCTGATCGGCGAGCAGGACCATCCAGCCGAAGCTCCTGATCACGACGCCGACCAGCAGCGGCGATAGCAGCAGGACCAGCAGCGCGGCCTTCGTCCGTCCCGATGCACGGGCGAGATTCCACGCCAGCGGATAGCCGAGCATGAGCGTCGCCACCGTCGCGAGCACGCCCAGCTTGAGCGTGCGCCACAGCACGCGCCACTGGAATGAGTCCGCGAGCGCGACCTTGTAGTTGCCGAGCGTAACGGTCGGCTCGTACGGCGCGGTCGTGGCCGGGGTGAAGAAGCTCATCACCAGGAGGTTCGCGTAGGGCATCACGAAGAGCACGACGACGAGCGCGACCGCCGGCGCGACCAGCAGCCACGCCGCGCGCCTCATGCGGTGTCCTCCCGTGAGGGGACGGACCACGCGGCGGCCGGCTCGAACGTGACGGCCACGCGGTCACCGACGGCGAACGAGTCGTGAGGCGCGCCCTGCACGCGCAGCACGACCGACGGGCTCACGGCAATGCGATAGTCGACGATGTTGCCGAGGAACGCGCGCGCCTTCACGGCGCCGTCGAGTCGGTTCTCCGCGGGCGGGGACCCGGACGGTGCGGACAGCCGCAACGCTTCCGGCCGCACAGCCACGAGCAGCATCGGCCGCGCATCCGGCGACGGCAGCGAGCCCTGACACGTGAGCACGCCGAGCGACGTGTCGACGTTCAGCAATGCGCCGTGCTGGCCGATCACCTTGCCCTCGATGAAGTTCGTGAGCCCGATGAACTCCGCCACGGTCGCCGTGGCCGGACGATGATAGATGTCCGCCGGCGCGCCCAGCTGGTGGATGCGTCCGGCGAACATCACCGCGATGCGATCGGCGATGACCATCGCTTCGGCCTGGTCGTGGGTGACGTAGACGGTCGTGATCCCGACCTCTTGCTGGAGCGAGCGCACGTAGAAGCGCATCTCCTCGCGCAGCTTGGCGTCGAGATTCGCGAGCGGCTCGTCCAGCAAGAGCACGTCCGGCGACACCACGAGCGCGCGCGCCAGCGCCGCGCGCTGCTGCTGGCCGCCGGAGAGCTGCCGGGGGTAGCGCTTTTCGAGACCGGTGAGCTGCACCTTCGCCAGGACCGCGGCCACGCGCTCGCGGAGCGCCGCGGCCGGCGTCTTGCGCATCTCGAGCCCGAACGCGACGTTCTCCGCCACCGTCATGTGGGGGAACAGCGCGTAGTTCTGGAAGACCATGCCGATCCGGCGCTGCTCGGGCAGGAGATCGCTGACGCGGCGCTCGCCGAAGTAGATCTCGCCGGCGTCGGGCGTCTCGAATCCGGCGATCGTGCGCAGCGTGGTCGTCTTGCCGCAGCCCGAGGGGCCGAGGAGAGCGATCAGCTCACCGTCGGCGACGTCGAGCGAGAGGTCGTCGACGGCGACGACGGATCCGAAGCGTTTGGTCAGCCCCCGGAGCTGGATCCCCGCCATGCGCGCATGCTAGCTCGACATCTCCCGGTTCCAGCGGTCGATCAGCTTCGGCTTCTGCTCGTTGATCCAGAGCCAGTCCCACTGGAGGATCTTCGGGATGTCGGCGACGCCGACCGGCAGGAGCGATTTGAGATCGTCCGGCACCTTCACCTGCGTGTTGGCCGGCAGCCAGGTCTGGCGGACGAGCCACTGCTCCTGCGTTTCTTTCTTCAAGAAATAGTTCACGAACGCGAACGCGGTGGCCTTGTTCTTCGCGCCGGCGGTCACCGCGGTGTCCTGCTCGAACATGATCATGCCTTCGGCCGGCGCCACCCAGGCGATGGGCGCGCCGCCCCGTTTCCGGCGCACCGCGGCCGGCATGTCGAGAATGCCGACCAGCACCTCGCCCTGGATCAGGAGCTTCTCCATGTCGCCGGAGAAGTCGCTTTGCTTGAACGGCTTCAGCTCGGCGATCTTGCGGAACGCCGTGTCGACGTCCTTGTCGCCGCCGGTCCAGAGCTTCGAGGTGAGCGCGACGAACATCTGCCCCGCGGAGTTGACGATGTTGTAGATGCCGAGCTTGCCCTTGTACTCGGGGACCGTCCACAGATCCTTCCACGCTTTCGGAACGGTCTTGATCTTGTCGGTGCGGTACGAGAGCCCGATCGGCCCGACGAGGGACAGGACGCCGGTGTCGTCCTTGATCCGCAAGTTCGGCGCGACGAGCTTGAGATTCGGCACTCGATCGACCGGCAGCTTCGTGTAGTAGCCGTCGGCACGCAGCGGCGCGGCCCACACCTCGTTGGTGATGACGACGTCGTAGGGATTGTTGTTCTTGCCCGCGGCCTTCATCTTCGCGATCCAGTCCTTGCTGAGCCCGATCGCCAGCTCCACGTGGGTGCCCGGGTACTCCTTCTCGAAGCCGGGCACGATCGTGCCGCGCATGAACTCCTCCCAGGCGCCGCCGTAGCTCGTGACCGTGATCTCGCCGGCGATCTTGTCGCCCTGCGCGAGCACGAGACGCGCCGGCGCCAGACCCGCGACGGCGCCGCTCGCGAGCGCGGAACCGAGAAAGCGGCGGCGAGACAGTCGGTGCGGCATGAGTGAACCTCCTCGACTCGAGAATGGTGAGGTATATTCGGCCGGCCCGTGCGCACGCGTCAAGCCGCTCCGGGAAAGAAGCTTCCCTTTATCCATGCCACGACAGAGACGCTCTCGGACTAGAATCGCAACCGCCATGCGACTCCGTCTCGCCGTTCTCGCCGCGATCGTCCTGCTCGGCGGCGCCAGCCGTGCGAGCGCCCAGGACACCGACCAGGTGCGGTTCTATTTCGGTGGACGCTCTGGCATGGCGTTCCAGCTCAAGACCCACGGCGCGGCGCCGGGGATCGACCTCTCGTCGGGACAGCAGGCGAACGGCTTCTTCCTGGGCGCTAACCTCGGCCGCTATCTGGGCGCCGAGCTCG
>QHRT01000478.1 GCA_003220195.1 Candidatus Rokuibacteriota bacterium | reverse complement strand
GCCCGGGCCACGCGAACACCGCCTCGATGACGACGGCGCCGCCGAGCTGCCAGCCGAGACTCACGCCGGTGACGGTGACGAGCGGGATCAACGCGTTCCGGAGCGCGTGCCGAGCCAGGAGCGCCGTCGTGCCCAGGCCTTTGGCCCGCGCCGTCCTGATGAAGTCCTGGCCCAGCACCTCGAGCATCTCCGAGCGGGTCAGCCGCGCGAGAAGCGCCAGCAGCCACACGCTCAGCGCCACCGACGGCAGGACGAGCGACGCCCACCCGAATCTTCCCGACACCGGCAGCCACTGGAGCATGACGCCGAACCAGAGAATCAGCATGAGGGCGAGCCAGAAGCTCGCGACGGACTGTCCGAGCAGCGCGACGCCGATCACGAGCTGATCGACGACCGTCGCCCGTTTGACGGCCGCCACGATTCCGAGCGGCACGCCGACGACGATCGCGATCAGCGTCGACGCGACCGCCAGCTCCACGCTCGCCGGAAGCCTTTCGAACACGAGCGTGAGCGCCGGGCGATCCGAGAAGAACGACCGGCCGAAGTCTCCGCGCACCGCGCGCCACGCGAACGCGCCGAACTGGTAGAGCACCGGCCGATCGAGACCGTAGGCGTGACGGATCTTCGTCTTGTCCAACTCGGTGGCGTCGGGCGGCACCAGCATCTCGACGGGATCGCCCGTGGCGAGCAGGCACACGAACACCACCAGCAGCACCGCGACCAGTGCCAGCAGCGCCTGCACCAGGCGGCGAGCGATCAGGCTCGGCACGCCGTCTGCCCCGCACTACCTCGGAACGAGCGGGACGGTCGCGCTCTCGGGCGCCTTCTTGCCGGTACGATGCCAGTAGTCGTCGTACGACGGGAACGCCGCCGGGTACGGTCGCCACGCGATGTCCTTCTGAACGCCCCACAGCGTGTCGACGGTGTTGACGTAGAGCCAGAACGCCTCGTCGCGCATGAGCTGATTCAGGCGAGCGTAGCCCCGGCCCATCTCGTCGAGGCTTTGCGCCGCGCCCGCCTCCTCCATCAGCGCGCGCGCCTTCACGAGCTCCGGCGGCATCGCTCCCCACTTCGCCGCGAGCTTCGCATCCGGATACGACGTGTGGAGCGTGAACGAGAACAGGATCGCGGGATGCCACGACATCGTCCAGATGAGCTCGAGCACATCGTAATCGCCCTCGCTCCGCTGCGCGAGAAGCCGCGCGCGCTCCGCCGGCTGCACGGTCGCTTTGATGCCGACCTTCGCGAGCTGGTTCGCGACCGCCTGCGCGACCTCGACGTCCTTCACGAACACGCCTTGCGTCACGGTCCAGTTGAAGGCGAATCCGTTCGGGTACCCGGCTTCCTTGAGGAGCGCCTTCGCCTTCTCGGGATCGTACGTGTACGGCGCGACCTCGGGGCTTGCGCCCAGCCACCCGGCCCAGAGCGGCGCCGGATGGACGCCGCCGCGTCCCGCCAGGATCGTGCGCACGATCGCCGCGCGGTCGACGGCGTAGTTCATCGCCTGGCGCACGCGCTTGTCGCGGAGCGGCGGCGTCGTCTTGTAGAGGTTGATGACGTACGAGAGCGCCGAGCCGCCGGTCAGGCTCACGACCTCGAGCTTCGGGTTCGCCTGGATCGTCGGCAGAGCTTCGATCGGGACGTTCCACGCGATCTGCGCCGTTCCCGCCGCCAGCTCGAAGACGCGCGTCGAGGGTTCCGGTACGTGTCGGACGATCAGCTTCTCCGGAAACGCCTTGCCCGAGCGATAGCCGTCCCACGCCTCGAGCCGCACCGTGCCGTCCTTCGGCCAGTCGACGACCTTGTACGGGCCGCTGCCGATCGGCTTCGCCTCGAACTGTTCGCGCGTCATCGAGTGCCGCGCCATCGGTGGCACCAGCAAATGCGTCGTCGCGGCGACCACGGAGAGGTCTGCCTTTGGCAGATGGAACTTCACGGTGTACTTCCCGGCGACCTCCGCCTTTCCGAGCGCTTTCAGGATCAGGCCGAGCCGGCCGGGCTTCTCGGGCGCGACGAACGCGTCGTGCGCGGCCTTCACGTGCTCGGCCGTCAGCTCCTCGCCGTTCTGAAACTTGACGCCGCGCTTGAGCTCGACCACGAGCGTCTTCGGATCGGCGAAGCTCCACTTCTCCGCGAGCTCGGGGGCGACGCCCCACGTGCGCTCGTTCGGGAGAAGTTCGAGCCGCGTCAAGGCCTCGACCACGTGCGGGATCAGGTAGTACTGCGAGTTCGTGCCGTGCTCGCTCAGCGGGTCGGCGCCGCCCGTCTTCTCCGACACGACGATGGTCCACTGCGTCGGCCGCGCTGCGGCCGCTTCGCTCCACGCCGTGGCGAGCACCACGATCATCAGGCCGACGATGGCGAGCGGCACCGTTCGAATCGTCGAGGCCATGCGCACAAATCTCATGTCGTTTTCCCCCGAGCCGTTGCGAAGTGGCGTGGCGGCTCCGCGCTCCCGCTCCGAGCTTAAACGATTTTCGTGCGGAGGCAGGAGGGCGTAACTGCCTTGCTGCGGCGTCGAACTAGCGGCTGTGGACAGAGCCCTTCTTCGACAGAAGCGTCAGCAAGGCCACGAACACGACGAACACAAGGAGGAACAGCGCAAATTTAAGAACGAATTCGCGCGCGCCAAAACCCGAGGCGAACAGATGCGCGGAGAACCCGAGCTTCTCCATCAGGACGTCGCTCACCACGGACGCCAAGGCTCCGGACACCCCATACTGCAGCACCTTTGTCATTGTTGTGCTCCGCGTTTCGACC
>QHRT01000484.1 GCA_003220195.1 Candidatus Rokuibacteriota bacterium | reverse complement strand
TTGTATTGGGCGTTTGCCTCATAGAAGTTCTGGTTGCCACTCGGATCCGTTGTCACGATCTGTGGGTGAGAAGCCCCAATTGGAAGACCTGACGCCGGCGAGAATTTGACCTCGATCTGACAGAGGCCGAACTGATCATTGAATCGTATCGGATTGTTCCCTGCATACCGATAGAGGTTCAGTCCGCCGACAAGCCCAATCGGATCCTCACTAAGGAAGCGCTGCAATCCGGCATGATAGTACCGCGTGCGATAGTAGTAGAGCCCAGGACCGTCGTTCTCCCGCCCAGTGAACTGGAAGGAGTTCTCGTCGGGCGACCCGATTACGGCGACAGAGCCGAATGCGTCGTAGGTGTACCGAATCTGCACGACGCCCGCGCTATCCACGAGCGCAACGGTGGATCCGATGGCGTCGGCGAGGAAGCCCTGGGAACCGGCCGCGTCCGTCCGTAAGGTTTGCGATGATGGGAACGCGGATCGCGGGAAAATCACCTCGAGGGCGTCAAGAGCGCGCTGAGCGCTATCGCCGCCTCATGGTCGATTCCGAACGCTCGCCTTCTCCGTCCAGGGTGCGCTGCCGGCAGATTGCCGACGCCGACCTGGACCCGGTTGCGCATTTGCTGACGCGTGGCTTTGGTGCCCGCCGCTCGCTCGCGTTCTGGCGGTGCGCGCTCGCCAGTCTCAAAGGGCGCTCCACTCCCGCCGACATGCCGCGTTACGGTTATCTCCTGGAAAACGACGGCGTCCCGGTCGGAGTCATCCTGCTGATCTTCTCGGCAACGCCGGGCGGCGGCGCACTGCGGGCCAACGTGTCGAGCTGGTATGTCGAGCCCGCCTTCCGGAGCTACGCGGCGCTGCTGGTGTCGCAGGCGCTCAAGCGCAGGGACGTCACCTACACGAACATCTCGCCGGCGCACCACACGTGGCCGATCCTGGAGGCGCAGGGGTATCAGCGCTTCAGCAACGGCGTGTTCGTCGCGGTCCCGGCGCTCCACCGCGGCCGGCATGGCCGCGTGCTTTCCGCCGACACCGTTCCGGACGCCCCGTTCGAATCCTTCGAGCGTGAGCTGCTCGTCGATCACGGCGAGTACGGATGCATCAGCTTCTGGTGCGCGACCGCGGACCGCGCACATCCGTTCGTGTTCCGCCCGCGCCTCGTCAACGGCGTGATCCCCTGCGCGCAGCTCATCTATTGCCGCGAGCTCGCGGATGTCGTGACGTTCGCCGGCGCGATCGCGCGCCGCCTCGCCCGGCGCGGGCTGTCGTTCGCCATCATCGACGCGAACGGGCCGATCGCCGGCCTCACCGGCAGGTACTTCGCCGACCGGATGCCGAAATATTTCCGTGGCCCGATGCGGCCGCGCGCCGCGCGGCGCGGCGTTCGCGAGCGCGAGCCGCGCTGACGTGGCCGCTGCCGGTCGACCTCGACGACGCGCAACTGGAGGCCCCGGCTGTTCCGGCGGGTCGGGGGACGTCGGCGGCGTGCCGCGGCCCTTGCCGGGGAGGACATCCGCCCGGGCGACGTCACGCTGAAGAGCAGCAAGGCGCGGCCGGAAGATTCCACGCGCCGCTACGGCGTCAGGTTCAGGAAATCCAATAGGATCCGCAGCGAAAAAACGCCGGACGTCCGTCACGCGCGAGAACGGAATATCAACAGGATACGGAGCGGAAAGGGCCGGACTTCAAAATTCGCATCTTCCGCCTCCTGCGCGTGAGCGGGATACGCGTGAACGCCGGCCGCTACACGCGACAACGAAATATCAATGGAATAGCGGGCGAAAAGGGCACAAGCGCCGGACAAGGAACCGCGCGTCGCGAACGGGGAGCTACGTACGCCGCTTGTGCCGTCCGATGTGCCATGGGCTCCTGCCTGAAGGTCTATCAGAGGTCAAACGTGAGAAGCATGCGACGGATGTCCGTCGTCCAAACTCCCATTCTGGAGTGCCTCGTCGATCTCCGCGAGACCGGCCCGCGTTCGCAACAAGACGGGCAGAACCTCGCGGGCCAGTTCCCAACGTGGGCATGCCCGGGCCCTGGCTCTTGGCGTGCGCTCAGACTCGACGACACGGCGAGCGCACTCGAGAGATCCTCGGCGCGTATCAGGATCGTCGATCCGCTGCCCTGAATCGCCGGCCTCGATTCCACCGCGCGAGCGTCAGACGACCAGCGTCCCGGCCATCACGGGAGCGCATTGCCCACCGACTCGCACCGAGACGATCGAGCCGCCGTGCTTCTCGGCGCTGACTTGCAGCACACTGCGTCGTCCCATTTCGACTCCCTGCACGACGGTGAACGACAGCAGGGCGTCGGCCGCCGGGTCGAGGCTGCTCAGGAACGCGACCAGCGCACCGTTCGCGCTACCGGTCGCGGGATCCTCCACCGTCCCTCCGAGCGGCGAGAACATTCGCGCGCGGAACTCTGCGTTTCCTGTCCCGCCAACGGGCCGCGCATAGAGAAAGATCGAGAAGCGACCGGACTCCGGCGGAAAGCGTCGCGCCGCGCCCGCGAACGCCGTCGCGTCCGGGAGCGCCGCACCGATCGCGTCGCTCGCGACTTCCGTGATGATGAATGGCAACCCGACCGACGCGATGACCGGCTCATGGGTGGAAGTCCGGATGGCGGCCGGCGTGAGCCCGGCGCATCGCGCCACCACATCCGCGGGAATCGTCCTGCCGATGGTGAGCGGTTGCGGAGCCGTGAGCGTCGCGCCGACCACGCGCCCGTCGGCCTCTCGCAGCACCTCGACCGGCACCAGACCGGCGCTCTCTTCGAAGAGCACCGTCGAGCCGACGGCAGCTCCACGACGTTCAGCAGCGAGAGCGAGCACGAACGCGGTGCCGACGTTCGGGTGGCCCGCAAACGGGAGTTCGTTCTGACGGGTGAAGATCCGGACCCGTGCCGTATGGGCCGGATCGTCCGGCGGAAGCACGAACGTCGATTCCGAGTAGTTGAACTCGGCCGCGATCGCCTGCATCTCGTCCCGGGTCAGGCCGCTCGCGTCCGTGACGACGGCGAGCGGATTGCCGGTGAACGCGCGATCGGTGAATACGTCGACGGTGACGTAGGGGTATTGCCTCGCCATCACGAACTCCCGGAAGCTGGTCTCACGTCGCTCGCTAGAGTATCGTCGACGCGGCCCCGGCTCGGAGACGAGACGCGCGAGACGTGGGATACGGACGGCATGGCTCAGCCCACCGACCGGAGGAAGATCTGATGTCGGCCACCAAAGATCTCATCGATGCACGCGTCGGCGAAGGCGGCTCGAAGAACGGGCCGAGCGTCCAACAACTCCAGCAACTGTTGATCGCCAACGGGTACGAGTGCACGACGGGTCAGTCGGGGGCAGCCTGCATCACCCGCACGCTGGACGACTTCATGTCCACGAAGAAGGGCAACGCGCGGCCCCAATTCCCAGCGTGACAGCAACACACTTTAGACGGTGTTCGAATGACGCACAGGCTTGACGTGCTGTTCCAGCCCGGCCGCATCGGAAGCCTCACGGTCAAGAACCGGCTGGTCATGTCGTCGATGTACACGGCGATGTGCCATCCCGATGGTGGCGTGAGCACCGAGCTCGTCGACTACCTCGTGGAGCGCGCTCGAGGCGAGGTCGGCCTGATCCTCACCGAGGCGGCAGCCGTGACGGACGATGGGCGCCCGTCAGTCGGCGCGTTGAACGTTTCCGATGACCGCTTCGTGCCGGCGCTGGCGCGACTGGCCGACACGGTGAAGATCAACGGCGCGGCCATCGGCCTTCAACTGGGTCACTGCGGTCCGCAGAAGTCGTCGGGAATTCTTCCCGTGGTCGCCGCGTCTCCGGTTCCGTGGAAGAGCCTCGTGCCTCGCGAGCTCTCCGTCGAGGAGATCCGCGACATCGTCCGGGCGTTCGGTCAGGGCGCGCGGCGCGCGAAGCTGGCGGGCTTCGACCTGGTGGAGCTTCACGCGGCGCACGGCTATCTCATCACCAGCTTCCTGTCGCCGCGAACGAACCGGAGGAACGACGGCTACGGCGGGACACCGGCGAATCGTCTCCGCTTCCTGATCGATGTGCTTTGCGAGGTTCGCCGCGAGGTCGGCGACGGCTTTCCGGTGACGGTGAAGCTGAGCGCGATCGAGTACGTGGAGGACGGGCTCACGCTCGAGGAGAGCCTCCGCATCGCAGAACGGCTCGAGGCCGAGGGCGCCGACGCGATCCACGTCTCGGCGGGGTCGCATGACGCGTGGGACTTCGAGGTGCCGCCGCACTACAAGCCTCTCGCGATGAACGTGCCGGCGGCCGCGGCCGTCAAGGCCGCCATCCGGATCCCGGTGATGGTGGTGGGATCGATGGGCGAGCCGGAGGTCGCCGCACGAGCCGTCGCGACCGGTGAGGTCGACTTCGTGGTGCTCGGCCGTGCGCTCCTGGCGGACCCGTACTGGCCGAGGAAGGCACGCGAGAACCGTCCCGAAGACATTCGTCCCTGCATTCGCGTCAATGACGGCTGCTTCGCCCGTGGCATCAGCGCGCTGCGTCCTGTCGGCTGCTCCGTGAACTTCGCCGCCGGCCGCGAGAGCAGCGTGGCGTCGGAAGATCTCCCGCGCGCGCCGGAATCGAAACGCGTCGCCGTGATCGGCGGCGGGCCCTCCGGTCTCGAGGCGGCCCGCGTGACGGCGCTGCGCGGCCACGTGGTCACGCTCTTCGAGCGCGAGCCGGAGCTCGGCGGGCAAGCGAGGCTCGCATCGACGATGCCGTTCAAGCAGGACCTGCTTCGTTACGTTGCATACCTGACAACGCAGGTTCAGAAGCTCGGCGTCACGGTTCGCCACGAGTCCGCGACGCTCGCGGTCGTGCAGGCGCTGGCGCCGCACGTCGTGATCCTCGCGACCGGCGGCGTTCCGTACCGCCCGACGATTCCGGGGATCCAGGCGACGCAGGTCGTGGACGTGCTGGCCGCGCTCCGATCAGAGCCCGCGGGGCGCCGCGTCGCCGTGGTGGGCGGTGGCCAGGCGGCCGTCGAGATCGCGGCGCACCTCTCCGAGCGCGGGCGTGAGGTGACCATCCTTCATGCGGGCGCCAGCGTGGGGGACGATCTCAACCCGCACATGCAGGCTCACATGACGAGGATCCTGACCCGCGTCCGCATCCTGACCGGCGCCGTCCTGCATTCGGTGACGGACGCGGGCGTCACGATCGTGGACCAGTCGCAGGCGCACCGTCACGTCGACTGCGACGCGGTGATTCTCGCGATCCGATCGGTGCCGCTCGTGGAGCTCGAGAGACCGTTGCGCGAGGCCGGCCTCGAACTCCGAAAGGTCGGCGACTGCCGTCTCCCGCGCCTCATCATGGATGGCGTCCACGAGGCGTACCGGACGGCTTCCTCGATCTAGCTCCGGGTGTTATCCTCCGCCGTGCGCGAACGTCGGCGCGGATGAAACGTTCCACGTCGCAAGAGGTCATCGTCGACCGGGAGCACATCGCCCATGATCATCGACGCGTACAACCACGTGTGGAGACCGAAACCGAACGCCCCCGAGCTGTTCATGCACGAGGGGCTGTCGCCGGAGCACGACAACGACTACATCGTCGAAGCGGTGCGCAAGTTTCCGACGCGACTCATCGGGTTCATGGAGGTCAATCCGCGTGACGCGGACGCGGCCGACACGATTCGCCGCTACGCGCGCGCGCCCGGCATCAAGGGCCTCAAGCTCCATCCCACCATGATGGGTCACCCCGTCAGCTCGCATCCGCTCATGGACCCGATCTTCAAGACGTGCGCGGACACCGGGCTCGCCGTCTACGGACACTGCATGCACGACTTCTGGACGACGCCACTCCAGTACGAGGAGATGGCCCGCACGTTCCCCGACGTTCCTCTCATCCTGGGACACATGGGCATCCTCTGGTCGGTGGCGGAAGCTGGCATGGTGGCGAAGCGGAA
>QHRT01000099.1:18654-19086 GCA_003220195.1 Candidatus Rokuibacteriota bacterium | reverse complement strand
TGACGACCGCGAGCACGGCCACATAGAGGACCCGCGTGAGGAATCGGTTCAACGGCAGCGTCAGGCTACCGGCGCTCGCCAGGGCGACGCCGCCGGCGAGCAATGCGGCGGCGGTCCAGAGCGTTCCGCGGGCCTGCCATCGAAGAGCCGCCGACATCAGCGCGAACGCCATGCAGAGGAAGAACGGGTTACCCGGCTCGCCGGTCCGGTACATGAGCACTGCGCAAATCACGACATCGACGGCGTGGGTCGCGAGAGCGGGCGCCGCTGCCGGTCGTGATGAGGTCGAGCTCAACACCATGAGCAGCCCCGCGTAGACCGCATATGCCGAGACCACGGCGTGGGCGGGACCGGTGGGCCCGGGCCAGATGGCGATCAAGGACGAGAGAGCGAAAAGCGCCCGGCCGATGGCGATCAGCCGCTCCGGGGCGA
>QHRT01000099.1:0-18563 GCA_003220195.1 Candidatus Rokuibacteriota bacterium | reverse complement strand
TCAGAGCCGGACGACGTTCTCGGGGGCGGTGAGGTCGCCGGTAGCGTTGCGCGTGTCGATGACGAGCCGCGCGCGCTCGACGATCGCCGGCCAGTCGTAGCTCGCATGGTCGGTCAGGATGAGGACGACATCCCGCGAGCCGACCTCGGCGTTCGCCCAATCGATGGACCGCAGTGATTGTCCATCGACCGTGATACACGGCACGAGCGGATCGTGGTACTCGACGGCGGCGCCCTTGGCGCGGAGCACGGCGATGATCTCGAGCGCGGGCGAGTCGCGCGTGTCTGCGACGTTCCGTTTGTACGCGACGCCCAACGCCAGGATCCGTGCGCCGCGGATCGACCGCGCCCGATCGTTGAGCGCATCGGCCACCAGGTCCACGACGAACCGCGGCATCTGGCGGTTGATCTCGTCGGCGAAGGTGATGAAGCGTGGCTCGTAGCCTTCGAGCCGCACTTTCCACGAGAGATAGTACGGATCCGACGGCAAGCAGTGTCCGCCGAGGCCCGGACCGGGATAGAAGGGCATGAACCCGAACGGCTTCGTGGCCGCCGCGCGGACGACTTCCCAGACCGAGATCCCGAGACGCCGGCACATGATCGCGAACTCGTTCACGAGGGCGATGTTCACCGAGCGGAACGTGTTCTCGAAGAGCTTCACCATCTCCGCGGTTTCCGGACTCGACACGTGGACGACCTCGCGGGTCACACGCTCGTAGAGCAGGGTCGCCAGGTCGCGGCACCGGGGCGTCAGGCCGCCCACGACTTTGGGAATGTCGCGGAGCGTGTAACGCCGGTTGCCGGGATCGATTCGCTCGGGCGAGAACGCGAGAAAGAAGTCCTCGCCGGCCGTGAGGCCGCCCGCCTGCAGTCGCGGCAGGAGGATCTCCTGCGTCGTGCCGGGATACGTCGTCGATTCCAGCACGATGAGCTGTCCGGGGCGAATGACGCGCGCCACCTGCTCGGCCGCGGCGATGATGAACGAGATGTCCGGCTCCTTCGATTTTCCGAGAGGGGTCGGTACGCAGATGACGATCGCGTCCGCATCCTTGAGTCGCCAGAACTCGTTCGAGGCCGAGAGGCGAGCGTCGCGAACCAGCTCGGCCACGGCGGTCGAGGCGACGTCCTCCACGAAACTCTCTCCGCGCGCGATGGAGGCGACGCGCTCACCGTCGACGTCGATGCCAAGCACGGTGGCGCCGGATCGCGCGAATGCCACGGCGAGCGGCAGCCCGACATACCCGAGGCCGATCACGCCGATCGTCGGTTCCGTGCGCAGCCGCTCGTGCAGGAGGTCGCCCGCGGACGGCATCTCGACGATGATACCGCGGCCATCCCGCGCGACCGCCGTCCTGATCTGGGTGATAGACTGCGCGGGATGAACGCCCGTTTCCTCGTCACCGGTGGCGCGGGGTTCATCGGCTCTCACCTGGTCGAACGACTCCTCACCGACGGCGCGGCGGTGCGCGTCCTCGACAACTTCTCGACCGGCGCGGAGAAGAACCTCTCGTTCGCGGACGGGTTCTCCGATCGCCTGGACATCGTCCGCGGCGACGTCCGCGACCTCGACACTGTCCTGCGAGCGGCCGAGGGCGTGGAGGTCATCTTCCACCAGGCGGCGATGAGGTCGGTCCCGCGGTCGGTCGCCGACCCGCTCGGGGCGAACGACAACAACGTCACCGGCACCTTGCACGTCCTGGAAGCCGCGCGGCGCTCCGGCGTGCCGCGCGTGGTCTACGCGTCATCGTCCTCGGTGTACGGCGACGCTCCGGACTTGCCGAAACGGGAAGATCAGGCGCCGTCGCCCATTTCGCCCTACGCTGTCTCCAAGGCGGCCGGTGAGCAGTACGCGCGCGTCTTCACACGTCTCTACGGGGTGGGAACGACCGGGCTCCGCTACTTCAACGTCTTCGGCCCGCGGCAAGACCCGACGTCCGAGTATGCTGCGGTGATTCCGCGGTTCATCCTGTGGGCGCTCGCCGGAGAGCCGCTCGAAGTCCACGGCGATGGCCGACAGTCGCGGGATTTCACCTACGTCGACAACGTGGTGCACGCCAACGTGCTCGCGGCGCGCGCCGCCCAGGCCGCCGGAGAGGTGCTGAACGTGGGGTGCGGCAGCCGGATCTCCCTGCTCGACATCATCGAGACACTGGAGTCCATCCTGGCGCGCAAGCTCGAACGACGGCACACGCCCGCTCGCGCGGGGGACGTCGCGCACACCCTGGCCGACGTCGAGAGAGCCAGAAGGCTGCTCGGCTACGTGCCCGAAGTTCCGTTCGCCGAAGGCTTCGACCGAACGGTCAGATACTTTCGCGACTCGCTGCGGTGACGAAGCGATCGGGCCCCGCCGCCGCGTTCGTTGCCGCGCTGAAGGAACGCGGCCTGACGTTCGTCTCCGGAGTGCCCGACTCGACATTGAGGAGCGTGTTCGAGCAGGTCCTTCACGATCCTGAGATCAGGTACGTGCCCGCCGTGCGCGAGGACGTCGCGCTCGGCGTCGCCAGCGCAGCCTACTTCACCGGACGTCTCGGCCTGGTGCTCCTGCAGAATTCCGGCCTGGGCAACCTGGTCAACGGCGTGACGTCGTTCAGTCTCGTCTACAAGATCCCGTGCGTGCTCGTCGTCGGATGGCGCGGGTACGGCGGCCCTCCGGGCGACGCACCCGAGCACTGGGTCATGGGGGTCAAGACGCTCGGAATGCTGGAGCTGCTCGACCTGCCGTACCAGATTCTCGAACCGGGTGATCCACGGGCGTGCCTGGATCGGCTGCTGGCCGCGATCCGCAAGCGATCGGTGCCCGGTGCCCTGATCGTGCGGCCCGGAGCGATCGAGTGATCGCGCGAGACGAGGCGATCAACGCGATCGCAAGCCAGCTCGACGAGGACGATCTTGTGATCACGACGACCGGGATGATCTCCCGCGAA
This sequence comes from Candidatus Rokuibacteriota bacterium, assembly GCA_003220195.1. Classification (GTDB taxonomy): domain Bacteria; phylum Methylomirabilota; class Methylomirabilia; order Rokubacteriales; family CSP1-6; genus AR8. Next base: position 15,640 of record QHRT01000099.1, on the reverse strand, counting down.
GCGTTCAGCGTGCTCGATCGTCCCGGAAACTTCTACATGCTCGGCTCGATGGGGCTGGCGTCGGCCCTCGGGCTGGGTCTCGCCCTGCTCGTGCCGCGCCGTCGGGTCTTCGTCCTCGAAGGCGACGGAAGTGCGCTCATGAGCCTCGGGGCGCTGCCGTTGATCGGCGCTGAACGCCCGCCGAATCTCGTCCACGTCGTGCTGGACAACGAGGCGTACGAATCGACCGGAGCGCAGCCGTCGATCACGACCCGCGTCGACCTCGCGGCCATCGGGCGGAGCTCTGGCTACCGGGGGGCGATCGGCTGTGAAGATCAGGAGACGCTCGTCGAGGAACTGGCCCGGACGCGGACGGACGGCGGACCGCGATTGCTCGTCGTCAAGACCCGGCTCGCGTCCGCGCGCGACGTCCCGCGCGTGTCGAGGTCGACGATGGAGATCCGGGACACGTTCCGGCGGAGCGTGGAGGCACGGACGTAGCGGCTGCGCGCCGCCGGGACGATCCGGCCGGCGACGGTGAGAGGAGGAGCCCATGGTCCATCAGCCGCTCGTGGGGCAGAACGCGCTCGTGACGGGCGCGAACTCCGGGATCGGGGAGGGCGTCGCGCGCGCGCTCGGCGCGGCCGGCGCGAACGTGGTCGTGAACTACGTGACGGCCGAGGACACCGCAGAACGTATCGCGAAGGAGATCGCCGCCGGCGGCGTGGAAACACTCGCCCTGCGCGCCGACGTCTCGAAGGAGGCCGAGGTCGCGGCGATGTTCCGCGAGATGTGCTCTCGATGGGGCACGATCGACATCCTGGTGAACAACGCCGGACTCCAGCGCGACGCGGCGTTCGTCGACATGACGCTCGACCAGTGGAACCTGGTGCTCGGGGTGAACCTGACCGGCATGTTCCTGTGCACGCGCGAAGCCGTGCGCGAGATGATTCGCCGTGGCCCGCGACCGGTGTCCCGGGCGACCGGCAAGGTCATCTGCATGTCGTCGGTGCACGAGGTGATTCCGTGGGCCGGACACGCGAACTACGCCGCATCGAAAGGTGGCGTCAAGCTCTTCATGCAATCGCTCGCCCAGGAACTGGCGCCGCACAGGATCCGCGTGAATTCCATCGCGCCCGGGGCGATCCAGACTCCGATCAACCGTGCGGCGTGGGACACCCCGGCGGCGCTCGCTTCGCTCCTCACGCTGATCCCGTACGGGCGCATCGGAGTGCCCGAGGACATCGGCAAGGCCGCGGTGTGGCTCGCCTCGGACGATTCGGACTACGTTCACGGCCAGACGCTGTTCGTCGACGGCGGGATGACGCTCTACCCGGAATTCGGGCGCGGAGGGTAGCTCTCGGGCGGCTACTGGACGATCGCGTGCTCGACCGCGTTGCCCCCCATGCGTTTGGCGACGTAGAGCGCCGCGTCGGCGCGACGGAACACCTCGTCACTGTTCTCGGGCGGACGTTCGAACGTCACCACGCCGATGCTGAGCGTGATGGGCGGCGTGCCGGTCGTCGCGGGCGGGAGGCCGTCCAGGCCTTTCAGGATGCGCCGCACGACGGCGGCGGTGGCGGCGGCGCCGGTCTCGGGCAGCAGCACGACGAACTCGTCACCGCCGAACCGGGCGACGACGTCGATCGTGCGTGTCTGCTGGCGGAGCGTCGCGGCGATCGCGCGCAGCACGTTGTCGCCCTGCGGATGCCCGAGCGAATCGTTGATCGATTTGAACCGGTCCACGTCGATCAAGGCGCAGGAGAGCGGTCGCTCGAAGCGTCGAGCCCGCGCGATCTCCGCGTCGAGCACCTCGTGAAGAACCTGCCGGTTTCCCGCGCCGGTGAGCGCGTCCTGCCGCGCCGAGAGTCGTTCCCGTTTGAGCGCCGCCACCAGGAACAGAACCAGGATGAAGAAGGCGAGCTGCAGCGCGGCATTCCAGTAGTGAACCAGCGGGAGCGGGAGCGCACGATCGGCCAGCCTGTCGTTCAGCAGCCACAACTCGGCCGCCAGAATCGACATGGCGATGCCGGCCAACGTTCCAGACCTGTGGGTGACGAGCAGGATCGGGACGACGTAGAAGACGGCCATGTCGATGGCGGGATCCGTCACGTAATCGACGACCGCGACGGCGACCATGAGCGCGCTCGCGATGGCGGCGGTGAACAGGGGCGACTTCTGATCGAGGTAGGCGCCGAGTCGCATGTCAGCCGTCGAGCCAGGGCCCGAACGCCAGAAACTCTATGCGGGAACGTCGAGGCCGGTCAAGGCTGGTGGCCGAGCCTGCTGGTGGCCGAGCCGGTCTGGCCAACGTTGCCGCGGCGTTCTGGCACGAATCCCGGACGCAACGGCCCTGTCTCGCCGTAGGAATATGGTTTTTTCGATAGTTGGCGGGGCTGCAGGCTCGGTACACATCGTGCACACGCTCACCGTCCCGATGAGCTGGCGAGGGGTGGTGCGGGCGCTGACCAGCGCGGTGGGTTCGCTGATCGGGATTCCCGTCGCCGCCGGCGTCGCGGACGGATGGATCGACGAAGCCCGGCGAGCCTTCGCGCACCTCACGGAATCCGCGCGCCAGCCGTTCGACCGTTCACGTCGTGAGCCCGGGACAGCGTCCCGGCGGGAGATCGAGGACCATCGCTGATGCCAGTCGTGGAAGAGCACTTCGACGTCAACGAACGACGCGACGCCGGGCAGCCCCGCTGGCGGTTGCTCGCCGAGCTCGGACGGCGCGTGTTCGATCCAGTGGACGGCAACGCGCTCGATCAGCGGGTCGCCGCGGCCTTGCTGGAGCTGGTGAGCGCGCGCTCGTCGGTCCTGTTCGAGGTCACCGGGGACGAGCCACCCGTCCTGCAGGCCGTCGCCGGCGAGTTGATTCTTCACGACGTGCTCGACTGTCTCGGCACGCTCGTCGCCGAGATCGTTTCGGCGCCGGCGGAGCGCCGCGGCAGCGGTGAGCTGGCGGTCGCACGCATGCACGGGGCCGGATGCGTGCTCGCGTTGCCGCTCCACGTGCGGGACTACGTGATCGGCGCCCTCGTGCTGCTGGACGGTCCCGAGCGCCGGTTCGACGAGGACGAGCTTGCCGTGGCGCAGGCGTTCGCGAACCAGACGGCCGTCGCCCTCGAGAATCGTCGCCTCTACGCGCAGCTCAGTAGGGCGGTGAGCGCCGTCGAGACCTCCCAGAAGCAGCTCGTGGAGAGCGAACGGCTCCACGCGGTCGGCGAGCTCGCCGCCGGTGTCGCGCACCATCTGAACAACATCATGACGGTGATCCTCGGCAACGTGCAGCTGACGCTGAACGACATTCTGCCTCCAGCGGTGATCGTGCGGCTTCGGAGCACGGAGCGCGCCGTGCTCGACGCGACCGAAGTCGTGCGGCGCATGGCGTCGTTCAGCCGGAGCGAGCCGCTCGACGAATCGCAGGAGGTCGACCTGAACCAGGTCGCGAGCGACGTGCTCGAGTTGACGCGCGCCCGCTGGCAGGACGAGGCGCAAGTGCATGGACTCGCCATCCGCGCGCGCCTGGAGGGCGGCCGGATTCCGAGCGTGAAGGGCGATCCCACGGCGCTCCGCGAGGTGCTCCTGAACCTCGTCCTGAACGCCGTGGATGCGCTGCCGTCGGGCGGCGACATCCTCGTGCTGACATGGGCCGCCGAAGGCATGGTCTACTGCTCGGTCGGTGACAACGGCGTCGGGATGACGCCGGACGTCCGACAGCGCGCCCTGGAGCCGTTCTTCACGACGAAGGGCTTCCGGTGCCGCGGCCTCGGTCTCAGCGTGAGCTACGGGATCGTGCAGCGTCATCACGGAACGCTCTCCCTGGACACCGCGGACGGTCACGGGACGACGGTCACGATCGCCCTCCCCGCGGTTTCAGGCGACGCCTCCACGACGGGAGCCGCCGGAACGCGCGCCTCCGGTGTCACGGTGCTGGTGATCGACGACGACGCCGCGGTCCGCGACATCATGGCGCAGATCCTGAGGTGCTACGGTCACACCGTGCTCGTGGCCTCCAACGGACGCGACGGGCTGGCGCAGCTCGGTCCTGAGCTGGATCTGGTCATCACCGATCTCGGCATGCCAGGCATGACCGGCTGGGACGTCGTCGACGCGGTGAAGCGCGTCCGGTCCGACCTCGCCGTGCTGTTGTTGACGGGATGGGGTGATCACCCCCATGGCCAGCGCGACGGGCAGGCGGCGCCGGACGCGGTCCTCGCGAAGCCGCTCACGCAGGACAAGCTCGCGGCCGTGGTCGCGGAATTGACCGCGGCTCGCGCGACACGCGCCCGGTCCCGATAACCGGGGCGCGACAGACAGGACCATGGACGCCACCAACACGTTCGTCGACGCGTTGACCGGGCTGCCGAATCGTCGCTATGCCCTCTGGCGCTTCGAGGAAGAGTTGCGGCGATACGAACGGTTCGGCCACGGTGTCGGCATCGTCTGGATCTTCCTCGAGGGCCTTGCCGAGTTGGAACAGCGATCGGGCCCGAATGCCGTTCTCGAGGCGGTGCGCGTGAACGCGCACCACCTGGTTCAGCACTCTCGTAACCCGATCGTCCTGGCACGATTCAACGAAGATGCCTTCGCCGCGATCCTGCCCAACTCCACGCGGCGGCAAGCGATGAGCTATGCGAGTCGGATGGAGCGGTTGCTGGCCCTGGTGCCGGCCGACCACGACCTGGCCCCGCGGCTCGAGGTGGTCGCGGTCCCCGATGACGCGGTCTCCGCCCGGGAACTGCTCCGCGCCGGTGAATCACGATCGGTGGGTAGGAACGTGCGACCGTTCTCCCGGCGGTTCTCGGGAAATGTCTCAGCACGAAGCGCCGTCGCGGCGGGTCCCGCACTCTCGTTCCGGCCGGACCCGGGCGTCGGACGCCCCGCGCAGGCCAGGCCGGACGTGAGTGGCCGCCGTCCCGATACGGGCGGCGGTGACTCTCGATGTGCTCGGCGTGCGGAGGTACTCGACGATGCCCCGCCGCGGCTCGGCCATCTGATCGCTTTCCGGAGTGATGTCGAGCTGTCCGATCGCCGCGCCGTTCGAGCCGCTCGCCGGAGCGGGAGTGGTCGGCCGCAGCAGATAGACCATCGTCAATCCGGACATGACCGCGATCAAGACAGCCCCCGCGCCGGCGCCACCGATCAGCTTCCAGGACGTCTGCATTGAGTACTCTCCTCGGCGGCATTGGACGGAAGTCGGACCGGCTTCATTCAGTCGAGAATGGCCGGCCCGCCGTTTCGCTGCCTTCGCGAGAAAAGCTCGGATATCAGGGCCCTCGGAGGCGGACACCGGCCGTACCGACCATCACGCTTCGCCGCGCCACGGTGACGATCTGTGGGCTCGTCACGCTCCTCCCGTTGCTGGCGGCCGTCTGGCTCCTGGGACACGGCGAGATGCTCAGTGGGACTCAGATCGCGCTCGGGCTCGGGTTCGCCGCGCTGGTGTCGATCCTGGGATGCCTGGTCGTCTCCCGGACGTTCACGGAGATCTCGCGGCTGGCGGCACGCGCGCGCGCCATCCTCGGTGAGGCGGGTGGGCAGAGAGCGAGGCTCGATCCGGCGCCGGTGCCGGCGCTCGGCAGGGTCGCCGAGCTGAGCAGTCTCGGACACGCGCTCGAAGAGCTGACCGAGCGGCTGCAAGCCTCCACGACGCGCTTCGGCGACGTGCTCGGGAAGCTGGACGCCCTCACGGAGATCGTCAACCGGGAGGGCCGGCCGTCGCCGCCGGAAGACCTGGACGGCGTGCTCGACAACACGATGCGCACGGTCCACGCGACGATCGGCTCCATCATGCTGCCGGTCGGCGATCGCCGCACCCTGCGCATCGCCGCCGCGCGCGGCCTCCCGGCCGACGTCGTGGTGCGAACGGAAGTGCCGGTCGGTGATGGGATCGCCGGAACCGTCTTCGCCTCGGGGGAGGCCGTGTTCGTCGACGACATCGCGACGGATCCGCGCTTCGAGAAAGAGAACGATCCGAAGTATCAGAGCGGCTCCTTCATCTGCCTGCCGATTCGCGCGGCCGGGCAGGTCATCGGCGTGCTGAACCTGTCGCGGAAGGACAGCGGCAACGGCCTGCGCCCCGGCGCGTTCAGCCCGAGCGACTTCCAGTTCCTGAACACGTTGATGACGTACATCGGCTATCGCGTGCAGAACGCCGAGCTCAAGTCGCAGACGACGCGGTCCACGATCGCGCTGGAGCAGACGCTCGACGATCTGAAGAACGTGCAGGCCCAGCTCGTGCGCGGCGAGACGCTCCGGGCGATCGGCCAGCTCGCGTCCGGGATGGCCCATCACCTGAACAACCTCTTCATGGTGATCTCGGGCCGCACGCAGCTCTTGACGGCGAAGCTCGCGGATCCCGATCTGCTCCGCCACCTCGGGCTGATCGAGCAGAGCGTCCGCGACGCCGCCGAGGTCACCCGTCGCGTTCAACGATTCAGCCGCGTCGAGCCGGTCGCCGAGCCCGTGCACGTCGATCTCGACGCGTTGATCGCCGAGGTGGTGGAGCTGACCCGTCCGCGCTGGCACGACGAAGCCCAGGTCCGTGGCATCACGATCGAGGTGGAGGTGCAGTGCGGGATGATGGATACCGTCGCCGGAGAGCCGAGCGCGCTCCGAGAAGTCATCATGAACCTCCTGCTCAATGCGATGGACGCGTTGCCATCCGGCGGGACCGTCACGATCCGGACGTGGCAGACCGCGTCCTCGGTGCATTGCAGCGTGAGCGACACCGGCGTCGGCATGTCCGAGGAAGTGCGCCGGCGCGCGCTCGAGCCGTTCTTCACGACGAAAGGCCCGCGGAGCACGGGCCTCGGGCTCAGCGTCAACTACGGCATCGTGAAGCGTCACGGAGGGGAACTGACGGTGGACAGTGCGCTCGGCAAGGGCTCGACGGTCACCTTCCTGCTCCCGACCGGTGGTCGCGTGGCGCATCATGCCAGCACCAGCGACCCGGAGCCGACGCCCCTGCGCTTGCTGCTGATCGACGACGAGGCGCACGTCCGCGACACCATCGGGGAATTGCTCGACCGCGATGGCCACACCGTCATCTCGGCCGAAAGCGGCGAAGAAGGACTCGACATTCTCGAGCGTGGCGTGGAGATCGACGCCGTCCTGACCGATCTCGGCATGCCGCGAATGCGCGGCTGGAGGGTGGCGGAAGTCGTGAAGCATCGCTGGCCGGAGCTTCCCGTCGGGCTCCTCACGGGCTGGCTGGAAGCGGCCGCCGCGTCCGAGCAGGTGAGCCAGGTCGACTTCGTGCTGTTCAAGCCGATCGAGGTGTCGGAGCTGCGCCGGCGGCTCGCGAGGATCCAGCCGCGCCGCTGACGTCGGCGGCCGAGCAGCACGTTGGAGCGGCCGGCCTTGACCGGCGTGACGCTCCTCACTTAAGGTGACGGCATGCCGATTCGCGTCGTCGTCGCCGACGATCATCCGCTCGTGCTGAGCGCGCTCGAAAAGCTGCTCGCCGATTCCGACGAGTTCGAGATCGTCGCGTCCTGCCGGGACGGCGGCGCCACCATCCAGGCGGTCCGCGTCCACGCGCCGGATCTCCTGCTGCTGGACCTCCACATGCCCGGGGGCGATGGGCTCAGCGTGTTGAGGCAGCTCCGTCAGGACTAAGCCGACACGGCCACCGTGATGTTCGTCGGGGACGCGACGGACGAGCAGATGCGCGAAGCGGAGCAGCTCGGTGTCGCGGCGATCCTGATGAAGGGCGTTCCGCCGCGTGAGCTGCTCAGCCGCGTGAGGCAGATCTATCAGGAGGCGACGGGGAAGCCGCGCACGAAGTGATCAGATCTCCGGACGCTTGCCGTGCGACGCGCGAACTTCCGTCTTGATCCCGCCGCGCACGTTGAAGTCTCCCGTGACTTCGATCCACCGCGGCCGGGCCGCTTCCACGAAATCGTTCAGGATGCGGTTGGTGACGTCCTCGTGGAAGGCGCCCTGGTCGCGATACGACCAGATGTAGAGCTTCAGCGATTTCAACTCGACCAGATGCTGGTCCGGCGCGTACCGGATGCGGATCGTGGCGAAATCGGGCTGACCGGTCACGGGACAGACGCACGTGAACTCCGGCACCGTCATCGTGACCTCGTAGTCGCGGTCGGGATGCGGGTTCGGCACGATCTCGAGCGTCCGGGCCGGCCTCGTCGACATGGCGTTTCAGTATAGCGTCCGCCCGACGTCGGCAGCACGGAGCCCGGTCGCCGTCCCTCTGCCGGGTCACGGGCCTGGCATACTGGCCCTATGAAAATCGGGTTGATCGGTCGGCCGAAAAGCGGAAAGACGACGCTGTTCAATCTCCTCACTGGCGCCAGCGTCGCCACGTCCCGCTACGACACCGGCCGCGCGGAGCTGCACACCGGGATCGCGCGCGTGCCCGATCCGCGAGTCGGCCGTCTCAGCGCGATGTTCGAGCCGAAGAAGACCACGTACGCAACCTTCGAGGTCGTCGATCTCGCCGGCATCGCGAAGGGCGAGCGAGCGGGCCTCGAGATCAAGGACTTCCGAAGCGCTGACGCGCTGCTCCACGTCGTGCGCGCGTTCGGCGACGAGGCGCTCGGCGCGCCCGACCCGCGGCGCGACCTCGTCGATCTCGAGCTCGAGCTGGTCCTCGCGGATCTGGAGGTGGTCGAGCGCCGGATCGAGAGACTCGAGGCGTCGATCAAGAAGCGAAGAACCGATGCCGAGGTCAAAGAACAGGAGATCTTCGGCCGGCTCAAGACGCATCTGGAGGCTGAGACGCCACTCCGGGCCGTGGCCCTGTCCGACGACGAGACGCGGATCGTGCGCGGGTTCACCCTGCTCTCGCAGAAGCCGATCCTCCACTGTCTCAACCTCGACGAGAAGGCGATCGGCGACGCGGATCGCGCGGTCGACGCCTATGGCCTCTCGGCGATCGCGAGAGCGCCGCGGACGCGGATTGGCTGGGTCTCGGCGGTGCTCGAGATGGAAGTCGCGCAGCTCGGCGGCGAGGAGCAGGCGGCGTTCCTGACCGACCTCGGTCTGCGAGAGCCCGCGATCCATCGCGTGCTGCGCGACTGCTATGCGCTCTTGGGTCTCGTGTCGTTCTTCACGGTGGGCGACGACGAGGTGCGAGCCTGGCCCATCGCGTCCGGCACGCGCGCCCAGGACGCCGCCGGCACCGTCCATTCCGACATCGCGCGAGGCTTCATTCGCGCCGAGGTCACGGCGTACGACGATCTCGTCGCGGCGAACGGCTCGTTCGCGGACATCCGCACGAAGGGGCAACTCCGGCTCGAGGGCAAGGACTATCCCGTCCGCGACGGCGAGATCTGTCACTTCCGCTTCAACGTCGCGAAGTCGTGATCTACAGCTGAACGCCCGGTAACGGCTTCAGCGGCCCACCGAGCCCCCGCACGACGGCCGCGACGGTCGCATCCGGCGTGCCCATCGGCAAGACGCACCCGGCGCCGACGATGAGTCCGGTTCCCCCCGTCTCCGCGATCGCCTCGTGCGTTTCCGCGGTGGCCTGCTCCGGTGTGCCGTCGCGAAGCGTGCGCCACTCGTCGAGGCCGCCGATCACGGCGCCGGGCAGGAGCTCCCGTCCGCTCCGGAGGGACGGGGGCGTCGAGCGGTCCGCCCAGTTCCAGGCGTGCGCCGGAAGGCGGGCGAGGTGCTCGAACATCAGATCGTCGCCGTGCCCGTGCACGATCGTGAGGCTCGACCTGTCACGCACCGACGCGAGCACCCGGTGATCGTAGGGCTCGCCGAATTCCTCATACTCCGCCACGGTGTGCAGTCGATGGCTGGCCGCCTGGATCGAGTAGAAGATCCCGGAGACGCCTTCGCGCAGCGCGGCCTCGGCGAACCGGATCAGCGTCTCGGTGATCGCGTCGAGCGCGCGCTTCACGTCCGCGGGGCGCTCCCGCAGGTCGTGACCCAGCCGCTCTCCGGAAAGCTTCCGAGCGAGTGACAGGGGCGAGAACACCGTCGGGACGACGGGCGCGTCGCCGACCCGCCGGTCGAAGCCGAGGCGGACGATGATCTCGAGCTGATCGACCCACCCTGGCGCCGCGGTCGGGTCGAGCACCCGGATCGTCTTCCAGTCGTCGCCATCCCGCACGGCGCAGGTGGCGCACGGGCGATGGCCGTCGGGCCGCTCGTCGTCGCTCTCGACGCAGCCCCACGCCTCGACGGCGTAGCCGCCGGCCGGCGTGATCTTGAGGAAGTCCGATCCGTACCGCTCGTGGAAGCGAAGCGTCGCCTGCGCCAGACCCGCCGGCGAGCGGTCGACTTTCGGAAAGTGACGCCAGAAGGCGTACGGGACGCGATCGACCGGATGCCGGCCGAGCGCGGCGGTCACGCGCTCGCGGCGACTCATCTGTTTCATGGCGAAGAGGGCCTCGGGACGCGCCCGCAGTCCTCGGTCATTTTCACGAGCTGAGCCAGCCGTCGCTCAGCACTGCCGTGCCATCCGTTCCGCGCAGCTCGAACTCGATGCGATCGGCGCCGGCGCGGCGGCTCAGCATCGTCAGTCGGGACGGCATCGCCACCACGCCGGTGAAGCGGGCGCCGAGCTCACGCACCCGCCGCGGGTCGCCCGCGTGCCTCATGATCCGTGACACCGCGAGCGCGAGCGTCGCGGTGCCGTGCAGGATCAGCCCGGGCAACCCGGCCCCCGCCGCCACCGCGACGTCGGTGTGAATCGGATTCCAGATCCGCGCGCACTCGGAGTAGATGTGGGCCGTTCCGGCGGCGACGTCGATCACGTCGGTCCAGGCTGCCCGGGCGCCGGCGCTCGTGACGTTGTCGCGCGGGGGATCAGTGTGACGCGGATGGCGGGACGTCCACGCGCCGACGTCCGCGGAGACGACGCTGTTCTCGCCGTCGCAGGTGACGCCGCGATAGACGGAGCCATAGTCCGTCGTCGACACCGCCGCGCCGCGATCGTCGAGCGTCGAGAACCGCGTGACCACGAGCGTCCCCGCGCGGCGTGGACTCACCGCGACGACGCGCGCGGTGGTCAGGAGCGTGTCGCCGGCCCGTGGCCGGCGATGGACGAGGAGATGGTGGGTCGCGTGGACGCTGAAGGGGGCCAGCGCCCGATCGATCAGCGCGTCGCGGATCGCGAGCGCCACAGGCCACTCGTAGCACACCGGAAACACGGGATGTGCGAGCGGGCCGCCCGGTGCGCAGGTGTCGTAGAACCGCGGATCGGTCTCACCCAGGCCGGCGGCATAGGCCATCAGCCATCGCGCATCCACGGTGTGGGTCACCGGGCCCACCTCGGCGCCGACGATCGCCGTCGAGATGGCCGGTGCGGGGCGGCGGTCGCCGCCGCCGGCCTCAGCGAGCATGCTCGGGCTCCGGAAAGTTCATCGCGTCGACGAACACCTGCTCGAAATCCGGATGCGCCGCAAGCGAGACGTGCTCGATCCGCCGCGCGATCGTGTCCGCGCGCTGGCGCTCCGCCTCGGACAGCAGGCACGCCTGCGCGCCGAGCGATGCGGCGTTGCCGACGTAGCGGATGCGGTCGAGTGGAAGCGGTGGGATCAGACCGATGCGCACGGCGCTCGCGATGGAGACGTAGTTGCCGAAGCCGCCAGCGAGCATCAGCTCCGCGATCCGATCGTCCGGCGCGCCCGCGACGCGCTGCAAGAGGGCGATCCCCGAGGCGATCGCGCCCTTGGCGAGCTGGATCTGCCGGACGTCTTGCTGCGTGAGGACGATTTCGCGGGTCGCGCCGCCTTCGCCATCGCGCACGACGACGACGATGCGCTCCTCTCCGCGCATCTCGACACGCCGGCGCAGTGCCGGCGAAAGTGCGTCGCGCTTCTCGACCTGGATCAGGCCCGTCGGATCGATCACGCGAGCGTCGAGCAAGCCCGCGATCAGATCGATCAGTCCCGAGCCGCAGATGCCCTGCGCGGGCGCGCCCGCAATCGTGTGGACGTGCACGTCGTCGTCGACCGTCACGCGGTCGATGGCGCCGGCGGCGCCGCGCATGCCGTGACGGATCTGAGCCCCCTCGAGCGCGGGCCCGGCCGGCGCGGAGCACGCCCAGAGATGGGCCGCGGATCCGAGAAGGACTTCACCGTTCGTGCCGATGTCGACCGCGATCCGGATGGCCTCGGACTCGTGGATCCGCGTCGCGAGCGCCACGCCGACCGCGTCGGCACCGACGAAGCCGGCGACGAGCGGCAGGAAGCACACGACCGCGTCCGGCGCGATCGTGAGCGGCACGTCGCGCGCGGGGAGCACGAGCGGATGGCGCATGACCGGCGCATACGGCGCGAGCCCGACGTAGGAGGGATCGATCCCGAGCAGCAGATGATGCATGCAGGTGTTGCCGACGATGACGGCCTTGTAGATCCACTTCGCGAGCACACCCGACTCGCGGCAGAGCTCGCCGACGTGTCGGTTCAGGACGCCGACGATGCGGGTGCGCAGTTTCCGCAAATTTCCCGGATTGAACTGCGCGAACGCGATGCGGGACATCAAGTCTCCGCCGAACACGGATTGGGGATTCAGGCTCGAGATCGAGGCGAGCCGCTCGCCCGACTCGAGCTCGAGCAGCGTGCTGACGACGCTGGTGGTTCCGACGTCGATGGCGAGACCGAATTTCATCGCCGAGGTGTCGCCGCGCTCGACCGCCAGGATGCGACCGCCGAACGTCGTGACGGTCACGCCGGCCGGATCATCGCGCAGCGCCGACGGCAGCGCTGCGAGCACCGGCGGGGTGACCGCGTCCGTCGTCAGTCCGAGCTCGGCCAGCAGCTGCTCCAGATCCGACGTCTGGTGATGCTCCTCGCGCGGCAGGTTCACCTTCACGACCTGCTTCACGACACCGGACGCGATCGCGATACGGCCGAGACCGTCGGCGTGCTCTCCGGGACCGAGGATCTGAAACGACGTCTCGTCGAGCGGGGGCGCCGGCTCCACGGTGATCGGCTCGGTCACGTGGCACTGACACGCGAGCCGGTATCCGTCGCGGACCAGGTCGTCGCCGAGCTGGACTTCGTCCATGATCGTGGGCGGCGGGACGGTGCCGGACACGAACTTCACGCGACACGACGTGCACCGACCGCGGCCGCCGCACGTGGCGGTGATGTCGACGCCGGCCGCGTGCGCGGCGCGCAGGATGGTGGTGGCCTCCGGGACGCTCAGCACGCGCGCCTCGTCGGCCGAGCGCGGTCGAGGAAGGATCGTGAGCGCGACCGCCATCGGCCCATTCTAGCGCTCGCGTGGTATCCTCCCGCCGATGGAAAAGGTGACGATCGAGACGATGCGCGCGATGATGCGTCTGGCCGGGTTCGAGTGGTCCGATGCCGAGCTCGAAGCTCTGCGCCCGCTGGTCGAAACGAACCTCCGGCTCCTCGATCGACTGGAGGCGGCGTCACCCCGGACGATCGACCCGAGCACGCAGTACCGGCTGTTCTGAATCGTGATGTGACCTTCGACGCGATGACGGAGCTCGGCTGGACCTCGGTCGCGGACCTCGCCCGACTCATCGGAACGAAGCAAGTCTCACCGGTCGAAGTCGTGCGCGCCTGTCTCGATCGGATCACGGCGCTCGACGGTACGCTCCGTACGTTCATCACGGTGTGCGCAGAGCCGGCGCTCCAGGCGGCGCACGCCGCGCTCGCCCGCGTCCTCGCGGGTGAGACGCTCGGACCACTCGACGGCGTGCCGATCGGGCTCAAGGATCTCTTCGACACGGCCGGCGTTCGGACGACAGCGGGCTCGCGCATCCTGGCCGACCGCGTGCCCGGGACGGACGCGACGGTCGTGACGCGGCTCACCGGCGCCGGCGCGATCGTGCTGGGCAAGCTGAACATGCACGAGTTCGCGTACGGCCCGCTCGGACGCAACGCGCACTACGGTGACACGGTGAACCCGTGGGACGCCGGGCGACCTCGCGTGCCCGGAGGTTCCTCCTCCGGTTCCGGCGCGGCCGTGGCCGCGGGTCTCGTCCCCGCGGCGCTCGGGTCCGACACCGGCGGTTCGATCCGTATGCCGGCCTCGCTCTGCGGCGTGACCGGTCTCAAGCCGACGTACGGACGCGTGAGCCGCGCGGGCGTGCTGCCGCTCGCGTGGACCATGGATCACGTCGGTCCGATGGCGCGCACCGCCGAGGACTGCGCGCTGCTGCTGGGCGCGATGGCGGGGTACGATCCGGCCGATGCTTCGACGAGCGTGCTGCCGGTCCCAGACTATGCACGAGCGCTGAGCGGTAGCATCGCCGGCGTGCGCGTGGGAGTGCTGAGGCAGGGCTTCCTCGACGCATCCGCCGCTGACGTTGCGGCCGGAGTCGAGGCGGCCGCGCGGATGCTCCAGTCGCTCGGCGCAAAGACGGACGATGCGGCGATCGAGCAGATGGAGCACGTGCCGGCGGCGGCCTTTGCGATCGTCGCGTCGGAAGCGCTCGCGTATCACGCCGGCTGGTTGAAGTCACGCCCGGCCGACTACCAGCCCGATGTGCGGGAGCGCCTGCAGGCGGCCGCGTTCGTGACGGGCGCTCAGTACGTGCGCGCCCAGCAGACGCGCGCGCTCATTCGGGACGCGGTCGACGAAGCGCTGCGCCATCGCGACCTGCTCCTCGCGCCGGCGACGCCCATCACGGCGCCGGCGCTCGACGAGACTCACGCAGACATCCGCGGAGAACGGGTCAGCGTCACCGCGGCGATGATCCGGCTCACCCGTCCGTTCAATCTCTCGGGACATCCGGTGTGTGCTGTGCCGTGCGGCTTCACCGCCGAGGGGCTGCCGATCGGGATGCAGATCATCGGGCGACCGTTCGACGAGGTGACGGTGTTGCGCGTGGCCGATGCGTATCAGCGCGCGACGGACTGGCATCGCCGCCGCCCGCCGCTCGCTTCGTAAGACCCAAAGGAGTCTCCGCCATGACGACGCGGAACCTGGATGCGCGCCTCGACGCTCTGGAAGCACGACTGGGCCGTCTGGAAACGACGCTCGGCGACTTGCTCGGCACGCTCGAGCGTCTCGATCCCGACGCGTTGAAGACCGGAATCCAGTCCTGGGTCACCGAGTACGTGTCGGTGCGGCTCCAGCAGCTCGTGCCGGAGACGTGCGAGCATGCGCCGGACGAGCGCGTGCAGGTGGAAGGCCCCGTCATTCCCGGAACGCGGGTCCGCTGCACCGACGAGGTCCTGCACCGCCTCGGCCGCATTCCGATCCCGTTCGTGCGGCAGATGGTCGCGCAGAAGGTCGCCGAGAGCGCGCGGGCCGAGAAGGTCGGCGTAGTCGATGTCACCTTCTTCGAGCGCGCAGCGACCTTCTGACAGTGCAAGCTTGCGGGAGAGGATCTCCTGAGCTTCCAGCACTGGCAGGAGCACGTGACGAGCGGACTGAATCCATGGGGGGCCTCGACGGGCCCGCCAAGCCCCCCGACGCTCGGCTCGTCGACATCACGCTCCTGACTCGCGACGACGAGCCGGTCAAGATCCCGATCGAGGACGCCCTCGACCTGCACGCGTTTGCGCCGCGTGACATTCCGTCGGTCGTCGCCGAGTACCTCGATGCGGCGCACGAGCGCGGCTATCGCGAGGTGCGGCTCATCCACGGGCGCGGGATCGGAGTGCAGCGGAGGATCGTGCGCTCGGTGCTCGCGAAGCATCCGCGGGTCGCGAGCTTCGGGGACGCGCCGCCCGAGCGCGGTGGCCCAGGCGCGACG
>QHRT01000098.1:15360-17008 GCA_003220195.1 Candidatus Rokuibacteriota bacterium | reverse complement strand
TGATCACGGTGCAGCCGGCGTTCTCGTCGGGACCAACGGCGATCTCCGGCGTGATGCGTACGCTGGATAACCCCGGTCCGACCAGCAGGCTCTGCAGCGTGGTGACGCGCGTCTGGAGCGTGTTCAGCCCGTTCTGCAGAGCGGTGATCTGGCTCTGCAGATCAGTGATCGCGCCGGACGTCAAATTGTTGATGCTGTTCTGCAGGCTCGAGACCGCGCTGAGAATCTGCTGGTCGGTCGGTGACGCACCCGACGCAGGGTGAGGCGCGGCGAGACCTTCGAGGGCAATCGTCCAGAATGCGATGCCAATGAGGACCAGGATTCGAATCATTGGAACCTCCGTGCGCCGGCCACCCGGCGCGATGTAGCGAATACGCGTTTACCCGGCGAACGCATCGCGAGCCGTGCCGATCCCGAGCGACGTACGGGGGCTCGCGCGGCCGCACGCGAGGGCGGCGAGGAGCGGGCACGGCTCCATGAGCAGTCAATTGGACTCGAACGTGGGGGACAGGAACGTCCGTTACTGTACCAGCCGGATGCGTCGCAGTTCCGGGAAGAGACGCATCCACGTGAGCGCCACCACGATCGTTCCGACCCCGCCGATCAGCACCGCCGGTACCGGACCGAACAGTGCCGCCGTCAGGCCGGACTCGAACTCCCCGAGCTGGTTCGACGTGCCCGTGAACAGCGAGCTGACCGCGCTCACGCGCCCGCGCATCTGGTCCGGCGTGCGCATCTGGACCAGCGAGTAACGGATCACCACGCTGACCAGGTCGGACGCGCCGAGCACGCCGAGGGCGGCGACCGACAGTGCGAGGTTCGTCGAGAGCCCGAATACGACGGTCGCCGTTCCGAACACGATCACCGCGCCGAAGAACACGGGACCCACGCGGCGCTCGATAGGATACCGCGCGAGGATCAGCGACGCGAACAGCGCACCGATCCCCGGCGACGAGCGCAAGAGCCCGAGGCCCCACGGCCCGGTGCCCAGGATGTCGCGGGCGTAGATCGGCAAGAGCGCGGTCGCCCCGCCGAGCAGGACGGCGAAGAGATCGAGCGACACGGCGCCGAGGATCGGCCGCGTGTTCCGGATGAACAGGATTCCCGAGAAGAACGACGCCAGCGTGACTGGCTCTCGCGCGGCGGCGGGCGTCTCGCGCCGGATCCACGTGGCGAGCACGCTCGCCACACAGAACAGCGCGCACACGGTCGCGTAGGCTCTGGTGGCGCCGAATCCGTAGAGCACTCCGCCAAGAGACGGCCCGACGATCCGCGCGGTCTGGCTTGCGGAGTTGATCCGTGCGATCGCGCGCGGGATGACGTCGCGCGGGACGAGCCGCGGGACCAGGGCCGCCATCGTCGGGCTCTCGAATGCGCGCGAGGCCCCCACCACGAAGACGATCGCGAGGATGCTCGTCTTGGTGAGCCAGCCGCCGAGCGTGCCGAGCAGCAGCGTCGCCGCGCCCGCGGCCTCGACCAGCTGGCACACGGCCACCACGAGCCGACGGTCGAAGCGATCCGCCACCTGACCGACCAGCAACGTCAGGAGGATCATCGGCAGGAACTGCGCGAGGCCGACCAGCCCGAGGTCGAGTGCGCTGCCGGTCAGCGCGTAGAGCTGCCAGCCGACGGCGACGGCCTGTATCTG
>QHRT01000098.1:0-15236 GCA_003220195.1 Candidatus Rokuibacteriota bacterium | reverse complement strand
CGAGGACGCGGTCGCGTTGCGTCCACCCCATCGGCCCGTTTCGCCTTGACCCGCGGGGCATCCCGCGGTATCCGTCGCATCAACGAGGGCATATGTCATGACCGTTCATGAGCCGGACACGATGGCGCGCCCGGGTGTCGCCCGGCGGCATTTCCTCGCTGGAATGGCTGCACTGGGAGCCAGCGTGGCGCTGCCACGAGGTGAATCCCGTGCGCAACCAGCCGCGACGAAACCGGGCCGGATCGACGTCCATCACCATCTGTTCCCGCCGACCTATGTCGCCGAGGCCAGAGCGCGGAAGGCCACCGAGGGCATCGTGAACGACTGGACGCCGGAGAAATCGGTCGAAGACATGGACCGGGCCGGCGTGGCAGTCGCGATCCTGTCGCTGGCCGCCGGGGGCGTGTCATTCGTGGACGCCTCGGGGCTCGCGCGTCTGGCTCGCGAGTGCAACGACTACGCGGCAAAGCTCGTCGCGGATCATCCGGGACGCTTCGGGATGTTCGCGACCATGCCGCTCCCGAACGTCGAGGCCACTCTCCGTGAGATCGAGTACGCGTTCGAGACGCTGAAAGCCGACGGGGTCGCGTTCCTGACCAACTACGGCGACAAATGGCTCGGCGATCCCGCGTTCGCGCCCGTGATGACAGAGCTCAATCGACGCCGGGCGGTCGTGTGGACCCATCCGACGACGGCGAATTGCTGTCGCAACCTCGTGCCCGACGTGCCACCATCGATCGTGGAGTGGGGGACCGATACCACGCGCACGATCGCGAGTCTCGTGTTCAGCGGTACCGCGGCCCGGTGTCCGGACATGAAGGTCATCTTCTCGCACGGCGGCGGGACGATGCCGTTCCTCATGGAGCGCTTCGTCCGGCTGCCGCTCACGAACAAGAACCTGGCGGCCCGCGTGCCGAACGGGGTGGAGCATGAGCTCCGAAAGTTCTACTACGACACGGCCCAGGTGGCGAATCCGGCGCCGCTCGCGGCCTTGCTGAAGGTGGTGCCGACGTCGCAGGTCGTGTTCGGGACCGACTTTCCGTATCGCGTCTCGATGGACTACGTGAAGGGCCTCGGCAGCTATGGATTCAGCGCCAGCGATCTCGGGGCGATCGACCGCGACAACGCGGTGAGACTGCTGCCACGCTTCAAGGCGTAGCGGCGAGACTCTGAACGAAGGAGACGAGTACGACATGGTCAGCCGGCGAGTCGTCAGATCGTACGAAGCGCGCTACTCGATGGGAACGAACAAGGCGTCCATGTACGAGCTGACGGACGCGATCGACGTCCACGCCCACGCGCGCGGCCAGGACGAGGAAGAGCCGATGCACGCCGCGCAGGAAGCGTCGCGCGCCGGCATGAAGGCCGTCCTGTTCAAGAGCATCTCGCCGGGCCGTCCGTGGGACGTGGCGCGCGAGCTCCAGGACGACGTGGACCGCTGGGCGGAAACGCAGGGCCTGCGGCCCGTGAAATGCCTCGCCGCGTACATCGTCGGCATTCCGCTGCGGCCGGTGAATTTCGCGCACATCAAGGAAGCGGTCGAGGGTGGCGTCATGGGCGTGTGGATGCCGCCCGTCACCTCGGCGTGGAGCATCTTCCGGCTCGGCGGCCGCGGCGCGTGGTTCCGTCCCGGAGGCCGGATGGACGAGCCGGTGCCGCCGCAGGCGTGGGACGAGGCGCGCAAGGTCGGGGTGTACGTGCTCGACGATCACGGCAGGCTCATCCCGGAGATCCGCGACACCGTGCGGCTCTGCGCCGATCACGGCGTCGCGCTCTCGTTCGGCCACCTCTCGCCGGACGAGATGGACGCGCTCGGCGAGGAAGTCGCCGCCGTCGGCTTCACGCGCGCGTTCATCGACCATCCGTTCAGCGAGGTCTTCGAGTTCGACGTGCCGAGGCTCAAGAGATGGGCGGACGCCGGGGTCCGCTTCGCGCTCACCTGGGACGAGCTCTCGCCGCTGCTGGGCGTCGATCCTCAGGACATGGTGGCGACCATCCGCGCGGTCGGCCCCGAGCACTTCATGCTGTCGAGCGACGCCGGGATCCCGCTCCTGCCGCCGACCGTCGAGGCGTACCGCCTGCTCGCCGCGATGCTGCGCGCGTACGGGATGACCGAGCCGGAGCTGCGCCAGATGATGACGGGCAGCGCGAAGGAGATGCTGAGCCTGTAAGAGGCGCCGTGGCGAACGAGCTGATCCTGATCGTCGAGGACAACGACAAGAACCGCAAGCTGATGCGGGACGTCCTCGCGTTCAAGGGCTACCGGCTCGCGGAGGCCGAGACCGGCGAGGACGCGGTGCGCATGGCGCGCGAGCTTCACCCGGCGCTCGTGCTGATGGATATCCAGCTGCCCGGCATCAACGGGATCACGGCGTTTCGCCAGATCCGCGACGATCCGGACACGGCCGCGATCCCGGTCATCGCGGTCACCGCATCGGCGATGACGCACGATCGACAGACCATCATGGCGGCGGGATTCGACGGCTACCAGTCGAAGCCGCTGAACGTGAAGCTCTTCGTCGAGGCGGTGCGGCAGATGCTCGACCGGTGAGTCGATCCCACGACGGAGGAGCCTCATGGCCACTGCGCTCTTCACGGTGAAGGCGACCATCACCGCCGATCGCGAGAAAGCGTTCAACGAGTGGTACAACCACGAGCACGTGCCGGACGTCTTCAAGTGGAAGGGCGTCGTCAGCGCCCGCCGCTACAAGGCGATCCTGCCGGAGGACAGGTTCCAGTACGTCGCCGTCTACGAGTTCGAGAGTGAGGAGACGCTGCGGCGATTCCTCGACTCGGATCATCTGGCGTGGCTGCGCAAGGAATACGACGCGCACTTCGGAGAAGTCTCGGAGCGACAGCGCGCCGCGTACGTTCAGGTCTGGCCCTAGGCCCCGGGGGAGGAAATCATGGCGGAGACCGTGCGCGCATTCCAGGACAAGAACGTCACGCTCCCGAATGGCCTCACGATTCACTATTCCGAGTGGCCCGGCCCGCGGCCCAGCCTGGTGCTGCTCCATCCCTCGTCGGGCTACCGGCAGATGTGGCAGGCCACCGCGAATGCGCTCGGCGACCGATTTCACGTCTACGCGCTGGATCAGCGCGGGCACGGGGACAGCGGCAAGCCGGACGGCGATTACTCGGCGGAAGAGTACGCGGAGGATCTCCTCCTCTTCTTCCAGGCCGTCGGCATCGATCGAGCGATCGTCGCGGGGCAATCGCTCGGCGGCCGCGTGGGGATGGTCTTTGCGGCCGTCCATCCCGACCGGATCCAGGGTCTCGGGCTGGTCGGCGGTCCACACGTCAGCAACTTCTTCCCGACGCGCGCGGAAACCGTCAAGGTCCTGGGCGCCGCACATCGCATGCTCGAGTCGCCGACGGAGTTTCCGTCTCGTGACGCCGCGCTCGCGTACTTGAAATCGGCGCGACCACGCGACAAGGAGGCGGCGCTGCTTCACCGCCTCCAGCACAACTTCGTCCCATCCGGGAGCGGAATCGCCGCGAAGTACGACAAGGTCCGCGTGGCGATCGGTCTGGCTCACATGGCGGACGATCTGAGGAAGTACGCGGCGAAGACTGCGTGTCCGGTGGCCATCCTGCGTGGAACGCACAGTTCCGAGCTCACACCGGAGCAGGCGAAGGAGATCGCCGGCTGCTGGAAGAACGCCGCCGTGATCGAGGTCGAGGGCGACTACGCGCTGCTGATGGAGAATCCGGCCGGCCTGGCGCGAGGCTTGTCTAGCTTCGCCGAGCAGGTCGTCAATCCATGAGCGCGCTCGAGTCGCTCGCCGAGCTGGTCCGCTTCGCGCCCGACGTCTACGGGTTTCGCTGGGTGAACCACGTGGCGATGTTCATCGTCACCGACGCGGGCGTCGTGCTCGTCGACGCCAACGGGCAGGTGAATCCGCGCACGCCGCATCTCATCAAGGAGGCGATCCGCTCGGTCACGGCGCAGCCCGTGCGG
Organism: Candidatus Rokuibacteriota bacterium; assembly: GCA_003220195.1. Classification (GTDB taxonomy): domain Bacteria; phylum Methylomirabilota; class Methylomirabilia; order Rokubacteriales; family CSP1-6; genus AR8. The sequence continues at coordinate 11,275 of QHRT01000098.1, read as the reverse complement.
TACTTCGTCTACAGCCACTCGGCCTTCGACCACAGCACCGGTGGCGCGGTCTTCGCCGATACCGCGAAGTTCGTCGGGCACCGCAACACGGTCGAGCCCATCAAGGCCGCGAAGGATCCGACGACGCCGGTGCCGGGGATCGTCTTCGACGCGAAGACGACGCTGGAGCTGGGCGGCCGCCGCGTCGATCTCTATCCGGCCGATCTCTCGGCGACCGACGACTACATCGTCGTGCACGACCCGCAGAGCCGGGTCGCGATGTTCGTCGATCTGATGCAGCCGCGCAACGTCCCGTTCCGCACGCTCCTCGGTCATCCGGACCGCATCGTCGAGCGCCTCCGGTGGCTCGAGGACACGCTCCAGTTCGACGTCATCGTCTCGGGGCATGCGACGCCTCAGATGAGCGGCACGAAGCAGGACGTCGCCGAGCAGCGGCGGTACTACGGCGATCTGACGGACGCGATCGCCACGGCGCGCGCGGCCGGTCTCGCCGACGGCTCGCCCGAGATGGTGACGCTGGTGCGAAGCGTGCTCCATCCGAAGTACGGCGCGTGGCGGCGCTTCGACGAGTTCGTGAAGCTCAACGTCGAGGGCATGATCGCGTGGCGCGCCGGCAAGGCGCCCGCCGCTCACTGAATAGATGGGGGACCTCGAAGGGCCCATGCCCCTGGTGGCTCTGAGACGGCCCGGAGAACCCGGGCCGTCTCTCGATACCGGTCACCGGAACGCCGGCATGACCTGCGTCGCCCAGTCGCGCAGGAACCGGAGCTTGTCGTCGAAGTGGATGCTGATCCAGAAGCGCCGCGCGCCCGCGTCCACCGCGCGCTCGAGCTTTGCGATGCACTCCTTCGCCGTACCGGCGAACGCGAACCGATCCGCCAGATAGTCCACCAGCCCCAGCTCCTCGATCAGCCGCGAGTTCGCGCTGCCCGGCTGCACGTGGTCGGCGAACGCGTAGCGCGCGCCCAGCGTCCGGAGCTTGGGCAAGAGATCATGCGGCACGTGCTTGCCCTCGGTCGTGAAGCGCGTCAGGTGATTGCCCGCCGCGGCGAGCGACATCGTGATCTCGCCGATCGCTTCGCGCCGGCTCGCCGCGACGTTGGCGTCCGGCCACCACCACATCTCGACGGCGTCGGGATCGCGTCCGGCCTCCAGCGCGCCGGCGCGGACCTGCGCGATCGAGTCGCGGATGATCTCGGGCAGGATCCCGGTGCGCACGACGACGCCGTCGGCGATTTGCCCGGCGAGCCGGAGCGTCTTCGGACCCGACGCGGCCAGGAAGATCGGAACGCGCGGCCGCGACCACGTGAAGCGCGCCACTGCCCCGTGGTAGTCGGCGCGGCCGGTCGTCAAGAGGTCCCGGATGGCGAGCGCGTAGGCGCGAAGCTCCGCCAGCGGCACCGCTTTGAGTCCGATGTTGTACGCGGCGCTGTCGCCGGTGCCGATGCCGACGAGCGTGCGTCCGGGAGCCAGCTCGGCGAGCGTCGCCGCGGCTGACGCCGCGACCGACGGGTGTCGTGTCACGGGCGTGATCACGCGCGGTCCGAGCCTGATTCGCTCGGTGGCAGCGGCGGCGAGCGCGAGCGTCACGTAGACGTCGCGACAGATCGACTGCGAGTCCGAGATGCCGAGCACGGAATAGCCGTGACGCTCGACCGCACGGGCCCACTCGACGACTTCCGTCGCCGGCGCGGTCGGCATGAAGTTGATCCCGAACTCCGGGCGTGTTCCAGACACTGGCTCACGCATAGTAGCGCAGGCCTTGCGCCGTCCGACGTCCCTGGTAGGCTCTCCCCGGCATGGAACGCGCGTTCCGCATCGGCATCGACACCGGGGGCACCTTCACCGACGTCGTCGCGCTGAACGAGGCGACCGGCGAGATCGTCACGACGAAGACCCCGACGACCGTGGACGACCCGTCGATCGGCGTGGCGGCAGGGATCCGCAAGGTCCTCGACCTCGCCGGCGGCGGAACCGTGACGTCCGTCGCGCACGGCACGACCGTCGCAACCAACGCGCTGCTTCACGAGCAGTTCCCGGCTCTCGGTCTCGTCACCACGCAGGGGTTCCGTCACGTCCTCGAGATCGCGCGGCAAGCGGTCCCGAAGGGCTACGGCAATTCCTATTTCTGGGTGAAGCCGGAGCGGATCGTGCCGCTCCATCACGTGCGCGAGGTGCCGGAGCGACTCGACGTCGCGGGCGGCGTCGTGCGCCCGTTCGACGAGGCGGTGGCCGTCGAGGTCGCGCGGTGGTTCGTGCGGCACGGGATCACGAACGTCGGCGTCAGCTTCATCCACGCGTACGCGAATCCCGAGCACGAGCGGCGCATGCGCGCGGTACTCGAGCGCGAGAGTCCCAGTGTCCACGTGTCGATCTCGTCCGAGGTGCTGCCGGAATACCGTGAGTACGAGCGCACGGTCACGACGCTGGTCGACGCGTTCGTGAAATCGCGCGTCGCCGTCTACGTCGGCTCGATTCAGAAGAAGCTCGATGACGAGCTCGCTCCCGCCACCCCGTTCTACGTGATGAAGTCGAATGGCGGCGTGATCTCCGCGCACGAGGTCGCACGCCACCCGATCACGACGGTGCTCAGCGGCCCCGCGGCCGGCGCGCTCGGGGCGAGCGCCGTCGCGGCCGCCGCGAGCATCGAGCGCGTGCTCACGGCGGACGTCGGCGGTACCAGTACCGACGTGTGCCTGGTCGAAGGCGGCGCGCCCGAGCTCACCACCGAGGGCGCCGTGGGCCGATTCCCGGTCAAGGTGCCGATGATCGACATCGTCACCGTCGGGAGCGGCGGCGGCAGCATCGCGTGGATCGCGCGGGACGGCGCGCTCAAGGTCGGGCCGCGCAGCGCGGGCGCCGATCCCGGCCCGATGTGCTATGGCCGGGGCGGGGACGAGCCGACGGCGACCGACGCGCACCTGGCCCTCGGCCGCATTCCGCCGCGGCTCCTCGGCGGTGAGATCGCGCTCGATCGCGACGCCGCCGAGCGCGGGCTCGCGCGGATCGGACACGCGATCGGTCTCGATCCGCTGCGGGCCGCCGAGGGAATTCTCGAAATCGCCGCGTGGAACCAGGCGAACGCGATCAGACAGGTCAGCGTCAAGCGCGGGCTCGACCCGCGCGACTACACGCTCGTGGCCTTCGGCGGCGCGGGCGCACTGCTGGCCGGGCGCCTGCTGGACCTGTTGAGCCTCCGCGCGGCGTTGATTCCGGTGTCGCCGGGCAATCTCTCGGCGCTCGGCCTCCTGGTCGTCGACGTGAAGAACGATTACGTGCAGACGTTCGTGCAGCGTCACGATCGGCTCGATCACGCAGCCGTCAACGCGCACCTGACGCGGCTCCGGGAGCTCGCGCGCGAGGCGCTTCATCGCGAAGGGTTCACCGAGGACACGATGCGCTTCGTGCGAACCGCGGACATGCGCTATTTCGGCCAGGCGTGGGAAGTGCGCGTCGAGCTGCCGCCCGGTGAGATCGACGGGACGACGGCGGCCGAAACGGCCGCGCGCTTCCACGACGCACACGAAAAACGCTTCGGCTACAGCTATCGCGACGTGCGCGAGCCGGGAGTCGGCCGTCACGTCGTCGAATGGGTGAACGTGCGGGTGACCGGCGTCGGCCCGATCCGTCGTCCGTGCTTCGTCGAGCGGGCATCCGGCGATGGCCGTAGTGAGCGTGCCGTCACCGAGCAGCGCCCGGTGCGCTTCGAGGGCGCGACGCGCGACTGCGCGGTGTATGCGCGCGATCGGCTCCGGCCGGACGACGTCGTCGCGGGCCCGGCGATCATCGAGGAATACGGTGCGACCACGGTCGTGTTCCCCGGTCTCGGAGCCCGGGTCGATCGATCCGGCAATCTCTTGATGACGCGCGCCTCGGGAACGCACCGGTGAGCACCACCCCCGTCGACCCGATTGTCCTCGAGGTCGTCGAGGGGACGCTGGCCTCGGCCGAGGCCGAGGTGGAAGCGGCGGTCGAGCGGACGTCGCGCTCGCCGATGATTCGCGAGGCGCGCGACTTCCGCGCGGGCATCCACGATCGACGCTGCAGGAAGCTCACCGGGCGCTCGTATTCCGCGCTGGTGAACCCGGTCGTGCGCGACTTCCCGCTCGAGACGATGCGGCCGGGCGACGTCTACTTCCACAACGACGTCTACGGCTCCGAGGGCGGGATCGGCCATCTTCCCGATCTCTGCGTGACGCTGCCGGTGTTCCACGAGGGCGACGTCGTCGCGTTCGTCCAGGTCTTCGGGCATCACGACGACATCGGCGGCGCGGTCCCGGGCTCGATGCCGTCGCACGCGACCAGCGCGTACCAGGAAGGTCTCATCGTCCCGCCGGTGAAGCTCTACGCGGCGGGCCAGCCGAACGAGGACGTCATCAAGATCATGGTGCGCAACTCACGCCTGCCCGACAGCCTCCGCGGCGATCTCGACAGCGAGGTCGCGGCGTGTCGCCTCGGCGCCGAGCGCGTGACGGATCTCTTCCGTCGTTACGGCCGCGCACACGTGGAAGCGTGCTTCGACGCCATCCTGGACAGGACGACGGAGACGTTTCGCCGAGAGCTGCTCGTGAAGATCCCGGACGGGACCTACGTGTGGGAAGACTACGCCGAGCACGACGGCGTCGACCCGCCGCGGCTCCACACGCAGCGCATGACGCTCACGAAGACACCGGAGCGGCTGATCATCGACTTCGCCGGCACCAGCCCGCAGGCGAAGGGCCCCATCACCCACGCCGGCAACTACGCCGACGGCGTGTTTCTCAAGAAGTGGCTCGCGCCGATTCTCCGGAATCTCGCCGACACGCCCGAGCGGATGGCCGAGCTCGACGTGAACGAGGGCGTGGTGCCGCTGATAGAACTCAAGTTTCCACCGCCGGGAACGCTCTTGACGCCGGTGTTCCCCGCGCCGACGAACGCGCGCACGTTCGTCATTCTGAGATTGCTCGGAATCCTGGCCGGCGCGATCGCGAAGGCGGTCGACGGCAGAATGCCCGCGGACCAGGAGACGATTCGCTACACGGGATTCCACGGCGTGGACGAGCGCGGCGACTTCTATCTCATGCGCGAGGTGCTGGGCGGCGGCTCCGGAGGACGTTTCTACGCCGACGGCTCGGACACGATCCACGTCGTGCCCGACAGCAAGAACCTGCCGGCGGAGTTCACCGAGACCCGATTTCCACTTCGTGTCGAACGCCTGGCACTGGCGATGGATTCCGGTGGCGCGGGCCACCGTCGCGGCGGGCTCGGCTATCTCAAAGAGTTTCGCGTGCTACGCGACGCGTATTTTCTGTCGGTGGCCGACCGATCGATCCTCGGCTGCTGGGGCCTCGGCGGCGGGCGCGCCGGTGCGCCGTTCAAGGTCACGGTCGATCCCGGCGGCCCGCACGAGCGCGTGCTGCCCGGGCTGGTCGATGACGAGCCGATTCCGGCCGGCACGCTCGTACGCGTCGAGACCACCGGCGGCGGCGGATGGGGCGATCCGCTCGACCGCGAGCCCTCACTCGTGGCGCTCGACGTGGTGCAGGGCAAGGTGAGTGAACGATCGGCGCGGGAGGACTACGGCGTCATCGTGCGCGTGATCGACGACGCGACCGTCGACGTCGACGCGGAGGCGACGGCGGCGCTCCGCGAGCGTCTGCGCGCGATACGGCCCGCGCGACCGTTCTTCGATCGCGGTCCCGGCTATCGGCGGCTTGCCGGCCGCGATCACGCCGACGTCGATTACCGATGAGCGCGTGGGGCTCAACGCTGCAGGCATGATCGCGGAACTCCTGGACGTGTCAGGCTTCTATCAGCACCACGGGTTCGCGCCGGTGCCGGGCCACCCGCATCGTCGCGTACAGAAGATCAGCGACGTCGCAGCTGCTGTCGAGGGTTAGCTCCGACCGGCCTCCACCAGCGACGGCGACTGCGGCCGCGCGTAGCTGACCGTCAGCATCTCCCAGACGTGTCCGTCCGCGTCTTCCCAGTACACGTTCTTGCCGCCGAGCCGGCGATTGATCTGCATGTCGGTCTCGCCGCGCGGCGTGCTCCGGTACGGGATCTGCGCGGCCTGGATCCGGCCGAAGATCTCGTCGAACTCGCGTTCGCCGACGTGGAAGCAGAGGTGATGGCGCTCGAAGTCCGCGCGATCGTCGAAGTCCAGCGTCAGCGTCTCGTTCACGTAGACCGGTGTGAAGTGGCCGTGGGACTCTTGCCACGGAACCCCGAGCAGCTCGGCGAGGAACTTCGCCGAGGCGACCTTGTTGCGGGACGGGACGATCAGATGGTCGAGTCGGATGGCCATGGCGCACCTCCGGGAGCGGATAGCCTATAGTAGGCGCGAGCCCCCACAACGCAAGCACGATGCGGATCGTCGCGCACGTCGACATGGACGCGTACTACGCCGCGGTCGAGGAGCGTTACAACCCCGCGCTGCGAGGCAAGCCTCTCGTTGTCGGCGCGGACCCGAAAGATGGACACGGCCGCGGCGTGGTCACGACCGCGAATTACCTGGCGCGGCGCTACGGTATCCGGTCGGCGACGCCAATCTCGCGAGCGTGGCGTCTCGCCGAGGCGGCACGGCGTCGCGGCGAACCGGAGACGATCTTCATTCCGGGTAACCGGCGCCTCTACTCCGAAGTCTCCGGGCGCATCATGACGATTCTCGCGGCCGGCGCCGATCAGTTCGAAGAGGCGAGCATCGACGAAGCCTATCTCGATCTCAGCTCGCGTGAGACGTTCGACGCGGCGGCGGCGCACGCTCGCGCGCTGAAGGCCGAGATCGTCGAGCGCGAAGGGCTCACGTGCTCGGTCGGCATCGGGCCGAACAAGCTCGTCGCGAAGATCGCGTCCGACGTCCAGAAGCCGGACGGTCTGACGGTGGTCCCGCCCGACGCGGTGCAACCGTTCCTCGATCCGATGTCCCGTCGGTCCGAAGGCGGAGCAAGAGCTTCGAGAACGGGGCATCAAGCTGATCCGGGATCTTCGGGCGATCGAGTCCGCCCGGCTCGTCGAGCTCTTCGGCAAGTGGGGCGATTCGCTCTACCGGAAAGCGCGCGGCATCTCCGACAGCCCGGTGTCGAACGAGTGGGAAGCGAAGACCATCGGCGAGCAGGAGACGTTCGAGCGCGACACGCTCGAGGCCGCCGTCATCCTGGAGCGCGCGCGGCATCTCGCGCTGGGCGTGTTCGAGCGGTGCGGCGCGCAGGGGTTCCAGGCCTTTCGGACCGTCACCGTGACGGTGCGGTTCTCGAATTTCCGGACGTGCACGCGCTCGCACACCGGGCCGCGTCCGTTCGCCGGGGAGCGAGCGCTTTACACCGAAGTGCTCCGGCTGCTGTTGCCGTTCCTGGACCACCGCGAGAACCCGAAGCGCCGGCTGATCCGCCTGATCGGCGTGCGGGTCGAGAAGCTCGTGCGTGACGCGACGGAGCCCGTCGCCGGTGCGTGAGCTCTCCCGATCGCGGTCGCGGCTGGGCGTGGCGCTGGGTCTCGCTGTGCTCGCGATGGCTGGCGGCTGCGCGCGGCCGCGCGCCGTTCCCCAGGGCCCGGCTCCGCCGACCGGCTACGAGGAACGCGGCTATGCGTCCTGGTATGGTCGGGCGCACCACGGCTTCCGAACCGCGAGCGGTGAGCCATACGACATGACGCGCATGACGGCCGCGCACCGGACGCTGCCGTTCGGCACCTGGATCCACGTCGAGAATCTCGACAACCACCGCACGGTGGAGGTGCGCATCAACGACCGCGGGCCGTTCGTCGATCAGCGCATTCTCGACCTGTCGCACGCGGCGGCGCGCGTGATCGGCGCCATCGGCCCTGGTCTGGTCCCGATCCGCTTGCGAGTCATCGGGACGCGCCCGACGAAGAGCGGCGCCGCGGACTAGGCGCGGAGCATCAACCCCACAAGGCGCGGAAGCGCGTCGGCACCACCTGGTCGTACGGGACGGGGCCCGCGAGCATTCCGATCGACTGCGCGAACCGGTTCATCGCCGTCACCGAGGCTTCCGAGATGACCGGGTCGTAGAACGGCAGATCGCGCTCCACGACCGTGGCGATGATCTCCGCCGCGGCCGGCGGGAATCGGCGGCGGCCGACTTCGGTCGCGCGCTTCGGATCCTGCTTCAGCATGCGCTGCGCGCGCACGATCGCCCGCACCGCGGCGCTCACACGATCGGGGTCGCGGTCGATGAGCGCGTCGGTCGTCGAGAGTCCCGCGAAGGTGTACTGACCGGCGCCGGGCGGGCCGTCGCCACGGCGCACGTCGACAATGATCTTGCCGACGCCCCGCCGCACCGCGGTCTCGCTGCCGAGCGCGTTCGCCCAGAATCCATCGCAGAGACGCTTCTCCAGCGCGTCTGCCGCGACGACGCCGAACGACGCGCCCGGGTCGGTGCCTCCGGGCACCGGCGCGATCGCGATCCCGTCGCGCTTCGGGTCGATGCCGACCTCGGCGAGCAGCCGCATGAACGCGCGGTCCGGGCCGGGCGCGGCGCCGATGCGCAGCCCCTTGATCGCGGCGATGTCTCCGCGCCGCGCCGGCAGATCGGCGCGCAGCACGAGCAGCCACGGCGTGCCCTGGGACAGCGTCACGACCACCTTGGCGCCCTTCCAGCCAGGAAACGCGAGCAGCGTCGAGTGCGCTCCGCCGGCGACGAAATCGACCTGACCGTCGCGCAGCGCGTTCACCGCGTCGAGCGACGGCAAGAGCTCGACGTGGGCGTCGATGCCTTCCTCGCGGTAGAGCCCCAGCTCTTCGGCGGCGAGGGCGGGGAAATACGAGTTCGTGATGAGATCCGGCGTCGAGATCCTGATCATGGTGGCGCTCCTTCCGGCCCGACGTTACCCTATGCGGGCTCTCGGGAACGCCGATTCGAAAGAGGAGCATCAGCCATGAGCGCAGCGAAGATCCTGATCTTTGCGCCGGCCGACGAGACCGGCGAGACGCACCGGAAGCTCGAAGCCGCGGGCTGCGAGCTGATCCTCGGCAAGGCGTCCTGGGACACGCCGCAGGGCAACAGCGAAGCCGAGATGATCGAGATGGCCCGCGGCTGCGACGCGTTGATGGGCACGTCGATCCGCAACGCGCCGATCAGCCAACGCATCATGCAGAGCTCGGACCGGCTTCGCATCGTCGCGAAGTACACGATCGGCACCGACGACGTGGACGTCGAGGCGGCGACCGAGCTGGGCATCCTGGTCGCGCACGGCCCGACCGAGTCGAACTGGGGCGGCGTCGCGGAGGGCACGATCACCGCGATGCTCACGATGCTGAAGAACGTCCGCGAGCGTGACCGGCATCTGAAGCAGAACGGCGGCTGGAGAGATCAGACGCTCCAGGGCACCTATCTCGGCTCGCGCGCGGACGGCTACGCCGGCATCACGCTCGGGCTGATCGGGCTCGGTCGGATCGGCAGCCGCATCGCCACGCTGATGCGGCCGTGGAAGATGCGGATCCTCGCCACCGACCCGTACGTGCCGGCGGAGAAATTCACCGAGCACGGCGTGACGCGCGTCGATCTTCCGACGTTGCTGCGCGAGTCCGACGTCGTGAGCCTCCACGTCGTCCTGACGCGCGAGACGCGGCACATGATCGATGCGAAAGAGCTCGCGCTGATGAAGCCGGGCGCGATCCTGATCAACACGTCGCGTGGGCCGTGCGTGCAGGAAGGTGCCTTGATCGAAGCCCTCATGAAGAGCCAGATCGCCGGCGCTGCGATGGACGTCTTCGAGCACGAGCCGCTCGCCCTCGACAGCCCGCTGCGGAACCTCGGCGACAAGGTGCTGCTGTCGCCGCACATGGTGTCGTCGAACGTCGGCAGCGGGCTCGGGCCGGGCATCCGCTGGGCGACCGATTCGGTGCTGGCCGCGCTCCGGGGCGAGGTGCCCGACAACGTCTACAACAAGGAGGTCATCCCGCGCTGGCAGCGTCGCTTCGGCGGCAGGAGCGTGTGGAAGCCGGACGCGTGACCGCGACCGGTCACGCGACGGACACGCTCGTCAGCTCCTTGATTCTCGGGTAGACCTCGCGGGTGAACATCGTCATCCCCTTCACGGTCTCGTCGTGGTCCAGGTATCCCGCCTGGCCCATGATCAGGAGATGACCGAAGCCGCCGACGTGGTCATACATCTTCTTGATCTGGCTGTAGACGGAGTCGGGGGTGCCCGCGAAGACGAGTCCGCGCTCCATGTACTCGTCGAGCGGCGCCGGGTTCTTGAACAGCCGGAAGATCCCGGCGCCCGCGCCGGCCTTCATCGACGCCACCACTGACGGGATCGGGTGATAGCCCGGCGGACTGGTGTACTGCGGCGGGACCTTGTTCGATTCGATGTACCAGAGGAGCTTCTTCGCGCCGGCGTAGCCTTCCTCGTCGGTCTCGCCCGTGTAAACGAGCGCCGCGTAGGCGAAGCGATCGAGCGCCGGCACCGGGAGACCGAGCTCGGCGCGGCGGGCGCGATACGCGTCGAAGATGCCTTTCGTCCCGTCCCACCCGGTCAGGAAGCACGCGGCGACGTAGCCCCTTGCGCCGACCTCGCGCGCGCTCGACGGGCTGAGCGCGGTGATCCAGATCGGCGGATGAGGATCCTGGTACGGGCGCGGCCAGATGTTGACCTGGCGCGCATGGAAGAACTTGCCCTCCCAGTTGAACGGCCCGTCGTGCGTCGTCCACGTCTTCACGATCAGGTCGTGCGCTTCCCAGAAGCGCTCCATCATGTGTGTCGGCCGGTGATTCCCGGCGCTGAGCTCGTACGGCACGCCGCGAACGAATCCGCACTCGAGCCGGCCGCGCGAGTACACGTCGACCATCGCCATCTCTTCCGCCACGCGCACCGGCTCCTTCCGGTTTGCGATCGGGTTGCCGAGGATCAGGATCCGCGCTTTCCGGGTGACCCGTCCGAGCGCGCCCATCACCACCGCCGCGCTCGGATTGATATTCGTCGCGGTCTGGTGGTGTTCGTTCACCATGATGTCGAGGCCGAGGTCCTCGGCGATCAGCCACTCGTCGATGAAGCGGTGGTAGAGATCGGCGCCGATCTTCGGGTCGTAGTACCGGTTCGGCAGCTGCACGCGGATCGACTCGTACTCCTTCGCGTCCGGCAAGAGGTGGTACGCGTTCTCGCTGAAGAACCAGGCCTGCATGGAAAACCTCCTACGCCCGTCGGTCCCTGATGAACTTTGCGATCCGGTCGACGAGCGCGTCCGCCGCTTCGACGTGCGGAAAGTGTCCGGCGTTCTCGATCGTCTCGAGCCGTGCGCCCGGGACGGCGTCGCGATACGCGGCGCCGTAGTACG
>QHRT01000471.1 GCA_003220195.1 Candidatus Rokuibacteriota bacterium | reverse complement strand
GCCGTGCTGCTTCGCGATGTTGTTGATGAGCTCCATGATGATGACGGTCTTGCCGACGCCGGCGCCGCCGAAGAGCCCCGTCTTGCCGCCCTTCGTGTACGGTTCCAGGAGATCGACGACCTTGATGCCGGTCTCGAACATGTCGACCTTGGTCGACTGGTCCTCGAACGCGGGCGCCGGACGGTGGATCGGGTACGTCTTCGTCGTCGTGAGCGCCGGCCCCTTGTCAGCGTTCCCGTGCCGACCGGGATACTGATCGGGCCGCCGGTGTCGTTCACCGTCATGCCCCGCGACAGGCCCTCGGTCGCGGCCATCGCGACCGTCCGCACCTGGCTCTCGCCAAGGTGCTGCGCGACCTCCAGCACGAGCTTCTGCGAGTACGAGAAGATGTCCTTGTTCTCGATGCCCTGCACCTCCAGCGCGTTGTAGATCGCGGGGAGGCGGCCCGCCTCGAACTCGACGTCGACGACCGGGCCGATGACCTGAACGATCTTCCCTGCGCTCATGCCTCCGCTCCTTTTGGGTCACTCACGGCCTTGTTTCAACGCCTCGGCGCCGCCGACGATGTCGAGCAGCTCCTTCGTGATCTTTTCCTGGCGCGCCTTGTTGTACTGGATGGTGAGCAGGTCGATCATTTCCTTCGCGTTCTTCGTCGCCGCTTCCATCGCGGTCATCCGGGCCCCGTATTCGCCGGCGAGCGACTCCATCAGCGCGCGATACACCTGCATGCGCACGTGGCGCGGCAGGAGATCGCCGAGAATCGCCTCGGGACCCGGCTCGTAGATGTAGTCGACCGCCGGCGCGGCGCTGCCGGCCTGTCCCGCGTCCTCGACACGCGGAATCGGCAGGAGCTGCTGGCGCACCGGACGCTGCACGGCGACCGAGCGGAACTCGTTGTAGATCAGGTGGACCTCGTCGACCTCCGCGCCGAGGTACTGCGCGATGAAATAGTCGGCGAGCTCCTGCGCGTGGCTGTACGCTAGCCGATCCCAGAACCCGATCATGTCGCGCTTCACCGTGAAGCCGCGCCGCCGGTAGAAGTCACGCGCCTTCCGGCCGACGACCACCAGCGTCACCTCGGTCGTGTTCGACTGGCGAATGAAGTCGAGCGACCGGCGCAGGACATTCGAGTTGAAGGCGCCGGCGAGCCCTTTGTCCGCGGTGATGATCACGATCTGGCGTCGCGGGCCCTGCCGTTGCTCGAGGAGCGGATGCGGGGCCTCGTCCGCACCCGCCGCGCTCACGAGATTCGAGAGCAGCTCCGCCATCTTGTTCGCGTACGGCCGCGCCGACAGGATGCGCTCCTGGGCGCGCCGGAGCTTCGCCGCGGCGACCAGCTTCATCGCGCGCGTGATCTTCTGCGTCGATTCGACGGACCGGATCCGTCGACGGATATCGCGAAGCGTCGGCATGGGAGAGGGCTATGCGGCCTTGACGCCCTTCGCGGCCATGAACTCCGTCTTCGCGTCGGTGACCGCTTTCGTCAGGGTTTCGCGCAGCGCGTCGCTCAGCTCCTTGCGCTCACGGATCTCGCTCAAGATCTGCGCCCCTTTGCGCTCGAGCCAGCCGTAGAAGAACGTCTCGAACTCACGCACGGCGTCGACCGGCACGTCGTCGAGCAGCCCCTGCGTCCCGGCGAAGATGATGGCCACCTGCTTGTCCACCAGCAACGGCTGGTACTGACCCTGTTTCAGGATCTCGACCATGCGCTGGCCGCGCGCCAGCTGGATCTGCGTCGCGCGGTCGAGATCCGAGCCGAACTGCGCGAACGCCGCCAGCTCGCGATACTGCGCGAGGTCCAGCCGGAGCTTGCCGGCGACCTGCCGCATCGCCCGTACCTGCGCCGACCCGCCGACGCGCGACACCGACAGTCCGACGTTCACCGCCGGCCGCACGCCGCCGTAGAACAGGTCCGACTCGAGATAGATCTGCCCATCGGTGATCGAGATCACGTTCGTCGGAATGTACGCCGACACGTCGCCGAGCTGCGTCTCGATGATCGGCAGCGCGGTGAGCGATCCGCCGCCGAGCTCGTCGTTCAGCTTCGCCGCGCGCTCCAGCAGCCGCGAGTGGAGATAGAAGACGTCGCCCGGATACGCCTCGCGTCCGGGCGGCCGCCGCAAGAGCAGCGAGAGCTGCCGATACGCGGTCGCGTGCTTGGAGAGATCGTCGTAGATGCAGAGCGCGTGACGCTTCGAATCCCGGAAGTACTCCCCCATCGTGACGCCGGCGTACGGCGCGATGTACTGGAGCGGCGCCGGCTCGGACGCGGACGCCACGACGATCGTCGTGTACGCCATCGCGCCCGCGTCTTCGAGCACGCGGACCACCTGCGCCACCGTCGAGCGCTTCTGGCCGATCGCGACGTAGAAGCAGAAGACGTCTTCGCCCTTCTGATTGATGATCGTGTCGACGCCGATCGCGGTCTTGCCCGTCCCGCGGTCGCCGATGATCAGCTCGCGCTGCCCGCGGCCGATCGGGATCATCGCGTCGATCGCCTTGAGCCCCGTCTGCAGCGGTTCCTTCACCGATCGCCGGTCGACCACGCCCGGCGCATATCGCTCGATCGGTCGGAACTCCTTCGCCGCGATCGGCCCCTTGCCGTCTATCGGCTGTCCGAGCGCATTGACGACGCGCCCGACGAGCGCCTCGCCGACCGGCACCTGCGCGATGCGGTTCGTGCGCTTGACCTGGTCCCCTTCCCTGATGAGCGTGTCTTCGCCCAGGAGCACGGCGCCGACCTGGTCCTCCTCCAGATTCAGGACCATGCCGATGACGTCGCCGGGAAACTGGAGCAGCTCGCCCGCCATCGCCTTGTCGAGCCCGTAGATCCGCGCGATACCGTCACCGACCTCGACGACGCGACCGACTTCCTGCAGGTCGACCTCGGCTTCGTAGCCCGCGAGCTGTCGCTTGATGATTTCGCTGATCTCGCCTGCCTTGATCATCGCTGTCCTTTCGTCAGGGACACCACCGCCGGGCGCACTCCTCTAGATGACTCACGCCGACGTCAGCCGTGCCTTGAGCCGCGCGAGCTGCCCGTTCAGGCTCGCGTCGAGGACCAGACTCCCGGCCTCGGCGACGAATCCGCCGAGCAGGTGCGGGTCGATCACCTCGTCGAGCACGACCTCGCTCGTCCTCCGTGAGCCGGACGACCGCGCGGACGCGGACGCGCGCCCGGCCGGCGTCGGCGCCGACGAGGTCGCGATACGCGGCGGCGATCGCGGAAAGCTCTGCGATGCGGCCGCGCGCGGCGACGAGCGCGAGAAAGTCGCGCGCGAGCGGGCTGACGCCGCTCCGCGTCCCCACCTCGAGCGCGGCGGCGCGCCGCGTGGCGGCGCCGAGCCAGGGACGGCTGAGCAGCGCCATCGCGTCCGGCGCGCTGTCGAGCGCGGCCACGAGCCCGTCGAGGTCGGCGCCGATGCGATCGGTCACGTTCCGCTCTTTCGCGAGTGCGAAGAGCGCCTTGGCGTAGGACGCGGCGGCGCGCAAGCTCTTCACCGCGTCAGCTGCCGACGCGGGCGAGCGCTTCAGCGACGACGCGCCGGTGATCCTCGTCGCGCAGGCTCTTGCGAATGAGCGTCTCGGCCACGCCGGTCGCCAGGTCCACGACCTCGCGGCGCAGCTCTTCGCGGGCGCGCCGGACGTCGGCGTCCGTCTGCGCCTTCGCGGATTCGATCATCCGCTGCGCCTCGAGGCGCGCCGCTTCCACCAGTCGCCGCTGCTCTTCCGCTGCCTCCTTCAAGGCCTGATCGCGGATCGCGGCCGCCTCCTGGTACGCGGCGCGCAGCTGTCGCGCGTTTTCCTCCTGCTGCCGCGCCGCTTCGGCGCGGGCGGCCTGCGCTTCGTCGAGCGATTTCTTGATCGCGCTCGTCCGCTCTTCCATCTTCGCGAGCAGCGGCCGGTAGAGCAGCCGGGACAGTACGAACAGCAAGATGAGGAAGTTCACGAGCTGGATGATCAGCGACGTGTCGAGGTTGATGAGCCCGCCGCCGGCGTCGTGCGCCGCCTCGGCGCGACCGCCGCTCGCCGGCGCCGCCGCCGTTCCGTGCGAGGCGTCTTTCGCCTCGTCGGCGCCGAACGCTACCATCGGCGCCATGGCGACGGCCAACACGACGCACACCGCGCCCAGAGCTTTGAGTGAACGAAGCATCGTCGAGAATCTCCGCTGAAGAGTTTGTGAAAACTATCACCTGAAGTCGTCGAGTGTCAAATCGCGCGAGGACCTACCCGATCGATCGATCAGCGCCCCGACGAGCTACGCCGCGCGCTCGATGATGGCGCCGCCGACGACGAGATCGCCGCGATACCACACGACCGATTGGCCCGGCGTGACCGCGCGCTGC
>QHRT01000470.1:9407-11932 GCA_003220195.1 Candidatus Rokuibacteriota bacterium | reverse complement strand
CGGTCATCGCCGAGTACGGCGTCTCCGGCTCCGACGAGAACGTCGCGGACCCGACGGAAACCGTGCTCCTGACCATCGCCCAGCCCTACGCCAACCACAACGGCGGGATGCTCGCGTTCGGCCCGGACGGCTTTCTCTACATCGGGATGGGTGACGGGGGGTCCGGCAATGATCCAGGCAACCGCGCGCAGAACGTCGACGAGTTGCTCGGCAAGATTCTCAGGATCGACGTCGATCATCCGAACGGCGACATCCCGTACTCGTCGCCGCCCGACAACCCCTTCTTCGGCGCGACCCCCGGCCGCGACGAGATCTACGCCTCCGGGATGCGCAACCCCTGGCGCTTCTCCTTCGATCGGGCGACCGGCGACCTCTACGTCGGCGACGGATGGCGCCGCTTCGAGGGTAACCACTGCACCAACCTCGACGGCTGCGACGCGACCGGACTCACGTTCCCCATCGCGGAGTACGGCCACACCGGAGGCCGCTGCTCGATCACCGGCGGCTACGTCTATCGCGGAGCCCGGTCGACACTGCCCGGCGGCACGTACGTGTATGGTGACTACTGCACCGGCGAGCTCTTCACGCTGGCCGGCGGCGTCCAGACTGTCGCCCTCGACACCAGCCTCAACGTCTCGTCGTTTGGTGAAGACGAAGCGGGCGAGGTGTACGTCGTGGGCCTTGGCGGCACGGTGGATCGCATCACGACGTCACCACCACCACCGCTGCCCTGCTCGTACTCGATCGCGCCGAACGGTCAGTCCTTCAGCGACAGCGGCGGCACCGGCAGCGTGAGCCTCTCGACCACGAGCGATTGCGGATGGCTGGCGGCGAGCCACGCCGGCTGGATCACGATCACGACGGCGACGACGGGCGCGGGAAGCGCCGCGATCGCTTACACCGTGGCGCCGAACCCCGGGTCGATCCCCCGCAACGGCACGATTGCCGTCGCGGGCCAGAAGTTCAGTGTTGCTCAGGGCGTGACCTGCACGTTCACCATCGATCCCACGAGCCAGCCCGTCGCGTCGGCAGGCGGTGACGCCGGCGTGGACGTGACCACTCCCGGTGGATGCCCGTGGACGGCGAAGAGCAACGCGAGCTGGATCATCCTGACCTCCGGCGCGACGGGCAGCGGCAGCGGCCACGTCGGGTACTCGGTGACGACCAACACCAGTCACAACGGCCGGACCGGCACGATCCTGGTGGCAGGGCGCACCTTGACCGCGACGCAGGACGGCGCGCCCAGGCGCTGCGGCTATGCGATCTCGCCCAGCAGTCGCAACATCGGCGCGGCCGGCGGCGCCGGCTCCGTGACGATCAAGACGTCTGCCGGCTGCGCCTGGTCCGCCCAGAGTCTCGCCGGATGGATCAGCATCACGGGCGGCGCCAGCGGCATCGGTCCCGGGACGCTCACGTACACGGTCGCCGCGAACACCACGGGCATCAGCCGCCAGGGGAAACTGGTGATCGCCGGCAAGACGTTCGCGGTGAAGCAATCGCCATGACGCGCGTCCTGGATCGCAACGGGCAGGCGACCCGGGGCTGCGTGATGTATCGTGGGGCCAGTTTCGAAGACCCGGGAGGACCACATGCCCGACGCATCCGAAACCCCTCAGCTCACGATGGACGAGCTTCGCGCGCGCATGGCCGCGGCCGGCGTCACGATCCCTGAACATCTTCTCCCGATGGTGCGGAAGCTGCTCGACGACGCGCTCGCGCCGCTCCGCACGGTCGACTCGCGCACGATCCGTCCCCTGGAGCCCGCGGTCACGTTCGACGCGAACGGGCCGCACGTGGGAGGCCGGTCATGAGTGACCAGATCGCGTACTCGTCCATCGCCGAGCTCGGCGCGCGCTATCGCAAGCGCGAGGTGTCGCCGGTCGAGGTCACGAGGACCTTGCTGGCGCGCATCGAGAAGCTCGACCCCGCGCTGCACGCGTTCGTCACGCTGACACCGGACCGCGCACTCGCCGACGCGCGCGCCGCGGAAGAGGCGCTGAAGCGCGGCGACAGTCGGCCGCTGCTCGGCATTCCGATCGGCCACAAGGACATCTACCTGACGCGCGGGATCCGGACGACCGGTGGCTCCGCGCTCTTCGCGGACTTCATTCCGGACACCGAATCGACCGTCGTCTCGAAGTGGGCCGAGGCCGGCACGATCATGATGGGCAAGCTCATCACCCACGAGTTCGCGTTCGGGCTGCAGTGGCCCAACCACCGCTTCCCGTGGGCGCGCAACCCGTGGAACCTCGAGCACATCCCCGGCGGGTCGTCGAGCGGCTCCGGCGCCGCGCTCGCCGCCGGCATGCTGCACGGCGCGACCGGGTCGGACACCGGCGGCTCCATCCGCGGGCCGGCGACGTTCTGCGGTATCACGGGCATCAAGCCGACGTACGGGCGCGCCAGCCGCGCGGGCGTGATGACGCTCTCGTGGACGCTCGATCACACGGGTCCGATGGCGCGCACGGCCGAGGACTGTGCGTACCTGCTGCAGGGCATGGCGGGGTACGACCCGGCGGACCCGG
>QHRT01000470.1:6447-9364 GCA_003220195.1 Candidatus Rokuibacteriota bacterium | reverse complement strand
GCGTGCCGCGCAACTACTTCTTCGAAGAGGTCGACCCGGAGATCGTTCGCGCCTTCGACGAGGCGATGGGCACGCTTCGCAAGCTCGGCGCGGAGGTGCGCGATCTGACGATCCCGACGTTCGACCTGTCGCGCTCCTTTTTCCTCATTCTCGCCGCGGAAGCGTACGCGTATCACCAGCACGATCTGAAGGCGCACCCCGAGCTCTACGGCGAGGTGCTCCGCGAGCGTATCCTCGCCGGCGCGCTCGTGACCGGCTCGGAGTACGTGCAGGCGCAACGGATTCGCATGCAGCTCTGCGCCGAGGTGGCGGAGGCGATGAAGAACGTCGACGTGCTGGCGACGCCGACGATGCCGAAGCCCGCCACGCCCTACAAGGTCGCGACCGATCCCACTCTCGCGTTCCCGAAGAGCAACACGGGGCCGTTCAATCTCACGGGCCAGCCGACGCTCGCGCTGCCGTGCGGCTTCTCGACGTCGGGATTGCCGCTCGGATTCCAGCTGAGCGGCCGCGCGTTCGAGGAATCGACCGTGTTCCGGCTCGGACACGCATACCAGCAGGCCACCGACTGGCACACGCGGCGGCCGCCCGTGTGAGCGTCGCGCTTCATCGCTGCGCGCTCGGGGGCGCTCTCCCGAACGCGCAGCCCTGAGATGCCGACCGTCACGCTCGGCGACGTCGGCGCCGCCGCGCGATTTCTCGTGAGCCTGGTCTCCTCGCCGAGTCGCCCGATCGGGCTCGGCGAGGCTCACGCGAGCCTGCGCGAGCGCTTCGCGCGCCGGGAAGCGGACTTCCTGGCGCTGATCGATCTCGCGATCTATCGCAACCCGGCGAGTCCGTACCGTCGACTGCTCGAGCTCGCCGGCTGCGAGCGCGATGACTTCGAGCAACTCGTGCACAAGGAAGGCATCGAAGGCGCGCTCGCCGAGCTCTACCGGCGCGGCGTGTATCTCACCGTCGACGAGATGAAGGGGCGCCGTCCCGCGGTCCGCGGTAGCGTGAGCGTCGACGTCCAGCCGCAATCGCTCCGGATCCCGAGCTCCACCGCTCACGTCGTCACGCACAGCAGCGGCAGCCGCGGGCTTCGCACCGCGCTCGCGCTCGATCTCGCCTCGCTCCGACCGCAGGCCGCCAACCTGGCGCTCTTGTTCGAAGTGCGCGGCGCGTATGACTGGTCACACGCGGTCTGGGCCGTGCCCGGCAGCGCGGTGATCGCGCGCTTGCATCACTACCAGACACTCCGGCTTCGCGTGGCGCGCTGGTTCTCGCACGTCGATGCGTTCGGGCCCGGCCTGCACCCGCGATATCGCTGGAGCACTCGCCTGCAGCGACTCGGCAGCCTCCTGGTCGGACTGCCGCTGCCCGCGCCGGAATACGTGCCCGTCGACGAGCCGCTCCCGATCGCGCGCTGGATGGCCGAGACGCTTCGCGCCGGACGGACTCCGCACCTCTGGACCTTCCCCAGCTCCGCGATGCGACTCTGTCAGATGGCGAGACAGGCCGGTGTCGACCTGCGCGGCGCACGGTTCACGTTCTCGGGCGAGCCGATGACCAGGGCGCGCCTCGACGTGCTCCGCGAGGTCGGCGCGCACGCGCAGCCGCTCTACGGCTCTTCGGAAACGGGCCTGCTAGGCTACGGTTGTCTCGCCCCGGGGGATGCGGACGAGTTCCATCTCGCGTCGGATCTCCACGCGCTCATCCAGCCGGGTCCGGGTTTCCCGCGCCCACGATCGCTCTTCGTGACGTCGCTGCGCTCGACCGCGCGCGTGATGCTGCTCAACGTGTCACTCGGCGACGAGGCCGAGCTCACGTCGCGGGCGTGCGGCTGCCCGCTCGAGCGACTGGGCTGGACTCAGCATCTGCGCACCGTCCGCAGCTTCGAGAAGCTGAACGCCGGCGGCATCGCGCTGCTCGACAGCGATGTGATCACGGTGCTCGAAAAGACGCTCCCGGCGCGGTTCGGCGGCGGCCCGACCGATTACCAGCTGCTCGAAGACGAAGCTCGAGAC
Organism: Candidatus Rokuibacteriota bacterium; assembly: GCA_003220195.1. Classification (GTDB taxonomy): domain Bacteria; phylum Methylomirabilota; class Methylomirabilia; order Rokubacteriales; family CSP1-6; genus AR8. The sequence continues at coordinate 7,355 of QHRT01000470.1, read as the reverse complement.
GGGCGTCCACGGCTGCGCTTGCTGGTGCATCCGTCGATCGGACCGGTCGATGAAGCGCGCGTCGCCGACACGTTTCTCCGCGCCATCGGCGAGGGCTCCGGCGTCGAGCGGCTGGTGGAGCTGCAATGGCGGCAAGCCGGCCTGCCGATCATCGAGCGTCGCGCCCCTCGCGCCGCGGCCAGCGGCAAGATTCGTCACCTCGACCAGGCGGGACGGAGCGGCGAGGCCGACTGAACGGCGTCGTCACCGTCGACGAAGCACTCGCGCCGTCGCGCGCACGAGACCCTGAAGGAACCGACCGCCCCAGAGACCGACCGACAGCAGCCCCCCGAAGAGCAGCACCGCTTCGACGCTCTCTCGTCCTTCGCGAGACCAGTACACGTCTTCGAGCCTGAGCCACAACGCGAACTCGTCGAGCGTCAGCGCCGCGCCGATGCCGTACAGGATGGCGGTGATCCGGGAACCGACGATCGAGGAGCGTGACGTCCCGAGCCCCACCTGCGCCAGCCAGGCGTACCCGACCGCCAGCAACAACACGATGCCCCAGACGAGATGATGGATGTGGATGCCGCCGCCCGTCATATCGCGGAACGGGCCGACGCCGGCGTGGATCGCATGGGTGATGCCGCGAACGACGAAGAACATCACGAAGAAGCTCGCCGAGGACAGGAACAGGCGCTCGCGTCGTGGATCGTCGAAGTGCCGCCGGTAGAGCGCCCGAAGCGTCTCGGGCGCCCTCAGCGTCAGATGGCCGAGCAGCACGGCGAGGACGATCGCCGCGCTCGCGACGACTACCGAGGTCCCCCAGAAAATCTTCAGCCACATGCGTCACCCTCGCCGTTCAGTAATATGATGCCCGGAGGGCGTCGATGCCAAGATTCGAAATTTCCCCGGGCGCGGAGCTGCAT
>QHRT01000470.1:1172-6310 GCA_003220195.1 Candidatus Rokuibacteriota bacterium | reverse complement strand
TGCCACGCGATTTCGCCTGGTCGCTCGACGTCATCATCGACGACTACGCCCGTCTGATGGACTCGCTCGGCAGCGAGCGGTTCCATCTCGTCGGCGCGAAGATCGGCGGAATCGTCGCGCGAGCGTTCGCGGCGCGTCGTCCGGAGCGCGTGCGGACGCTCGTCGTCGTCGGCTCTCCGCCACCGCTGCGCCAGGGCGCCGAGCGTATCCCGGCGCTGAATCAGGAGTTCGAGACGAAGGGCGTCGAGCACTGGGCGCGGCGGACCATGGCCGGTCGGCTCGGCGATCGGTTTCCCGCCGAAGGCGTCGAGTGGTGGATCCGGTTCATGGGCCGCGCGCCGCTGTCCACGATCGTCGGGTTCAACGCCGCGATCAATTACTCCGACATCCGCGCCGACGTACCGAAGATCGGGTGCCCGACGCTGGTGATCACGACGGACGAGAGCGGCCTGGCGTCAGTCGCCGAGACGCGCGCGTGGCAGGAGCAGATCCCGGGCTCGGAGCTGCTCGTGATCCCGGGCAACTCGTATCACGTGGCGGCGAGCCACGCGGACCGCTGCGCAGAGGCCACGCTGGAGTTCATCGCGCGGCGTGGCGGGGGCGTCGCTCGCTGAGCTTGTCATCGAAGAACTGCTGCGCCGACGTGTTCAGTCGCACTGGAGGTGCCCGCATGCCCTGTGTGACGCGAAGGAATTTCGTGACCGGCGGAGCGGCGGTGTTCGCGGCGTTCGGTTCAGCGCGACGCGTCCTGGCGCAGACGGCGCCGACGACGGCCGGCCCCGCGGCCCCGGCGCTGATCGAGGATCTGGTGGCGGCGAACCGCATCCTGGCCGATCAGGGCGTGCTCGACGGCTACGGCCACGTGAGCGTGCGCCACGATCGCGATCCGAACCGGTACTTGCTGTCCCGCTCGCTGGGGCCCGCGCTCGTCACCGCCGCCGACATCATGGAGTGGGATCTCGACAGCGTGCCGGTCGATCCGCGAGGGCGCACCGGGTTCATCGAGCGCTTCATCCACGGCGAGATCTACAAGGCGCGTCCGGACGTCCTTGCGGTCGTCCATAACCATTCGCCGTCGGTCATCCCGTTCGGCGTCACGACGGCGCCTCTCCTGCCGCTCTACCACATGAGCGCATTTCTCGGCGGCGGCGTGCCGGTGTTCGACATCAAGAAGGCGGCCGGCGAATCGACGGACATGCTGGTCCGGAACTCCGCGCTCGGGCGTGCGCTCGCGCAGACGCTGGGCGCACGTCCTGTCGCACTGATGCGTGGCCACGGCGCCGTCGTGGTCGCCCCGTCGGTTCGTATCGCCGTCTTCCGCAGCGTCTACACGGAGATGAACGCGCGACTCCAGGCGCAGGCGATGGCGCTCGGCGGGCCGGTGACGTATCTCGACCCGGAAGAAGCGCGGAAGGCGTCGAGCAACGTCGGCGGGACGATCGACCGCCCGTGGGAGCTGTGGAGGCAGAGGGCGTTGGGGGGCGCGAGGCCGTAAGCGCCGCTGTGCTCCGGTCATCCACGGACCTCACCGCGCCCGTGCCCGACACCGGGCTCACGCTGCGCCAGTACTACCTCATGATCGGCCTCGGCGCCTTCGTCACCACGTTCTGCCAGCCCGGCGTGATCGGTCGTCTCCCGCTCCGGCTCTTCCTCAAGGACCACCTGGGCCTTTCCGCAGAAGCCGTGGCGACGTTCACGTTCGTGACGACGTTCGCGTGGAACGTCAAGCCCGTCGCCGGCATCCTGTCGGACGCGTTCCCGCTCTTCGGCACGCGTCGCCGTCACTACATGATGATCGGCGCCGGGATGGCCGCGCTGAGCTGGTTCATGATGGGCGTGCTTCCCCCGACGTACCGCTGGCTCGCGATCGCGGCGTTCGCCACCAATGCGTTCATGGTCGTGGCGAGCACGGTGATGGGCGGGCTCATGGTCGAGGCCGGGCAGAAGTTCGTCATCTCGGGACGCGTGACATCGCTTCGCCAGGCGGTGCAGAGCGCGGTCTCGCTGGGCAACGGCATCCTGGGAGGGTATCTCGCCACGATGGCGTTCGGCTGGACCGTCGGCGTCGCCACCGCGCTGCTCCTCGTCCTCACGATTACCACACGCCGGCGCGCAACTCGTCACGCTCGTCAGGTCGCCGTCACTCTGGGCTGCGGGAGTCTTTCTCGCCCTCGTCTACATCTCACCGGGCTTCCAGACGCCGCTCCTCTACATGCAAACGGGCGTGCTGAAGTTCAGCGCGCCGTACGTCGGTCTGATGGAGACGATCGAGGGCGCGGCGGGCTTCGCCGGCGCCGCGCTGTATGCCGTCGCGTGCCGTCGGTTCACGTTGCGCCAGCTGCTGAGCGTGGGCATCGCCATCAACGCCCTCGGCACGCTGCTCTATCTTTTCTATGCGCGCGATACGGCGCCGGCCATCCACGCGATCGGCGGCCTGATCACCATGTGGTCGGAGCTCGCGCTGATGGACATGGCCGTGCGCGCCACCCCGCGCGGCTGCGAGAGCCTCGGATTCGCGCTGATGATGAGCGCACGCAACTTCGCCCTCGGCGGCTCCGATGTCATCGGATCCTGGCTGATCGACAGCCAGCACTGGACCTTCCCGGGACTCGTCTGGCTGAACGCGGGCACCACGGCCCTCGTGCTGATCTTCATTCCGTTCATGCCACGCGTCTTGATGAGCCGCAGGGATGGGGAAGCGCCGATCGACGCGTGACGCGCGAGGAGGAGTCGCAGAAGAAGCGGCGGAGCGCCGACCCATGCCATTGCCGATCGGGGTGAGCCGGACGCAGCTGGCGCCTCAGATCGTGCGCGGAGACACGGCGGGAAACTCCTCCGGCCCGTACCGGTCGCCGTCGTCGTCAGGCGCCAGCAACACGACTTCGAGAACGTCGCCGACGCGAACGCCGGCGAGCTCGCGCGGCGACACACTCAGCACCAGCCGCCCCGCTTCGGTCGCCAGCGCAACGCGCCCGCTGGCCCGATCGATATCGACCACTTCGCCACGCAGCTTCACCTCGCCGTTCTCGTCTCGCTGCTCGGCCGACATCGCCGGCGACGCCGCGAACAGCGTCAACGCGCACAGTCCCAGGATCAGCATCTTCATCGCAGCCTCTCCTCGATCCCACGCTCGCGCTCGAAACGGAGCGCGTCAACTTCGAGCCGGGCCACGCCGGTCGCGACGAACGTGACCATGCGTCTCTCTCGGCGACTCACTTCTTGACCACGAAATGCGGGCCGGCCTGATCTTCCTCGTAGTCGATCGTTGCGCCGCCGACGCACTCGGCCATCGTCCGATCCACCAGCAGCACGACCGCCCCTTCGTGGACGACGACCTGATCGTCAGGCTCGGCGCGATCGGGGAAGACGGCAAACTGTCCGGATGTCCCCTCGAGCCGGAACCCCACCGACGGGTCGTCGACCTCTTCCTCCAGGAGACACTTCAGCTTCTCCTTGGCGCGCTCGGTGACAGTCACCATGTCGCGGACTCCTCCTCCCGAGTCGGATCTCAGTCTCTCGCCACCCGATCTCCCTCGCAAAGCATCAGAGACCCGAGCGCGGCCTCCGGCATGCCTGCGCCGGGAGACGAGCGCGCGCCCCGTTCGCGGGGCGCCGGAATGCATTTCCTTCAGGGGCGCGCAGGAGGGACGACGGGATCGGGTATACACCAGATTCCCGGCCCGCCGTCTGACCCGACTGTGCCCGGGCCGACACGACCGAAGCCGCCGCGACCAGCCATCTGCCAGTCGCTCGACGCTTCGAGCGGGATGTTCACGAACCCGTCACCGGCCAGGTTCGACGCCCGCTGTCGAGCCGCGATGCGCTCGACTCTCATGCCTCTCCTTTTCAGTCATACGCTCACGCTCGAAGCAGATTCCGTCAAGGAAGCGCCATCTGAACCGCGGCGGTGACGCGCCCGCCGGCAAGTGGCTTGCACCGATTGCCCCGGCACTCGCCGCATGTGGCGACCGACGACTCGATCCAGAGAACAGGAAAGATCCAGAGAAACAGGAGAGTAGACGAGCGCGATCAGCCGAGCCGGAACCATGCGCGGTGTAACGATGCCAACAGGGAGGTCGAAGATATGAGAACGTTCAAGATGTTCAACGCGACCATGATTGTGGGTTCGATGATCTTTGTCGCCGTTGCGGTCGCCCAGACGCCGGTCCCGACACCGCCGCCGGAGCAGCGGCCGCCAACGCCAGGCACAACGCCACCGCAGGGATCGGGGCAGGTCATCGAAGGTCAGGTCAAGAGCGTCGATCCTTCCGGAAGGGCAATCACGCTGATGGATGGCACGACCCTCGTGCCGCCGCCGGGACAAGCAGTCCGGCCAGGCGTCCTTGCGGAGGGCGACACCGTCGTGGCGCGGTACACGGAACAGAACGGAGACAAGGTCTTGACGGATCTCGCGGTCAAGCAGCCGGCCGCATCACCACCCACGGAACGGCGACCCCCCGGCGGGCCCTCCACGCCGTCTCCATCGACGCCGCCAGGCGGTTCGCCGAAGTACTGAGGCGCGCTCTACTCCTCGCGGGAGTTGTGCGTCGCAGAGTGAAGCGAGCACGGACGACTGTGCGCGCTCCGACGGAGGCGCGTGGCCCGGCCGGGCGCCACGCGTCTCCGTCGGCGAGGCCTCGATGGTGGCGGTTGTCATCTCACGTTACGCGGCCCGTTTCTTGATCACGAGTCCCGAACCCGGGCCGCCACCCTCATCGTAATCGATCGTCCCGCCCTCGACCTTGTCCGCGAGGTCCTTCCCCACCAGCAACACGCGCACGCCCTCGTGCTCGACCACCTGGTCGTCGGCGTGCTCATGGTCCGGGAAGATGCCGAGCGCTCCTGACGTCGTTCTCCCGAGCCGGAGGCCGAGCGACAGGTCGTCGCTCTTCGAGCTCAGCAGCTTCTTCAACCTCGCCTTCGCGCGCTCCGTCACGTTCACCATCTCTTCGGATCCTCACACGCTCACCGCACGGGCGGCTCAATCGCCGGCTCGTCGACATCGTCGTCGGCCGGGTCCGGCTCTTCGGGATCGATTTCAGGTTCCTCGACCACCCGTCGCGGCGCGACGGGCTCGTCGTCCGGGTGCGGTGAACGACGCATCCTGTCCATCATGGCTCTCCTCTCTCGACCCTGAC
>QHRT01000470.1:531-1104 GCA_003220195.1 Candidatus Rokuibacteriota bacterium | reverse complement strand
AAGAACGTGCCTGGCGACTCGACGCCGTGGCCGATCACTCTGCCGCCGCGATGTTCGCCGGTCGGCGCGATCCGGTGGATCGCGCACTCCAAGCTGTCGAAGACGTGCCGGCGGCCCGCCGCCACGACCTCGAACAACCTTGTCGTACTCGTTGCCGCACGTCTCACACCGCCCCATGACCACCCCTTCCCATTTTTGATCTGCGCTGTCCCTTGCGCCTCGGCCCAAAAAGGTGCTCTGGTGCGTGCAACCGGAATGCCGACGGCGCGTCCATCGGGCAGTTGTCAGCGTTTCCCGTGAAGAGCAGGCGCGTGTAGCGCAGAAGCAGCGTCGGCTTGCGAACGACGCCCCGGTGGGCGCTCGCGCGCGAGCGCCCTCTTGAGCGTCTTGAGATCGCGGCGGAACCGGCGGCCCATCCACGGGCAGCGCATCGCCGCTGCGGAATGGACGGTGACGAGCACGCGCTTGCTGGCGAGGATTGCGTCGGCCTTCAGCGCCTTCTCCACGACGCGGCCGAGGATCATCACGATATCGGGATCCACCGCCTTGAGTTGACGTATCAGGATGCGATTG
>QHRT01000470.1:0-464 GCA_003220195.1 Candidatus Rokuibacteriota bacterium | reverse complement strand
GCCGATCTCAGCCAGTGAACGATGAACAATCACGCGACACGGCCTCGGTCTCGGCATCGGGTCTGCATGTGAATGGCTCCGCTGGAGGGGGCGTCTATGCTCTGGCTCATCATGACTGTCGCGCTTTTACTCGTGAGCCGCCTGGGGAGAACAATGATCGTTGACGCGTTCGAGCGCACGGCGTTGATCGTCGTGATCGGCTTCTTTCTCTTGCTGATCACCTTCCTGATCGGCGCGGGTGTGCTGCTCTTCGATCCGTCGAGCCGGCGCCAGGAGGACGCAGCGTGGCTCCAAATGAGAATCGCGGATCGACTGCGGCGAGATCCAGTGCTCCGGACCCGGCGAATTCTTCCCACCGTGCAGGTCCCGGCCACCAAGCATGCGTCGGTGATTGTCGAAGTATCGGGCGCGGTGCCGTCCGAGGCTGACCGGGACGCGGTCCTCGCCATCGTGCGCGAGGCGGC
>QHRT01000469.1 GCA_003220195.1 Candidatus Rokuibacteriota bacterium | reverse complement strand
AGCAGGCGACGTTCGTGATGGAAAGGCTGATGGACATGGGCGCGCGACGCCTGGGGCTCGATCCCGTCGAGATCCGCCGCCGGAACTTCGTCCCGCCTGCCGTGTTTCCGTACCGCAGCGCCGGAGGCTGGGAGCTCGACAGCGGCCGGTACGCCGACGGTCTCGCACGCGCGCTCGAATCCGCCCGATACGGCGAGCTGCGCGCGTGGCAGAAGAGCGAGCGCGCGAACGGCCGCCTGATCGGGATCGGGCTCTCGTGCTACGTCGAGTTCACCGGCATGGGCCCGTCCCGGATCATGGCCGCGATGGGCAACCGGCAAGGCGGGTACGAGACCGCGGTCGTTCGCGTGGACCCGTCGGGGCACGCGACGGTCACGAGCGGGATCATCGAGATCGGCCAGGGTATTCGCTCGGCGATGGCGCAGATCGCCGCCGACATCCTCGGGCTGCCGTACGAGAACGTGCGCGTCGTCCTCGGCCACACCGCGCTGACGCCGTACAGCGCGTACGGGACCGCCGGAAGCCGCGGCGCCGTCGTCGCCGGCGGCTCGGTGCTCGAAGCATCCCGGCTCGTGAAGGACAAGGCCACGAGGATCGCCGCGCACCTGCTCGAAGCCGCCGCGGCCGACATCGAAGTCGTCGACGGGCGCTACCGCGTGCGCGGCGCGCCCTCGCCCGGATTGACGCTCGCCGAGATCGCGCGCGAGGCGCATCGCGGCCAGCGATTACCGGACGGTCTCGAGCCGGGGCTGGAAGCGCGATACGTGCACCAGCCGAAGAACTGGACGTTCTCGTCGGGCGTTCACGTCGCCGCTGTCGAAGTGGACGGGGAGACCGGCACGGTGCGGATCGTCGGCTACTGGATCGCGCACGACTGCGGGAAGGTCATCAACCCGATGCTGGTCGACGGCCAGATTCACGGCGGCGTCGCGCAGGGCGTCGGCGCCGCGCTGATGGAGGAGATCGCCTACGACGACGCCGGCCAGCTCCTGAGCCGAACGTTCATGGACTACGCGCTGCCGATCGCGGCCTCGATGCCGGAACCCGTGCTCGAGCATCTCGAGACGCCGTCGCCACACACTCCGGGTGGCGTGAAGGGTATGTCGGAAGGCGGCACGGTCGCGCCGCCGGCGGCGATCGCGAATGCGGTGGCGGACGCGCTCGCGGGACGCGGCGTCGATGCCGCCGCGGTGAACGCCTATCCGCTCACGGCGCCGCGGGTGTTCGAGCTGCTGCGCGCCTGTGAAGAGCGGGCTCGCCCTCGCGCGAGCATCGGGCTCGTCTATACTCCGACGGTGAACACCATGAGCCGTCAGCCCGCGCACGTCTACGTCATCCAGGGACGCACGCCCGCCGACTACGCCGACTGTCAGGCCGCGCTCGCGTCCGTCCCCGCCACGATGACCACGCTGCCGTTCCTCAAGGACGAAGAGGAGATCGTCGCGCGCACCCGTGACGCCGACGCGCTCGTCGTCGTGTACTCGCCGATCACCCGCCGCGTGATGAGCGCGCTCGAGGGCTTGAAGGTCGTCGTGCGGACCGGGGTCGGCTACGACGTCATCGACGTGCCCGCCGCGACCGAGCTCGGCGTGATCGTCGTCAACATTCCCGATCTCTGGATCCGCGAGGTCGCGAATCACGCGATGGCGTTGCTGCTCGCCTGGAACCGCAAGGTCATCGTGTCGGACCGCCAGGTGCACGCGGGCGCGTGGGGCGGCGGCGTCCCCGGTGACCGCACCGGCGCGCTGCACGGCGAGACGGTCGGGATCGTCGGCCTCGGCAACATCGGCAGCGCCTTCGCCCGCCGCGCGGCCGCGTTCGAGATGAAGGTCATCGCGTGCGATCCCTACGTCGACGAGCGGCACTTCGCGGCGCTCGGCGTCGAGCGCGTCTCGCTCGAGCAGCTGGCCGCGCGGTCCGACTACGTCTCGGTCCACACGCTCCTGAACGACGAGACCCGCCATCTGATCAGCGACGCGTTCTTCCGGCGGATGAAGCCGACCGCGATCCTGATCAACACGTCACGCGGCCCGGTGGTGGACGAGCGGGCGCTGATCCGGGCGCTCGGAGACAAGCTTCTTGCCGGCGCGGCGCTCGACGTGTGGGAACACGAGCCCGTCGCGGCCGACAACCCGCTCTTGAAGATGGAGAACGTCATCGCCACGCCGCACTCCGCGTATTTCTCGTCCGCGGCGGTCGCTCAGGTGCCGAGACGATGCGGTGAGGAAGCGGCGCGGGTGCTCACGGGGCAGCGGCCGCTCAACGTCGTGAACCCGGCGGTCTACGAGCCGGGCGCGGCACGCCGCGCCGGTTGATTACATAGGGGGCCTCGAAGGGCCCCCCAACTCTTGAAGCGAAGGGGGCTACGCCCCCCTCGCGCTCCCCCGGCCCCGACGCTCGGACACGCCCCGGCACAGCCGTGGCGAGCCCCGCGCCCGTGTCGATGTTGAGCGCGACGATGGACGCGGCCACCAGGAAGAGGCACGCCAGCACGAACGCCGCACCGTAGCCGCCAGTCGTCTCGAAGAGCGCTCCGGCGAGAAACGAGCCGATGGCCGCGCCCGTCTGGTGGACGAGGAAGATCAGGCCGAAAACCGAGCTGACCGAGAAGCGTCCGTAGATGTCGGCCGTGAGCGCCGACGTCATCGACCCCGTGCCCGCCATCGTGATCCCGCCGAGCACCGCCACCAGCAGAATCGCGAGCGGATTGTCACGGATGAGGAAGAAGCCGGCGAAGATGAGCACCCGCCCGGCGTAAATCGTCGCGAGGACGGGCCGGCGCCCGAAGTGATCCGACAAGGCGCCCAGCATCACCGTGAACCCGATGGCGGAGCCCCCGAGCACGCCGAACGCCCACGACGCGAACATCGGCGTGTACCCGTGATCGGTCAGCATCGGGATGCCGTGAGCGGACAGGAGGCTCATCGAGAACCCGCAGGTGAAGAACGAGCCGGCGAGCTGCCAGAACGCGAGCGTGCCGAGCGCCTCGCCGGCGGTCACGCGCTCGACCGGCGCGGACACGGCGCCCGTCTTCAACGCGCCGCCGTCGGCCTTGAGACCGATCGACTCCGGCGAATCGCGCAGGATCCAGACACAGAGCGGGAGGACCAGCGCGAGATAGCCGCCCGCGATGATGACGTACGTCATGCGCCAGCCGGTCGTCAGGATGAGCCAGGTCACGGCCGGCACCAGCAGGCTCATGCCGGTCATGGACGCGCTGCCGAGCAGGGAAAGCGCGGTGCCGCGGCGCTTGTTGAACCAGCGCGCGACGACGCCGGACGCGATGACCGGCCCCGTGCCGGCGAGCCCGATCGGAACCAGCACGCCGTAGACCGCGGCGAACTGCCAGAAATCGCGCACGAGCGCGGTCGCCACGAGCGACAGCGCCAGGACGACCGTGCCGGCCGCGGTGACGAGCCGCACGCTGAAGCGGTCGAGCACCATGCCGACGATCGGCATGAACACACCGTAGAGGAACAGGCTCAGCGCGATGACCAGAGAGAAGCTCGCGCGATCGAGGCCGAGATCGGCCACGATCGGCTTCAGGAACGGACCGACGGCGTGACGGATGCCCGTCGACGTGAACGTCATCACCGAGAATGCCGCGACCACCCACCAGCCGTAGAAGATTCTTCGATTGGTCATGACATCTGCACTATATCGTGGGGGGCCCCGAAATGGCCCCCCACACCCCCCAGCGTTCCGAGACACCCCCCAGCGTTCGGAGCGCCCCGGCAAAGCCGGGACGCTCCTCTATGCACGCGAGGTTGTGTTGCCGCGACGTCACCGCGAGATACTCCCCAGCGTTGGACGCGAGGTTGTGTTGCCGCGACGTCGTCAGAAAAATTCCAGCATGAGGCGGTTGACCTCGGCGGCGTTCTCGTACGCGGACCAGTGACCCGCGTTCGGAACGCGATGCACGTCGAGCGGTCCGCGCACGGCCATGCGGATCTCGCCGATCAGGAGGTCCGCGGGACGGAACGCGGAATCGTCACGATCTCCCCACAGCACCCGGATGCGGCACTGGAGCTCGCCGAGGTCGCCGAGGAGCGTCCCGCCGCCGCTCACCTTGCGGCTGTTGAAACGGGTGCGCCGCACGCACTCGGCCTGGATGTCCAGCGTCTCGTCGGAAATCGCGGCCGGATCGCTCAGCATGTTGACGAGCAGGTTGTGGCGACAGATCTCGCGGAAGAGCTTCTCGTCGTCCCCGGCTTCCCGGTAGCTGCGCGTCGGTCGTTCCCCGAACTTGCGCGTGGGAAATCCGGCCGGCGACACGAGGCAGAGATGCGTGACTCGCGGGGCGAGCCGCCGCGCGAGGTTCGTGGCGATCGCGGCGCCGAACGAGAACCCGGCGAACCTGAGCGGCGCCGCGCCCGGGAACATCTCGACGAACAGCGCGTGCACCAGGTCGAGGTATTCGGCGCCGGTCGTCTCATGCGGGACGGACGCCGAGGCGCCGTACGACGGATGATCGAGCGCGTGCACCGTGAAGCGGCCGGCGAGCGGTTCGATGTTCCGGACCCAGTGCTTCCACGATCCCATCCCGCCGTGGAACATAATCAGATCAGGTCCACTGCCGCGCCGGTGCACGGCCATGCGAGGCGCGCCGTCGCCGGAGACGGCCCGCTCGTCCGACACGGCGCGGTCGGCACGTGACACGCCGGCGCTCACGCCGACGCGCTGTGATCGGCCGGCATCCCGGCGAGCTCGATCCGGACGTCGATCGACGTCACGATTTGATCGATTCCGGCGCCACCGGCCGCCGCGTCCGGGACGATTCGTAGATGGCCAGCGGCACCTGGAGAATGCGCTTCGCGGTCTCCGCGTCCTGCGCCGGCTGTCGACCGTCCAGCACGCCGTCGACGAAATCTTTCGCCGCCCCGTCGAAGCCGAGACGCCAGTCCATCGGCACCTGGTAGCTGATCGTCTCCGTGCCGCGGATCAGCATGACGGGCGGCAGATCGAGCATCTCGCCCGTGCAGCGGGTCACCCACAAGATTCCGCGCGAGCCGTGGATCTCGAAGAACTCGTCCGCGTGGTAATAGCGACTGCGGATCGTCATCTCGGGCGCGAACGTGTAATCGATGATGCCGAGGCAGTCGCGGCCCTTGAAGCGCCACGTGGCGACGCTGGGGGTCTCGTTCAGCGCGTCGGCGGTGCGGCCGACGGTGGCGGAGATCTCGCCGAATTCGCCGATCCAGTACTCGGCCGTCGCGTATTTGTGGACGCCGTCGTCATACAGCACGCCGCCGGGGTTGCGCGCCGGATCGCGGCGCCACACGAGCGCTTCGGGATCGAGCTCCATGGTCTGACCGACGACCTCGGCGACGCGCGTGGTGTGGATGCGCACGAGCGACGGCTCCCCGATGGCGCCCGCGTCGAGCAACTCCTTCGCCTTCACGATCGGCGGGTAGTAGAGGAAGTTCTCGGTCACGCGGAAGGTCGTCCGCGCGTTCGCGGCCGCGTCGACGACGCGGTCGGCCTCGGCGACGCTGATCGCGATGGGCTTCTGACACGACACGTGCTTGCCCGCCGCGAGCGCCGCGACGATCTGCTCGGCGTGCAGGTAGGTCGGCGTCAAGAGCTCGACCGCGTCGACGGTCGGGTCGTCGAGGACCTGCGCGTAGTCCGTGCGGATCCGTGGCGTCAGCCCGAGCTGCCGGGCGCGCAGCTCGGCGCGCTCGCGCACGGGATCGCAGAGCACGGTGACGTCACAGCGCGGATGCTGCACGTATCCGGGAGCGTTGAGCTGTGCAATGTTGCCGCAGCCGACGATGGCGAGCCGGAGTCGATCCATGACGTGAAAGAGAATACCGCACGGCGAAGGCGCCAGCGTAGACACGTAGTAGATTCACGGCGTGTCAATGACGGGCTTCGGCATCGGTGCGGGGGTCAAGCGCACGGAGGACCGTCGGCTGGTGA
>QHRT01000477.1:1228-8397 GCA_003220195.1 Candidatus Rokuibacteriota bacterium | reverse complement strand
CGCCGGCGGCGTAGAGCGCCGAGCCGATCGTGTCGCCCTCGAGGCCGGTGTACGAGCGTCCGTCGAACGTGAAGCGAATGGCACGATCGCGGTCGATGCGCTGGACAGGGTGCGGCGGCAAGCGCTCTATCGTCACGGCTCTCGTCCGCTCATCTCACCCGGCGGCGCCGGATCGGACGACGTCGTGTCGGGTCGAGGAGCACCGGCGCTGTCGTCTCCCGGCCAGAACGTCTCGTCGACCTGGTTCACGCGCGTGTCACGGACCGCGAGAAACCACCGCCGGCAACCGGCGCGGTGATACCACCATTCTTGCTGTCGCCCGGCCTCGTTACGCCGGAAGTAGAGATAGTCCGCCCACGTCTCGTTCGAGGAATCGGGCGCCGGCCGGCGCGACTGCTCCCCACCAAAGCGAAACTCGTAGACGTCGCGCGGCCCACACTGCGGACAGCGCAGCAGGAACGACACCCGCTCAGCTCCGACGACGCGATCGCGGTCTCGAGGCGCGCCCCGGCTTTGCCGGGGTGCGGCCGAGCGTCGGGGGGCTTGTCGAGGCGCGCCCCGGCTTCGCCGGGGTGCGGCCGAGCGTCGGGGGGTTTGTCGAGGCGCGCCCCGGCTTCGCCGGGGGGCGGCCGAGCGTCGGGGGGTTTGTCGAGGCGCGTCCCGGCTTCGCGGGGCGGCTTTGCCGAGGCGCGCCCCGGCTTTGCCGGGGGGCGGCCGAGCGTCGGGGGGTTTGGGGGGCCCGTTCGAGGCCCCCCATCATATTGTCGGTCGGTTCCGACGAGAGGGATGCCGGTGATCGCCGCCGCCTCGAGCGTGAGCGCGCGCAGGTCTTCCGGCTCGAGATCGTGCACGTCGGCCTTGCCGCACGCGCGCGCCAGCATCTGGATCTCGAGCGTCATCGCGTGCATGAAGTTCGCGACCCGGTCCGCAGCTTCGTCGATCGGCAGGCGCTTCATCAGCTCCGGGTCCTGCGTCGTGATGCCGACGGGGCAGCGGCCCGTGTGGCAGTGATGGCAGGCGTACGGCTCGGTCCCGAGCGCGGCGTAGTCCTCGAGGTAGAGGGGCTTGTTGCAGTTGAGCGCGATCAGCGCCGCGGTGCCGATGTAGACCGCGTTGGCGCCGAGCGCGAGGGCCTTCGCCGCGTCCACGCCCGACCGGATGCCGCCCGCGATGATTAGCTGGACCTGCCCGTAGAGCCCGACGTCTTCGAGTCCGCGCCGCGCTTCGCACACCGCGGCGAGCGTCGGAATCCCGGTGTGATCTTGCAAGATCTCCGGCGACGCCGCGGTCCCGCCTTCCATGCCGTCGACGACGACCACGTCGGCGCCCGCCTTCGCGGCGAGCTTCACGTCGTCGAAGACGCGCGTGGCGCCGAGTTTCACGAAGATCGGGACCTGCCAGTCGGTCGCCTCGCGCAGCTCCTCGATCTTGATGATCATGTCGTCGGGACCGAGCCAGTCGGGATGGCGCGCCGGGCTCCGCTGATCGACGCCGGCGGGCAATTCACGCGCCCTGGCGATCTCGGGCGAGACCTTCGAGCCGAGCAGCAATCCTCCGGTCGCGGGCTTCGCGCCCTGCCCGACCGTCAGCTCGACGCCGTCGGCCGCGCGCAGGTCGTGCACGCTCATGCCGTAGCGGCTCGGCAGCACCTCGTAGATCAGGACGCGCGAGTGCTCGCGCTCGGCGGGCAGCATCCCGCCATCACCGGTCGTCGTGGACGCGCCGACGCTTCGGGCGCCCTTCGCCAGCGCGACCTTCGCGTTGCGGCTGAGCGCGCCCCAGCTCATGCCGGTGATCATGACCGGGATGTCGAGCTCGATCGGCCTCTTCGCGAAGCGCGTGCCGAGGACTGTCTTCGTCGAGCAGCGCTCGCGGTAGCCCTCGAGCGGGATGCGCGTCAACGAGCACGTGATGAAGGTCAGATCGTCCAGCGACGGCAGCGGGCGCGGCCGCAGCGTCCCGAAGCCGCGGAAGCGATAGCGGCCGAGCTCGGCCTTGGCGTGGATGTCTTCCATCACGTCCGGCCGGTAGATCTGGCTCGGGCGCAGGAGATTCAGAGCGCGGCCTTCCATGCTTCCCGTTCCTTCGTATCGTAGTTCCAGAGCTTCCTTCCCGACGCGACCTTGCGGAACGCGTCGGGGCCCTTCACGCCGTAGCGCTCGAGCGTCGCGTGGATCTCCGCCAGCTCTTCCGCCGTCGTGTCGGACACGACGGCGTCGTTCCCCAGCTCCGCGATCTCTCCTCCGACGAAGACGACGCCCTCGTACATCGAGTCCGCGAGCGCGGGCCCGCCGTTGCCGCAGACGACGATGCGGCCGCGCTGCATCATGAACCCGGTCATGTAGCCGCAATCGCCGCCGATCACGAGCCGGCCACCCTTCATCGCGATCCCGGCGCGGGCGGCCGCGTCGCCCTTGACGACGACCGTGCCGCCGCGGATCGACGCCGCGGCGCCGTTGCCGGCATTGCCCTCGACGACGACCTCGCCGGAGAGCAGACATTCCGCCACGCCCCAGCCCGCCGAGCCGCGGACCGTGAGCCGCACGCCGTCCGACATCCCGCCGCAGTAGTAACCGACCGGCCCGTCGATGGTGATGCGCGCATCGGTGAGCACGGCGACCGCCAGGTTGTGGCGCGCGTCCGGATTCACGAGCCGGACGTCACGCTCGCCGCTGCCGATCGCCGTCTTGAGCTCGACGTTGATGTCACGAACCGACCGGCCGTGACAGTCGATGGTCCGCATCGTCAGGCGGCGCGCCGCTTCTGCCGGCCGCGTGCCGGCGGTGTCGTCCACGTCGCGACTTCGGCCGCTCCGGCCTCGCGCGCTCGATAGCCGTTGCCGAGCACGGCGTGGAGCGCGATTTCCTCGTTCGCGATCGCGACCGCGTCCGGCGTCTCGGCCACGATCAACGGCTTGAGACAATACGGATCCTTCGCGAATCCGAACGTGTCGCCCGTCGCGGCGAGATAGCTGAAGCTCCCGTCGAGCTCGCGCACCGAGTCCCGCATGGCCTCGTGCAGCGTCGCGCCGGCCGCGAGCTTGCGCCCGAGGTACACGCCGATCACCTCCGAATCGTTCTCGGTGTAGAACCTCACGCCGTCCTGCTCATACCTGCGGCGCAGCCGGTGGTAGTTCGTGATGTGGCCGTTGTGCACCACGGCGAGATCGGGTGTGCCGTGCGCCCAGAACGGCTGCGAATGCGAGAGATCCACGCGGCTCTCGGTCGAGAGGCGCGTGTGCCCGAGCCCGTGCGAGCCGGCCAGCTTGCCGATGCCGAACTCGGTGTCGAGGTTCCGCGGCGCGCCGACCTGTTTCACGATCGCGAGCCGATGCCCGAGGCTGACGACCTCGGCCGCGCCGTCACGCTCCAGCGCGGCGACGAGCTCGTGCGCGTCGACCTTTCCGATGTCGAAGGTCAGCAGCGGACCGTGGGCGACGACACCGGACACGCGCGCCAGCTCGCGGGCGCGGCGCACTACGCGTGTGCCGTGTGCCGCGAGCTCATCGCCGTCTGGCAGCGCGACACGCACCGTGAAGCCGTCGACGCCCTCGCCCCACACGGCGACGCCGGCGGAGTCGGGGACGCGGCGGTCGAGCGCGGTCAACATCGCGAGCAGCGTCGTGCCGATGGGCCGCGACCCGCGGGACGTGTCCAGGTAGCCGACGATTCCACACATTGTCAAGCGTATGGTCGACGGGATGAGCACGAACGAGATCGAGCGCGCCGTCGCGTCGGCGTCCCGCTCACCCTCGTGACGCTCTCGATGAGCTGGCTCGTGCGCTCGCTCTTGCCGGCTTGACCGATGCACTCGAGCGAGCACGACGCGCCCGGGATCGAATGGCGTCTCAGCCGTGAGGAGGTCGTCCCGTTCCTGCGCGTCCCCGTGGACGACCGACGCACCACGCCGATCGAGTTCCCGCCACCATGGCCCGATCGGCCCTGGACGTTCGGCGTGATGGTGGCGTCGTCGAACGGGGTCGTCGCCTGGCGGCGCCGGGGCGCGCGCGACGACCCCGTGCGAACGATCCTCGGCGGCGAGGACCGGCCGGAGCGCATCGCCGATCGCCGGCTCATGCGCCTGCTGCGCTCGGTCGGCGACGTCGCGATCGGCGCCGAGACCGTCCGTGAGGAGCCGAAGCTCGTGCCGACTCCTCAGGAGCCGGGCGACGAGCCGGCGCCGGAGCTCTACCGATTCCGGACGAGCCGCGGGCTTTCGTATCATCCGCGCACGATCCTGTACTCGCTCTACGGTCGGCTGCCGATCGCGCATCCGGTGTTCCACACGCCCGGGCTCCAGCCGATCGTGGTCACCACCCACGCCGGCGCGCGCGAGCTCGCCGCGCGCGGCGTGTCAGCGACGCCCGCGAAGCTGCTCGTCGAGGCTCTGCCCGACCCGGCGGCGCTGGCGCGCGTCCATCGTCGGCTCCACGCCGAGCTCGGCGTCCGCTACCTCGCGTGCGAGGGCGGGCAGACCGTTCTCCACGCCCTTCACGACGCGCGATTGCTGGACGAGGTCTTCCTGACGGTCACCGACGTGGTGATCGACGACTCGGCCCACGAGGACCTCGTCAAGATCTTCGACTTCGAGAGGGAGCGCGCCGAACTTGTCGCCGAAGGCAGGATCGCGCCGGACAGCCGCTACACGTTCCAGCGGTGGCGGTTCCGAAGCCGCTGAGGGCCTCCGCTCGCCGCCGCAGTCACAGCAAGGCGTCGATCACCAGCCTGAGCCCGATCAGCAGCAACGCCCATCGGACCACGACGGCGAACGCCCCCTGGCTCACGCGTGAACGGATCACGGTCCCGAGCGCAAAGCCGAGCGCGGCGGGCGGCAGCATGATCGCCGACAGCATCAGCCTTTCGCGCGTGAAGAGGCCGAGCGTCGCGTAGCCGATCAGCTGCGGCACCTGGCCGACGAAGAGGAGCAAAGCGATCACCGCGGTGAACCGGTACTTGTCGGGTCGCGTCGCGGCGAGGTAGACCGCGAGGATCGGCGCGAACGTCCCGGTGGCGCCACCGAAGACGCCGGCCACGAAGGATCCGGAGGAGCGCGAGGCCCGCGTAGATCATGACCGAGACACCCACCAGGAGCGTCACGAGATGAACCGGCAGGACAGTGAGCAGATACGCGCCG
Organism: Candidatus Rokuibacteriota bacterium; assembly: GCA_003220195.1. Lineage (GTDB taxonomy): Bacteria > Methylomirabilota > Methylomirabilia > Rokubacteriales > CSP1-6 > AR8. The sequence continues at coordinate 3,264 of QHRT01000477.1, read as the reverse complement.
AGCAGCGAGCCGACGATAAGCATCGCGAGCAGCGGCGTCAGCGATCGGATGTCACGCAAGTGCGCGCGTCCGCCCCACGCCTGCACGGCGTTCTGGAGGAATCCCGGGATGGCGACGCTCACCACCGCGGTCTGCGCGCCGACGAGGGTCGTGATGAGCGGCGTCGCGACCGGTGGGAAGCCCATACCGAGCATGCCCTTGACCACCGCGGCGAGCGCAGCGGCGGCGGCGACGAGCGCGGTCGTCACGTGGCGTCGACGACGCGAAACGGCGGGACGGTCATCGTGGCGTCGAGTGTACAGGCGGACCAGAGCCGCGCACGTTGCCGGTATACTTGGGCGCGCTTCGTGCGGAGCGTCGCCGCGCGTGACCGGATGCGCGGCGCCGCTCGGGAACCCGACCGACGCAGGAGGATCGAGATGACGCTGGAGCTTCGCGCCGTTCTCCGCCTCGTGGCCGTGGCCCTCGTTCCGGTGATGCTGGCGGGTCCTGCGCTCGCGCAGTCGCCGCTCACGGCCGGCCTCGACGCGACGTTCGCGCCTCACGCGATGCCGAAGCTCGGCGGCGGCGTCGAGGGCTTCAACGTCGACATGGCGAACGAGATCGGCCGGCGGCTCCACCGCCCGGTGAACGTCGTCGCCCAGGAATTCTCGGGCCTCATTCCGGGCCTGCAGTCGAAGCGCTTCGATTTCCTCGCGGCCCCGGTGACCGTCACCGCCGAGCGCGCGAAATCGATGCTGTTCACCGAGGGATATCTCAACACCGATTACCAGTTCGTCATCGCGAAGGACGCGCCGGACATCACGAAGCTCGAGGATCTCAAGGGCAAGGTCATCGCCGTGAATCGCGGCTCGATCTACGACACGTGGGCGCGCGACAACCTCGCCAAGTACGGCTTCCAGGTGGAGTCCTACAACACGACGCCGGATGCGGTCCAGGCGGTGCTCGCGGGGCGCACGTTCGCGAACCTGGCCGGCAACACAGCGACCGCGTGGGCCGTGAAGCGCACGCCGGGGCTCAAGCTCTCTTACTTGATACAGGTGGACGAGGTCATCGAGTGCATGAAGATGGACGGCTTCTTCAAGCAGCTCTCCGAGAAGTGGCTCGGCGTCCCGCCGGAGCCCGGCTCGCCGGCCGTGACGGTGGTGCCGGGTTACGGGACGCCGGGCTTCGAAGGGTACCTGCCCGATCCCCACACGCCGAAGTGCAGGTGACCGACCGGGCGCCGATCCTCGACGTCGTCGGTCTCCACAAGTCGTTCGGTGCTCTTCACGTTCTCCGCGGCATCGATCTCGCGGTGCGCCCGCAAGAGCTGGTGTTCATCATCGGGCCGTCGGGATCGGGCAAGAGCACGCTGCTGCGCTGCCTGAACCGGCTCGAGCAGCCGACCGCCGGCTCCATTCGCTTCGACGGTGTCGACGTCCTTTCGCCAGGCGCGGAGATAAACCGGATTCGCCGGCAGATGGGCATGGTGTTCCAGTCGTTCAATCTCTACCCGCACATGACGGCGCTGGGCAACGTGTCGCTCGCGCTTCGTAAAGTTCTCGGCCGGGGCCGCGCCGAAGCGGAGGAGCACGCGCGCGCGGCGCTCGAGCGCGTCGGCCTGGCGGACAAGGCGAACGTCTACCCGGCCGAGCTGTCGGGTGGACAGCAGCAGCGGGTCGCGATCGCGCGGGCGCTCGCGCTCGAGCCGAAGATCATGCTCTTCGACGAGCCGACCTCCGCGCTCGATCCCGAGCTGGTCGGGAGCGTGCTCGCGGTCATGCGCTCGATGCGCGAGTCGGGCATGACGATGGTGGTCGTGAGCCACGAGCTCTCGTTTGCGCGCGCCGCCGCCGACCGCGTCGTCTTCATCGACCAGGGCCAGATCGTCGAGCAAGGGCCGCCCGCGCAGATCTTCGCGGCGCCCGCGCATCCGCGGACGCGCGAGTTCGTGGCGCGGATCGCCGGACACGAGTAACGCATGACCGATCTCCAGCGGTTCGTCTTCAGCTTCTTCAACGTGGAGGTGATGGGGCGCTATCTCCCGTCGATCG
>QHRT01000477.1:0-1219 GCA_003220195.1 Candidatus Rokuibacteriota bacterium | reverse complement strand
GTCGGGCTCGTGCTCGCGATGGTCCGCTCCGCGCAGATCCGTCCGTTCAACTGGGCGATCGTGTTCTTCGTCGACCTCGGACGCGCGCTGCCGCCGCTCGCGATCATCGTGGTGTTCTACTTTGCGCTGCCGCACGTCGGCGTGCGCCTCTCCGGATTCATGGCCACGTGGGCCAGCCTCTCCTTCGTGCTGGCAGCGTTCGCCGAGGAGATCTTCTGGGCGGGGGTGCTCGCGGTGCCGAACGGCCAGTGGGAGGCGGCGCGCTCCACCGGCCTCACGTTCGCGCAGACGTTGATCCACGTGATCCTGCCGCACGCCATCCGCCTCACGGTTCCCCCGCTGACCAACCGCACGATCGCGATCACCAAAGGCACGGCGCTCGCGTCGGTCGTCGGTGTCCCGGAGATCCTGAGCCAGGCGATCACCGCAGAGTCGTTCTCCGGCAACGCGTCGCCGCTGACGCTGGGCGCGGTCGCCTATCTCATCCTGTTCGTCCCGTTCGTCGTGCTCGGACGCTTCGTCGAGACGCGCTTTGCGTGGAAACGGGCGTGAACGCGCTGATCCAGAACTTCCTGAACGTCGAGATCATGCGCGCGGCGCTCCCGCTGCTCGCGAAGGGCATCGGGATGACGCTCTTGCTCTGCGTGTTCGTCGTCCCGACCGGCGTCACCGGCGGCCTCGCGGTCGCGGTCCTGGCCAGCTTGCGGAAACGCTGGCTCGACTGGGCGGTGATCGCCTACGTGGATTTCTTCCGCGCGTTCCCGCCGCTCGTGCTCCTGATCTTCGTCTACTTCGGATTGCCGTTCGTCGGCATCACGATCTCACCGTTCGCCGCCGTGGTGATCGCCTTTCTGTTGAACACGTCGAGCTACTACGGCGAGATCTTCCGCGCCGGGATCGAGAGCGTCGGGCGCGGCCAGGTCGAGGCCGCGCGATCGACCGGCCTCACGCGCAGCCAGGCATTGGCCTACGTCGTGCTGCCGCAGGCCACCCGCAACGTCTTGCCGGACCTGATCGGCAACACCCTGGAGGTCGTGAAGCTGACGTCGCTGGCGAGCGTGGTGGCGCTGCCGGAATTGCTCTACGCGGCGCGCTCGGCGCAGTCGATCACGTACAACCCCTCACCGATCGTGCTGGCGGCGGCGACGTACTTCGTGTTGCTGTGGCCGGGCGTGAGGTTCCTGAGCCGACTCGAGCATCGCATGGTGGCGGCGCGCCG
>QHRT01000472.1 GCA_003220195.1 Candidatus Rokuibacteriota bacterium | reverse complement strand
ACGAGGAGACCACGTTGATGAGATGCGAGGTGTGCGGCGCCGAACTCGTGGCAGTCGAGACGGATCTGCCGTTCAAGATTCGCGAGCCCGGCATCGTCATCCTCAAGGGCGTTCCCGTCTTGCAATGCCCGCGGTGTCCACAGTATCTCTTGGAGGATCACGTGCTCGCCCGCGTCGACACAATTCTGCGGAGCGTGGACGTCGTGATCGAGCTTGAAGTCATTCGCTACGCGGCTTGAGCCCCCGTCACGCGAGCGCTGCGCCGAGGTCGTGGTGAAGATGGGGCGGCGCTTGGCGGGTATCGCGCTGGTGTTCGCGCTACTGTTCTGGCCGGCGATTCCTGCTGGCGCGGAGCCTTCCGCGAAGACTCCTCGCATCGGGTTGCTCTCTGGCGCCACCGAGCCGTCAGGGCCGCTCGCTCCACAATGGGTCGCCTTCCTCGACGCGCTGCGCACCCTCGGATGGGTCGATGGCCAGAACATCGTCGTCGACCGTCGCTTTGCCGGCGGTCACTCCGAGCGAGTGTCGAGCTTCGCCATGGAGCTGGCGCAGATGGGCGTCGACGTGATCGTGGCGACGGGAGTGCCCGAGAACCAGGCCGTCCGCCGTGCGACGACGACGATCCCGGCCGTCATGGTCGTCGTCGACGATCCCGTCGAGTCCGGGTTCGTGCAGAGCCTGGCGCGGCCGGGGGGCAACTTCACGGGTGTCGCCTTCAGCATTCCCGGCGTCGGCGAGAAATACGTCGAGCTGCTCAAGGAAGCCGCTCCCTCGCTCGCCCGCGTGGCAATTCTGGGCAGCCACCAGCAACGGCCGGTGTTTCTCGAGGAGATCACGCGCGCGGGCCGTGCGCTCGGGGTGGTGATTTCGCCACCGATCCTGGTGCACGACCCGGCCGAGCTCGAACCTGCCGTCGCGCGGTTCGCGCACGAGCGGCACGGCGGACTCATCTGTCCGAGCGACGCCTTGACCTTCCTCCATCGCAAAGCCGTCGTCGCCCTGGCCAGCAAATACCGGTTGCCAGCCATCTACACGTTCAGAGAGCACGTCGAGGCTGGCGGCCTCATGGCATATGGGCCGACGATTCCCGATCGCTTCCGGCAGGCCGCCACGTTCGTCGACAAGATCCTGAAGGGCGCAAAGCCTGCCGACTTGCCCGTCGAGCAGCCCACGAGGCTCGAGCTGGCGGTGAATCTGAAGACGGCGAAGGCCCTCGGCCTCAGAGTCCCGCCCTCGCTGCTGGTGCGAGCGGATCAGGTGATCCAGTGAGAGATCGTCGCTGCTCATTCGCCGCGCTCATCGTGCTCGTTGCCATCGGCGTGGTCGTGGCGCCGCTCGCGGCCGGCGCCGAGCAGTTGACGATTCCCAGGGTCGGCTTCCTGTTGATGGGCTCGTCTCAGGCCGGGCTCACACCGCTGTTCGACGCGTTTCGAGCCGGCCTCCGCGAACTCGGCTGGATCGAGAACGAGAACATCGCGATCGAGTACCGATTCGCCGGCGAAAGCCCCGACCGGCTTCCCGAGCTTGCGGCCGAACTCGTCAGGCTGAAGGTCAACGTCATCATCGGCAGCACGGCCGGGGTTCGAGCGGCCCAGCGCGTGACCACGACTGTTCCGATCATCATGTGTATCGCGGACGATGCCGTGAGGCAGGGGCTCGTCGCGAATCTCGCCCGGCCGGGTGGCAACATCACAGGACTGGCCGCCATGGCCTCGGAGCTGGCAGGAAAGCGACTCGAGCTCTTGCACGAGGCCACACCGAAGAGGTCCCGCATCGCGCTTCTCTGGAATCCGCCCGGATCGTACCCGGACTATTCGAAGGACACGCAGAGAGCGGCTCGCGCTCTGGGCGTGACGCTTCACTCGGTGGAGGTCCGGACGGCGGACGATTTCGAAGGTGCGTTCTCCTCGGTCCTCAAGGGCCGGGCCGAGGCCCTCATGGTCGGGCCGGGCCAATTTCTGTTCAGCCACCAGCGGGAGATCGTCGAGTTCGCCGCAAAGCATCGTCTGCCGTCGATCTATGCGTGGAAGGATCCGGTGACTGCCGGCGGCCTCATGGCCTATGGCATCAATATCCCACAGGCGTATCGACGGGCCGCGTACTACGTCGACAAGATCTTGCGAGGTACCAGGCCGGGAGACCTCCCGGTAGAACAGCCAACGAAATTCGACCTGGTCATCAACCTGAAGACGGCCAGAGCGCTCGGACTGACCATTCCGGAATCGTTACGGCTGCGAGTGGACGAAGTCATCCAGTGATTGGAACGTGGCGCCGATCAGGCGTTCACTGACCGGGGAGGGAGCATGGTCGGCGCGGTCAAGGTGATCAGCGGCACGGCGCATCCGGAGCTGGCCCGGGACATTTGCAAGTGTCTCGGCACCGACCTGTGCCGCACGACGGTCGTGCGCTTCTCGAACGAGAACCTGCTCGTCCAGATCGACGAAAACGTTCGCGAGGCGGACGTCTTCGTGATCCAGCCCTCGTGCCCGCCGGTGTCGGACGGAATCATCGAGCTCCTGATGACGATCGACGCGCTCAAGCACGCGTCGGCGGGACGGATCACCGCCGTGCTGCCGTACTTTCCCTACGCTCGCTCGGACAAGAAGGACCGGCCGCGCGTCTCCATCACGGCGCGCCTCATGGCCGACCTGCTGCAAACGGCCGGCGCCGACCGCATCCTGACGATGAATCTGCACTCGCCGCAGGTGCAGGGCTTCTTCCGTATTCCGGCCGACCAGCTCCAGGCCGCGCCGATCCTGTGCGACTACCTGCGCGAGAGTCGCGATCTCAGGAACTACGTGCTCGTCGCCGGCGACGTCGGCGAATCGAAGGACGTCGGCCATTACGCCGCTCGACTGGACTTGCCGATCGCGATCGTGGACAAGCGCCGCTACGGCGACGACGAGGCGCCGCGGGCGGTCAACCTGATCGGTGACGTCAAGGGAAAAGTGGCGCTGATCGTCGATGACGAGGTGGCGAGCGGCGGAACGCTCGTGGAGGCAGCGCGCTTCGTGCTCACGCGGTGCTCTCGGGAAAGGCGATCGAAAGGATCGAGGCGTCTCCGATTCGCCAGCTGGTCGTGACCGACACCATTCCGCTTCCGGCGGCGAAGCGGATCGCGAAGATCCAGGTCAGGTCGGTCGCGCGCCTGTTCGCGGACGCGATTCGTGCCATCCACGACGGATCGAGTGTCTCGAGGTTGTTTCGGTAGGCTGCGGTCGGAGAGGCGGATGCTGAAATACGTCGAACTGAAGGCCGGGCAGGCAGACAAGGGGCCGGCATGGATTGCGCGCGTGAAGGTGTCGCGGCCCTGCGACGTGGCAACGGTGTGTCCGCCAATCACTTCGATGTCGAAACGGGAGAAGAATACTGGGTGTCTGGCGTCAAGAAGGACGGTACCGACCGTCACTGGGCGGGCTCCGGCAAAGTGGCGATCGAGGCATCGGCGGTTCGCGAGTACCTCGAGCTGATCGGCGCGACCGAGCTGGATCAGTCCCGGCTCTACGTCGTGGCCAAGTTCCACAACATCGCGAATGAGCCGTTGTAGGTGCTGCGGCAAGCGGGCGCCAGCGCTCGCCGCGGCCGCTGACCGCGGCGATGAGCGGATGAGTGGCAAGCATGACATGGAAGAGTCACGCCCGGCCGGGCTGGCTGAATGACGCGCGCTGGTACTACTCCGAGATAGGACGCGCGGCGGCCGACCCCGTGACCGTCTTCTCGGCGGTAGGCCGTGCAGAGGTGAGCAGCGCGAACCCGGGGACGCCGTTTCTGCATCTCGAGCCTCGCTTTCGCCTTGTGAGAGTGCTCGACGCTGACGGGCGCGAGGAGGGCATCATTCGCTCTGACGGAATGGTGCCCGGTGTGAGATACGTGATGCGCCGGAACGGGAACCCTGTGTGGCGGTTGTCGGTGCGATCCATCGTCCGCAAACGACACGCCTTGAAACCGGCCAGCGGCGAAACGTGGAGGTTCGACACGCCATTCTTCTGGTGGCAACACTTGACCGGCACCGCGGGTGGCGTCCCGAAGCTGCTGGGCCGCGTCGGGCCGACGAAGAAGTTATGGTTCATATGGGTCGAGCCTGGACGAGACACGTCTGACATTTTGGCGGCGGTCGCGTTCATGCACAGGAAGTGGTGGCGCTGGTAGCTCTCTTCGCCGTCATCGCATCTGGAGTTGTCGCGCGTGTTCACAGGTGTGATAGCAGGGTTTTTCAACCTCACCTACAGCTGCCGCATGAAGGCCACCAGGTCGGCTTTTTCGTCCCGGCTGAGCCTGAGCCCGAGCACCAGGTTGAAGAACTCCACGGTGTCGTCGAGGGTGAGCAGGCGACCGTCGTGCAAATAAGGCGGCGAATCCTTGATGCCGCGTAGCGGGAACGTCTTGATGGGACCATCGGCCGAGGCGGCGAAGTCATTGATCGTCTGCGGCTTGAAGAAGCGCTCCGCCCTGAGATCGTGCATGAGGTTGTCCGTGTAATAGGGCGCGGGATGACAGACGGCGCAGCGAGCTTTGCCGAAGAAGAGCGATTCGCCGCGCAGCTCCTGCTCGGTCGCCTTCTTCGGCTGAAGCCGGCCGAAGACGTCGAGCTTGGGCGCCGGCGGAAAATCCAGGATGTGCTGGAACTCCGCCATGGCTTGCACCTGGGTGGCGCGTTCGAGGATCCCCACGCCCTTCCTGGTGGCGGCGGCCGGATCGCCGTCAAAATAGGCCGTGCGCTGCTCGAACTCGGTGATGTCCTCCACGGTCTTGAGCGCGCGCTTGGAGCCGAACAGGCGCTGCATGTTCATGCCGCGCAGGGTCGGCGTGTCGATACGAATCCGCGATGCTTGCGGGCGAATGTCGGGAGACAGGCCGAAGGCGCCGACGGTGTGGCCATTGGCATGACAATCGAAGCAGGCCACGCCCAGGCTGGCCTGCCTGGTCCGGCGGTCCTCGAGCGAGTTGAACTGCTGGCTTGGCATCGGGGTCAACAGCAGGCGCAGGCCGTCGAGCTGTTTCGGATTGAGGATGCCGTCGAACATCTCGGCATAGTTCTGGAGAGTGACGAGCTTGCCTCGGGTCGCATCGCCTATTTCGGGCCGCGTCGTGAGATACATGGCCGGCGGATACTCCGGCAGGAAAAGCTCCGGAATATCGTGTTCGACGTCGAAGCGGGCCATGTCACGGCCTTCTTCCTTGCGCATCGCCTCGATGGCAAACCTCGGCAGCACCATGCCACCACCGGGCTGGTTGACGTGGGGTAAGGGCAAGAATCCCGCTGGGAACAGGTCTTTGTCGCGGATCGCATCCGCATCCATTCCGGCGAGCTGTTCCCAGATGACCGCCTTTGGCAGTTTGACTCGCACGCCTTCCTGTATCGGCTTGCCGCGCGACATGGTCACGCCCGAGACGGGACGATCGCTCAAGTCGTAGCGCTCGTCGAACAGAGCGGCCTGGCGCTTCAAGACTTCG
>QHRT01000464.1 GCA_003220195.1 Candidatus Rokuibacteriota bacterium | reverse complement strand
GGGTCGCCGAGCAGAAGATTTTCGAGTGCGCCTGCCATTACTCGCACTTCAATCCGCGCGAAGGCGCGGCGCTGATCGACGGCCCGGCGCCCCGAGCCCTGGCGGCGCTTCCGCTCAAGATCGTGAACGGCAATCTCGCCGTGGCCAGGCCGTTCACCGGACGGGTCGGCATCGTGCCGACCTGAGACACGTGTTGGTCGGATGTGAAGACAACCAGCTCACGGGAAGGGGGACGTGTCATGGTCCATCGCAAGCGATTGCTGCAAGGCGTCTGCGCGACTGCTCTCGCCGTCGCCGCCGGCTTCACCGCGGCGTCCGCGCAGCAGACGACCGCACCGGCTTCGGCCACGCCGGTGCCGGGGCCGGTGCCGGAGGTGCTGCAGAAATACACACCGGTCACCGCTGAACGGCTGAAGAATCCGGAAGACGGTAACTGGTTCCACTTCCGCCGCACCTACGATGGTTGGGGCTTCAGCCCGCTCAAGCAGATCTCGCCGGACAACGTCGGGCGCCTGCAAAAGGTCTGGAGCATGGCGACCGGCCAGGTGGAGGGCCATCAGGCCCCGCCCATCGTGAACAACGGCGTCATGTTCGTGGCCACGCCCGGTAACCAGGTGCTCGCCATCGAGGCCACGACCGGCAAGCTGCTGTGGCGTTACAAGAGGCCGCTTCCGGAAGACGTGGTTCATCTGCATCCGACCAGCCGCGGCGTCGCGCTCTACGGCGACAAGGTCTATTTCGCGTCCGCCGATTGCGTGCTGGTCGCGCTCGACGTCAAGACCGGAAAGGAAGCCTGGACCGCGAAGATTGACGACTACAAGCAGGCCTACTACATGACGGTGGCGCCGCTGATCGTCGACGGCAAGGTGATCCTCGGCGCATCGGGCGGCGAATTGGGTGTGCGCGGCTTCGTGGCCGCGATCGATGCCGGGACCGGCCAGCAGCTCTGGAAGACCTACACCGTGCCAGAGCCGGGCGAGGCCGGCAGCGAGACCTGGCCGGCGGGCGGCGACCATTACAAGCGCGGCGGCGGCGCCGTCTGGGTCACCGGCACCTACGATCCCGAGACCAACCTCACCTTCTGGGGCACGGGCAACGCCGCCCCCTGGTTCGGCGACCAGCGGCCCGGTGACAATCTCTACACGACCTCGGTGATCGCCCTCGACGTCGCGACCGGGAAGATCAAGGGTCACTTCCAGTATCACCCCAACGACTCGTGGGACTGGGACGAGGTCTCGCCGCCCCTCGTCGTCAATTACCAGCACGACGGGCGCGCCGTGAAGGGCCTCATCAACGTCGCGCGCAACGGCTACATCTGGAGGCTCGAGCGCACGGCAGGCAAGATCAACTTCCTCGGCGGTCAGCCCTACGTGCGTCAGAACGTGTTCAAGAGCCTCGATCCCAAGACCGGACGGCCGGACGTCGACGACACCAAGAAGCCGGGCACCGGCAAGACCGCCGAGTTCTGTCCGAGCCTGTGGGGCGGCAAGGACTGGCCGCCGGTCGCCTTCAGCCCGCAGACGCGGCTCCTCTACATCCCGGCGAACGAGAACCTGTGCACCGAGCTCACCGGCGAGGTGCCCAAGTACGTCCGGGGCGAGCGCTACATGGGCGTGGCGAAGAGTGTCATGAAGATCGTCGCTGGCGCTGACCACGTCGGCGAACTGCAGGCCTGGAACGTCGATACCGGAAAGAAGGTGTGGACCACCAACTTGCCCTCGTTCAACTGGGGGCCGGTGCTGGCGACCGGAGGCGACGTGCTGTTTGCCGGCGGCACCAATGACCGGATGTTCCGCGCCTTCGACGCCAGGACCGGAAAGATCCTCTGGGAGACTGCGACCAGCTCGGGCGTCGCTGCCGTGCCGGTCTCATTCCAGGTGGACGGCAAGCAGTACATCGCCGTGCAGTCCGGCTGGGGCGTGGACCCGGCCAAGATGCAGGCGCGCATGAACCTCCTGTTCCCCGGCCAGTATCCCGAAGTGCCGCAAGGCGGTGCGATCTACGTCTTCGCGGTGAAGTAGCGGGCTTCTCTCTTCCGATGGCGCGCGAGGTTCCGGATCCGTCGGAGCCTCGCGCCGTCACGGAACGAACGCAAGAAACAGAAAAGCAGCGAACATCACCAGGTGCACGGCGCCCTGCATCATGTGGGTCCGCCCCGTGCCCAGCGTGACCGCGCTCACGACGAAGCTCAGCGCGAGCATCACGATGTCCTTGGGTTCCTCGAGCCCGAGGACGAGCGGGACGCCGAGGGCGACGGACGCCACCGCCACGACGGGGATGGTGAGGCCGATGCTGGCGAGCGCGGAGCCGACCGCGAGGTTCATGCTGGTCTGCAACCGATTGGCGCGCGCCGCCCGCACCGCGGCCGACGTCTCCGGCATGAGGACCAGCATCGCGATCGCGATGCCGACGACCGTCCGTGGCGCGCCCGCCCGCGCCACCGTGCTTTCGATCGCGGGCGCGAGCACTTTCGCAAGACCGACGACGGCGACGAGCGAGACGACGAGCAGGGCGAGGCTCGCCCACGCCTGCACGGCCGTCGGCGGCGCGGCGTGGACGTCCAGGTCCTCGGCGGCGCTCTCGGGCAGGAAGTAGTCGCGGTGCCGCACCGTCTGCACGAACACGAACACGGCCCACAGCGTGATGGAGACGGTCGCGGCGAACGCCAGCTGGGATCCGCTGTAGGTGCCGCTCGGCGTCGTGGTGGTGAACGTCGGCAACACGAGCGACAGCGTCGCCAGCGGGAAGAGCGCCGCCAGGCCGGAGTTCGCGCCCTCGACGCGGAAGGACTGCACACCGTGACGGAGTCCGCCGACCAGGAGACAGACGCCGACCACGCCGTTCAGGATGATCATCAGCGCCGCGTAGATCGTGTCGCGGGGAAGCGTCGCGTGCTCACGGCCTCCCACGATCACCATCGACAGGATGAGCGAGGCCTCGATCACCGTGACGGCCACGGCGAGGACGAGAGTCCCGAACGGCTCGCCGACCCGGTGGGCGACCACTTCTGCGTGGTGAACCGACGACGAGTGCGAGGGAGAACAGGGCGATCGTCGCGAGCGGGACGAGCCACACCCAGGTCGGCATGAACGATTCTAGCCGGGACCCCCGACCCGGCGACGTCATGACCAACCGGAGTACCATGAGTCGATGTTGGTTCGGCTGTCGTCGCTGGTCGCCGTCCCGGTCCTCCTTCTGATCCTCGCCTCTCCGGCCCGCGCCGAGGAGATCCGGTTCCCCCTCACGGTCGACTACGAGATTCTCCGCATGGCGCTGCGGCAGCACCTCACGCAGCAGACGGGCGGCCGCCTCGAGCTGTGGCGGAGCGCCGACGGCTGCGGCTCCTTCGGCGTCGACGATCCGAGCATCGAGCCCGCGGGTGCGCGGCTCCGCATCGTGGGTCCGGCGTCGGGCAGCGCCGGCTTCTCGATGTTCGGGCTGTGCTGGGCGAACGTCGCGTGGACCGGGCGCGCCGACATCACCGCTCGGCCCCAGATCGGCGCGGACTGGCAGCTGCGTCTGCGCGACTTCGACGTTCAGCTCGCGACGTTCACGTTCGATCTCGGGCCGCCGGCCGCAGAGCTGGTCACCCTGCTGCGCAGCTTTGCTGGCTCGAGTCCCGCGACCCCGCTCGCGACCGCGCTGCAAACGCTGCGACCGGTGGAGGTGACCGTCGAGCCCGAAGCCGTGAAGCTCGCCGTCGCGCTCGATCTGCCGCTCGCCGCGCCGCCGCCACGCTCTTCCGAGCCAGCGCTGACGCGCGTTGAGCTCAAGCACTGGGAAGCCAGACTCGACGACTGGGACGGGTTCCTCTCCTTCGTCGTCAAGGGTGTTGCCGGGGAGAATCCTGACCCCGCGGTGCGGGATGACCTGCTGCGGCTCCTGCTGGACGTCCGGCGCGAGATCGTCGCAGTGCTGGCCCGTGGTCCCGAACCGGGCACGGATGCCGTGCGCCGCATCTTCGTGAGCACCTGGAACAGGCTCCGCGGCGCGGTCCGCCAGACCGCCGTCCGACCAACCGGTGATGTCGCCCGGGCGTTCCGATACGTCGTGTTCCTGGCCGCCGGCGACGCGCTGGCTGCCATCGACGCCGCCGGCCCGGCAGCGGGCCTCGACTTCTCCACCGACGGGCTGCGCAGGCTGGCCCGGAGTCTCGAGCCGGACTTCACTGGCGATCCCCTCGAGCACTCCGAGCGCGTCGACCCGCGGCTCCAGGAATTGTTCCGCTTCCGCGATCCGGATGCGCCGCCGCGGCGGCCGCGGCGCAAGACTCCGAGCAGCAGCTGGAACTGGTTCGGCCCACGAGCAGCGCACGCCGGCGAGCTCGACGACTGGGCGCGGCTTGGCGCCCGCCTCGATCGCTGGGTGCCGATGTCCGACGAGCTGTCGCTCTATCGCGCCAGCGTCGAGCGCCTGCTCACCGTCGCTGCCGAACGGTCGTTCGATGCGGATGCGCTCGACGAGCGCTTCGACGACCTCTTCGTCCATCTCGTGAAGGCGACGGCATGGCAGGAAAGCTGCTGGCGGCAATTCGTCGTGCGGGGCGGCGGCGTCACCTATCTCGAGTCCCCGACCGGCGACGTCGGGCTGATGCAGATCAACGTCCGCATCTGGCGCGGCTTCTTCAACCCCACCAGACTGCGATGGAACGCGGCGTACAACGCCGGCGCCGGCGCGGAGATCCTGCTCCAGCTCCTGGTGCGCTACGGCACCCGGGAAGCGCGGACGCGCCTGGAGAACGCCGCCCGCGCGACGTACTCGGCGTACCAGGGCGGTCCCGCCCGCTACCGGCGCTACCGGACGGCGACGCCGCCCTCGCGCGGAGCTGCCATCGACCGCGCGTTCTGGGACAAGTACCAGGCGGTGGCGACCGGCGTCGCGGACGACCAGGTGCTCTGCCTGGCGCGGCGACCGGTGTCGTGACGGTCGGGGCGCCACGCCCCGACGCACTCGCACGTATCGCTCCCCGTCGCGTCATCCAGCACACCGGGACCGTGTTGCGTCAGCGCGGCGCCGGCCACACCTCGCGCACGAACAGCTCGAAGCGCCGCTGCTTGCCCTGTCCGTCGGGACGGAGGAAGAACGTGGAGTCTGAGCAGGCGGCTCTCTGTTCTCTGCGCCGCGCCTATGGTATGCAGGACCCGCCCCAGGGAGGTCATAACGTCATGATGACAAGACCCGCGGTGATCGCGCTGACGCTCTTGCTGTCGCTGTCCGTCGTCGGCCTGCCGGTTCGCGCGCAGGCGCCGTCCGGGACGTTGACGGTCGTCGTCCCGAACTTCAACCGCGAGAACTTCGATCGCGGACTGACCAGCACCGTCGACATGCCGTACAACGGCAACCACCAGGACGCGCTGATCGGCACCGCGCGGACCGGCGAGCTGACGCCGGAGCGTGGACTCGCGGAGTCCTGGAAGATGAGCGCCGACGGCAAGACGCTGACGCTCACGCTCCGCAAGAACGCGCGCTGGCACGACGGGCAGCCGCTCACGGCGGACGACGTCGTCTTCAGCGTCGAAAGGTATCGCGCGAAGGAGTCGGTCTGCGTGTTCTGCGGCCAGGTCCGTCGCGCCGTGAAGGAGGTCCGGGCCGTCGATCCGCAGACGGTGCAGATCGAGCTGAACGAGCCGGACATCACGTTCCCGGCGGTGCTGAGCTCACGTGACGGCGACGTTCGGCTCTTGCCTCGTCGCAACTACAAGCCTGGCGCCGACGGCTTCGAGCTGGTGGGGAAACCGCTCGGCACCGGCCCATGGAAGTACGTGGACTTCAAGCGCGGTGTCGAGGCGCGGTTCGAGGCGAACACCGCCTACTGGGATCCGAAGCGCATCCCCGAGTTCGCCGAGCTGCGCGTCGTGCCGCGGCCGGACCCCACGACGCGCCTCTCGATGGTGAAGGCGGGCGAGGCGGACATGGCGCTGATCGATGCCTCGCAGATCGGGGAAGTCCGGAAGGCCGGCCTGCGCGTGCTCAGCATCAAGGCGACGACGATCCCGATGATCGTCTTCCTCGGCTGCTGGCAGAAGGAGATGTGGTGCCACCGCACGGAGTTCCGGAAGGCGATGGTGCTGGCCACCGACATGGACGCGATCGTGAAGCGGCTCTTCCCCGAGGGCGCCGGCAGCCGTTACGCGAACGCGCAGTTCACGGAGCGCGCGCTCGGCTACGACCCGTCGCTGCGCCCGTACCCGTACGACCCCGCCGAGGCGAAGAAAATCTTGAGTCAGATCGGCTACGACGGCAAACCGGTGAAGATCTGGTCGGCGCCGCTGGCGACAAGCCCGGAGACGCCGGAGATCATGGAGCTGGTGCAAGGCTATCTGAACCAGGCGGGCTTCAAGACGGAGCTGACGCCGATCGAGTACGGCGCCTTCCGGCCGCGCATCGTGAAGAGCCCGCAGACGTTCGAGACGACGTTCGCCGCGCACCTCCACATCGACGTCGGGTTCACGCGGCCGATGATGATGCAGAACTTCGCGGTGTCGTGGCTCAGCCACGAGGCGGGCGGCCTGATCCAGTCGTACTGGAACCCGCCGAAGGCGGATCAGATCTATCCTCGACGAGGAGTTCCGCAAGGTGAACCGCGAGACATACGGCGAGTACGCGTTCTTCCCGATCATGGCCCGCAACACGTTGTTCGCCGCCGGCCCGAAGGTCGGCGACTGGAGCCCGGGCGACTTCGGGCTCGCGTGGCATCTCGAGACGGTGAAGAAGGGACGGCAGTAGCTGCTGCGGTTCCTCGTCGTTCGCGCGCTGCAGGCGTTCGTCACGCTGCTCGGCACGACCGTGATCGTGTTCGCGCTGGCTCGCATCTCCGGCAGTCCGGCCGACGTCGTGCTGTCGCCTGACGCGACGCCGGCCGACCGCGTCGCGTATATCGCGCGCATGGGGCTCGACCGGCCGCTCACGCACCAGTACTCGGTCTTCCTCATGCACGCGCTCCGCGGTGACTGGGGCACGTCGATCCGCACGGGAAGGCCGGCCACCGAGCTCGTTGCGGAGCGGCTGGTCAACTCGCTCAAGCTCGCGACGGCCGCGCTCGTC
>QHRT01000463.1 GCA_003220195.1 Candidatus Rokuibacteriota bacterium | reverse complement strand
CGCTTCGTCGACCCCGGCCATGATGTCGTCGAAGTCGCCACCGCCCCAGTCGCCGACGCAGGCGCGACTGAATTTCTCCCCGTAGCCCTGGCTGCCGCGAGGGTTGGTGTAGATCACGACGAACCCGGCCCCGGCGGTCACCTGGAACTCGTGCGAGTAGGAGTCGCCGAACTCGCGGTGAGGTCCGCCGTGGATCCAGAGCAACGCGGGATACCTCTTCGCGGGATCGAAGTCGAACGGCTTCATGATCCACCCGTCGATGTCATAGCGGTCCCGACGGTAGCTGAATCGTTCCGGCCGCGACGCCGCGACCGCGCTGTTCCACTCGCGATTGAGTCCGGTCACCCGACGCTCGCCGCTCCCATCCGCGTTCGCCACGAAGACCTCGGCAGGCGAGGTCGGATCGTTGGCGGTGAACGCGATGACCCCGGTCAACCGCGCGACGGAAATGCCGGTGATGGACCGTTCGCCGTCGATGATCTTCGCCGCCGGCTCTCCACCTTTCGCGCGCACGCGATACACGGGATACGTCCCGCGGTCGCGGCCCACGAACAGGATCGATTCGCCATCCGCCGACCAGACCGGTCGCGCGAAGTCCCAGACGGGCCGGTCGAGACTCTCGGTGAGGCACACGGGCTTGCCGCCCTCGAGCGGCACCGAAAAGAGATGGGGGTTGCGTCCGTCGTCCCGCGGATACCGGTGACCGACGTACACGATCGACTGTCCGTCGAGCGAGAACATCGGCTGCCACGTCGGCCCGGTGGTGTCGGTGACGCGTCTCGGGTCTCCGCCGTCTGCGGGCACGACGAAGACGTCGAAGCTCCAGTCCTCGTCCCAGTTCGGGCGGCGGTCGGAGGCGAACGCGACGAATCGTCCGTCCGGCGACCACGCCGGCCATGCGGCCGACACGTCGCCGTGGGTCAGCTGTCGTGACTCGCCGCCGTCGGCAGCGACGACGAAGACCTGCGCCGGGCGATCGAGCGTGAAGCCTTCGCCGTCGAACTTGTCCATGGCCGTTGTGATGACGCGCGCCGGCCGTGAGTTGCCTCGCTCCGTCTCGTCCTTCGGCTCCTGCCAGCCGCCGACCTGGGCGACGAACGCGAGCCGGCGGCCGTCGGGGGACCACACGGGGCCGCCGCCGGCGACGCCATTCTGGAGGTCGGTGATCTTGACCGCCTCGCCGCCGTTCGACGGCATGACGTAGAGCTGAAATTTCCCTGGCGACTCGCGATCGGAGAAGAACGCGAGACGCGTTCCGTCGGGCGACCATCGTGGTCCGTAGGCTCGTCGCGCTCCGGTGGTGAACCGTCGCGGCTCGCCGCCCGCGGCCGGCGCGATCCAGACGTTCGACGTGTACTCGTCGGCCTCATCGGACGCGCGCGTAAGGACGAACGCGATGCGCGCGCCGTCCGGAGAGATCTGCGCATCGCTGACGCCCTGGACGCGCGTGAGGTCTTCGGCGACGATCGCGCGTCTGGCGGTGCTGCGGTCGACCGGATCGATCATGGGTACGCTCCTGGGACGGTCACGGTGGGGTCAGTGTCGTCACGCCGCGCCCACCACCGCGACCGCGCTCTCCGACGCGCCCAGCACTGCCACCGCCTCGATCTCGATCACCATCCGGTCCTGCGCGAGCCCGCCGATCACGGTCGTCCGCGCGGGATACGGCGGTGTGAAGAACGCTTGATACTCCTCGTTGAACACGGGACCGAGACGGTCGTCGGTCAGCGTCACGTTCGTCTTCACGATGTCGTCCATCCCTCCGCCGAGCGCTTCCATGCAAAGCCGGAGGTTCTCGAGCGTCTTGCGCGTCTGCTGGCGGATGTCGCTCGGGCCGACGAGACGGCCGGACACGTCGTAGCCAACCTCTCCCGCGAGATAGACGAGATCACCGACCTGCGCCGCGTGCGAGTGCGGCGCGAGCGCGCCGGGCAGGTCGCGGACGTACACCGTGTCGTCGCGACGCTTCAGCGCGAAGTGACCGACGCCCGGAACTTCGGACTCGACGGTGCGCCGGAGGCCGCGCGCCGCCGTCGCCTCGATCTCGATCAGTGCACCCTCCAGCGCGAGCGCTCCCTGGATCGTCGCGCGCGCCGGGAACGGCTCGGTGAAGTACTTCATGAACAGCTCGTTGTACGGCGCGAAGCCGTACCAGTCGGGAACGATCCCGGTGATCTTGATGACGTCGGCGAACCCGAAGCCGGCCGCGTCCAGGATCGCGCCGACGTTGTCGAGCGCGCGCTCCGCCTGCGCGCGCATGCTGCCGCGGCCCACCAGCTCGCCCTTGGCGTCATCGGAGAGCTGGCCGCTCACGAAGAGCACGTCGCTGACTTCGGCTCCCTGGCTCAGCGGCACGCGTGATTGCGCGAGCCCCGCGGCACGCACGTGACGCGGCGGCGCCGACGCCGACGCGATCGCCTCGATCTCGACGATGGCGTGATCGCGAACGAGCCCGGCGCCGACGGTGATGCGCGCCGGCCACGGCGGCGGAATGACGTCGCGGTAGGCCGCGTTGTAGCCGTCGAAGTGGCGGACGTCGGTGAGGTAGCCTTTCACCTTCGCGACGTTCGCGAGCGGCACGCCGAGGGCGCGCAGCGCGGAGTCGATGTTGTACAGCGCCTGGCGCGTCTGCGCCTCGGCGTCGGCGTGTCCGCGCGTGGCGCCCGCGATCGCGCCGCCGCGCTCGAAGCCGAGCATCCCGGCGGTGAAGACGAACCGGCCGGCCTTCACCGCGTAGCTGTACGGACGCGGCGCCGGCGGCAGCGCGTCGCAAACGATCACGGACCGTGGCATTGGAGTCCTCCTCGCTCGTCCATGGGAGACTCATCTGTGCGACACTCGACCCGGCGCCGCGCCGGCGACTCTCGGACCACAGCGAAGCGTCCGGGCGCTCCGTCAACATCGTCGAGGGCGACGTGACCGGGATCGGCACGACGCGGCCGGGACGCCAGGGATGATACAGCGCAACGAAAGGATTGGTCAGTTCCATGCCCGCCCTGCGCGAGCGCGCCGCCGGCGCCGAGCAGCTGCGGCGGCTGCCTGACGAAACGTTCAAGGACTTTCAGGATTCCGGAGCGTTTCGCTGCCTGCAGCCCCGGCATCACGGCGGCTACGAGCTCGATCCCCGCACGTTCTATCAGGCGGTCATGGACGTCGGTACGGTCTGCGGCTCGAGCGCGTGGATCCTCGGCGTGATCGGTATTCACAACTGGCACCTCGGCCTCTTCCCGCCCGAGGCGCAGGAAGACGTCTGGGGAAAGGACACCAGCACCCAGGTCTCGACGTCGCTCGCGCCGACGGGGACCGTCACGCGCGGCGACGGCGGCTTCCGGTTGAGCGGACGCTGGTCGTTCTCGAGCGGCTGCGATTTCTGCGAGTGGGCGGTGCTCGGCGGCCAGGTGCCGACGGCAACGCCCGGCGACCCGCCGGACGTGCGGACGTTCCTGATCCCGCGCCGCGACTACCAGATCGACGACAACTGGCACGTCGTCGGGCTCTGCGCGACCGGCAGCAAGGACATCGTCGTCGACGACGCGTTCGTGCCGGAGTACCGGACGCATTCGTATCGGGACGCGTTCCACCTGACGAACCCCGGCACCGTGGTGAACGATGGACCGCTCTACCGGCTGCCGTTCGGGATCCTGTTCCCGAACGCGCTCGCAGCGCCGGCGATCGGCGTGGCGCTCGGCGCGCTCGACCACTTTCGCGAGCAGACGAAGACGCGCGTCAACCCGCGCGACAAGTCCCGCGTCGCCGAGGATCCGTTCACGCAGTTCCATCTCGCGGAAGCGGCGGCGGACGTCCACGCTGCGCGCGATCGCCTGTTCGCCAACTTCACCGCGATGATCGAGCTGGTCGAGGCCGGCAAGCCGATCCCGCTCGAGCAGCGCGCCCGCTATCGGTGGGACGCCGCGAAGGCCACCGACTGGAGCGTCGCGGTCGTCGATCGGTTGTTCCTGGCGAGCGGCGGCCGCGGCATCTTCCTCGGCAATCCGATCCAGCGCGCGTGGCGCGACGTGCATGCCATGCGCGCGCACGCGGGCAACGTGCCGGAGAGGGCCGCAGCGATCTTCGGGCGGTCGGAGTTCGGTCTGCCGCCCGTGGACATTCGGTTCTAGCCCATGCTGCGCATCGGCGTCGTCGGCTCGCGGTTTGCCGCGCATCTTCACTTGCTCGCGTACCGTCGCGTGTACGGCGGCGAGGCGCGCCTCGCCGCGGTGACGTCGCCGACCGCCGAGCGCCGCGACGCGTTCGCGCGCGAGAGCGGCGCCACCGCCTATCCGAGCCTCGGCGCGATGCTGCCGCACGTCGACCTGGTGGACGTCTGCTCGCCGCCGGCGACGCACGAGCCCGTCGCGCTCGAAGCGATCGACGCCGGCAAGCACGTCGTGATCGAGAAGCCGTTCACCGGCGCGTTCGGATCGCCGGACGGCGCGGTCCCCGGCAACCGCGCGAGCAAGGAGACGTTGCTGAAAGAGGCGGTCGCGAGCGCCGATCGGATCACCCGAGCGGCGCGACGCCGGGGCGTGATCCTCGGCTACGCCGAGAACTGGATCTATGCGCCCGCGGTCCAGAAAGAGCGCGAGATCCTCGAGAAGACCGACGCGCAGATCCTCTGGATGCTGGGCGGCGAATCGCACAGCGGCTCGCACTCGCCGGTCTACGGCATCTGGCGCCACGCCGGTGGCGGCTCGCTCGTCGGCAAGGGCTGTCATCCGCTGTCGGCGTGTCTCTACCTGAAGCAGGTGGAAGGGCGCGCGCGGAGCGGTCGGCCGATCCGCCCGCGCACGGTCTCGTGCCGCGTCCACGAGATCACGCGCCTGCCCGGCTTCCGCGATCGCGGCTTCCTGCGCACCGATTACGACGACGTCGAGGACTTCAGCCAGCTGCACGTGACGTTCGACGACGGCACCGTCGCCGACGTGTTCGCGACCGAACTGGTGCTGGGCGGCGTCCACAACTGGCTCGAGGTGTTCGCCAACAACCACCGCACGACGTGCCGGCTCAATCCGGTGAATTTGCTCGACACCTACAATCCCGAGGCCGCGCAGTTCCGCGACATCTACGTCGTCGAGAAGACCGGCACAAAAGAAGGCTGGAGCCATCCCGCCGCCGACGAAGAGTGGCAGCAGGGCTTCTACGGAGAAGTGCAAGACTTCGTCGAGTGCTGCGTGCGCGGAGGACGGCCGCAGGCCGGCGCCGTCATCGCGCACGACACGGTCACGACGCTGTACGCCGGGTATCTCTCGGCGGAGCGGAACGGCGCCGAAGTCCCCGTGCCCGTGGCCGCGCTCGACGAGCTCGAGTAACCGCATCGCCGTTCGACACTGGAGGAACCCGATGACCGACGCTCATGCCGAGATGACGTTGACGCTCGAGCACACCGCGATGAGCGAGGCGGACGCGCTCCAATTCCTCGACGGCCATCGCATCACGCGCGGTCAAGTCGATCCGCCAGCCGGGGTACTTCCCGCCGTTGCCCGAGCTGCGCCAGCAGCTCCGCACCATGGTGACGCTGATGGACGAGCCGGCGCCGGCGCTCGCGCGGATTGCCGACATCACCATCCCTGGGCCGGCCGGCGCGATTCCCGCGCGCGTCTACGATCCGGCGCCGGGCGCGACGCCGCGTCCGGTCGCCACGTATTTCCACGGTGGCGGCTGGGTGCAGGGCGATCTCGAGACGCATCACGGTCTCTGCGCGAGGTTGGCGCAGAGATCCAGCGCAATCGTCGTCGCGATCGATTACCGTCTCGCGCCCGAGCACAAGTTTCCCGCCGCGGTCGACGACGCGTTCGCGGCCTACCGCTGGCTCAGAAGCCACGCCGCGGAGCTCGGCGGCGACCCGATGCGCGTCGCCGTCGCGGGCGACTCCGCCGGCGGTAACCTCGCGGCGGTGGTGTCACAGCTCGCGGCGTCGGGCGGCGTGCCGGTTCCGACGTGCCAGGTGCTGATCTATCCCGCCGTCGATTTCGCGCTCGACACGGCGTCGCACGGGGAGCTGGCGGACGGCCACGTGATTCCGCGCGACCGCATCCATCTGCCGGCGGGCGTCGATCGCAACGAGCCCCGCGCCTCGCCGATCCGTGCGAAGGATCTCGCCGGTCAGCCGCCAGCGCTGATCGTGACGGCCGGGTTCGATCCGCTACGCGACGAGGGCCACGCGTACGCCGAGCGACTGCGCGCGGCCGGCGTCGCCGTCGTCGATCGCGAGTACCCGGGCCAGATCCACGCGTTCGTCTCGCTCACGAAGGCGATTCCGCAGGGCCTCGAGTGCACGTGGGAGATCGCGGACTATCTTCAAGAGAGTATGGGCGCGGCCCGGTAAGACGCTCACAGATCGCGGATCCGCGGCATCACCTCGCGGCCGATGCGCTCGAACGAGCGCAGCATGAGCTGGTGGTCGCCGACGATGTGGCGGACCATCACGGAGTCGAAGCCCATCTCGCGATAGCGTCGCAGCTGTCCGACGACGGTGTCGGCGCTTCCGACGAGCAGCTGATCGAACCCGGTGCCGCGATACCCTTCCGCGAGAATCTCTCCGACGACCCGGCGCGCCTCCTCGTCCGAGGCACCGACGTAGATATCGCGCCGCAGGACGGGTCGCGGGACGCGGCCCGCGCGCGTCGCCGCGTTCCGGTACAGCTCGAGCTGCTGGAGCAGATCGTCGTCCGTCGCGTTCTGTCCGGTCAACCAGGCGTCGCCCATGCGTGCCGCTCGCTCGGCGGATGCCGCGACCGTCCCCCCGACCCAGATCTCCACGGGAACACGAGGCAGCGGGCTGATCGTGGCGCCATCGAGCGTGTAATGGCGGCCGCGATGCGTGACGCGCTCGCCGGAGAGCAGCGCGCGCGTCACGCTCACGACCTCTTCGAAGCGACCGACGCGGCTCCGTTCCTCCATGCCAAACGCCTGAAACTGCGGGGGCCGGCCGCCCAGGACGAACGTGACGATCAGCGGCCCCTGCGCAAACGCGGCGAGCGTGCCGATCTGTTCGGCCAGCAAGAACGGATGGTAGAAGGGCGCGAGCAAGACGACGCCGATCGGCATGTCGCCCGTCACGCTCATCAGTCGCGCCACGGTCGGCAGCGGCGAGAACGTCGCGGCGTAGCCGGGATTCCCGCCGTGGCTGTCGCCGGTCAGCAGCCCGTCGAGCCCCGCGGCGCGCGCCGCCGCCGCGACGTCCATCAGGTTGCGCGCTTGCTCGTCCGCCGAATATGCGCCGAGCGGCCGCTCGATGAAGGCGCCCTTCGGCATCGTCGCCAGGATGCTGCGAAACCGATCGTGCGTGGCCGGCGACGTGGGAAACAGAAAGCGCAGCGACGTGCCGAGCTTCATGGCGACCCCGCGGCGTCTTCCTCTCGAACCGTGATCGTCTGATCGCCGACGCGCACGGTGGCGTCCCAGCTGATCCTGATCGCGTCCTTCACGCTCTGGTGCGCCGGACAACCCTGGGGATGGAGCTGGAGCGCGCGCTCCGTGGCGTCGCGCGCGTCGGCCGGCACCGCCACGTCATAGTGGACGTGGATCGATGTGATCCGGATCGTCTTGCCGATGCCGGAAATGCGGCCTTCGACCATCGCCTTGAACGACTCCCGATCGAACGCGATCTTGCGCCCTGCCAGGGCGCCACGCAGGGTGCCGTACATTCAGCCGGCGACGGCCGCTACGATGTGATCGAGCGTGGACGCGATCGACGGCCCCTCCTTCACGCCGTAGTACTGCCGGAGCGCGCCCTGGACGCCGTACACGACGGGCTCGACCACCTCGCCGAGAAACGCGTTGCGGAAGCCACCGCGATACTCGAGCCGTGCGCGCGAGACGTATTCGAAATCGTCCGCCATCTCGTGTCCTCCGGAGTCGTCGTGACGGGTTACGCCGTGAAGCCGAGCCAGACGGCGAGCTGCGCCGGCGGGAACGGCACGCCGAGGCCCTTCTCGAAGACCCCGTAGACGAACGCGAAGCCACCGAGGCTCAACGCGATCGTCATCGGCCATCTCTCGCGCCCGGCGATCTTGAGGTAGAGAAACGTCGTCACCAGGGTGGCGAGCGAGAAGCCGAGAAGCCAGATGGCGACGAGGAAGACTCCGATCCAGAACACCATCTCGATGCTTCGGCGTCGGGCCACGTCGGGTGGCACCTCGGGCCCCGGTTCCTCCTCGCGCTCTTTCGGCGGTGGCCGTCGCCCGGTCAGGTCCTTCGCGAACTGCGCGAGCGCGAGCGCAAGCCCCGGGACGCCGACGGCCCAGGGAAACAAGCCGGCGCGCGGGCCGAAGTTCTGGCTCGCCCACAATCCCCAGCCGAACAGGACCGCGAGCACGAAGCTGAACAGGGTCGCCTGGTCGAACATGAGCCCGCGAGGCTCGTTCGTACGCTGCGCGGCGCTCCCGGCCGGTGACGCGGCCAGCAGCGATCGCGCACGACGGCGCCGCTCGCTGATGATCGGCACGAGCAGGCCGCCCGCGATGACCGCGAGCAGCACCAGCACACCGGGGCGAGCCAGCCACGCGACGCCGTAGTTGTCGCTCGAGAGAAACAGCTTGTTCTCCGCGAGCGGCCCCAGCACGAGTCCGAGCAGGAGCGGCGGACGCGGCCAGCCGAGGCGCGCCATCACCCAGCCGATCGCGCCGAACGCGAGCACGACGTAGAGGTCCTCGAAGACGTTCTTCTCCGCGAACGCGCCGAGCGCGCACGCGCGTGATCCGGGCCAGCTGGTTCAGGAACAGGAAGCAGATCGCGACGGTGATGACGTTGGAGACGACGATCGTCCACACCATCGCGAAGGTCACCGAGAGGTTGCCGCGGGGCGCCGGCGTGAGCATCGCCGGTCCGGGAACCAGGCCCTGGATGAGGAACGCGCCCATGAGGATGGCGGTACTGACGCTGGCCGGCACGCCGAACGCGACGGTCGTGACCAGGCTGCCGCCGAGGGTCGAGTTGTTCGCGGCGCCCGGGCCGAGGACGCCTTCCACCGCGCCCCGGCCGAACCGTTCGCGATTCGGCGAGCTCTGCACGGCGTGAGCGTACGCGAGCCACTGTGTCGTCGCCGCGCCCATTCCGGGGATGATCGAGATGAACGTGCCGATCGCGCTGCAGCGGAGCACGAGCCACCAGTGCTTGAAGGTGTCGCGCACGCCTTGCCAGACGCCGCCGAGCTTCCCGACGTCCATCTGCGCGATGCTCGAGCCCT
>QHRT01000462.1:3115-3996 GCA_003220195.1 Candidatus Rokuibacteriota bacterium | reverse complement strand
CCCTTCACACGCCAGCCGCGCTTGTGCCGTCGCCCGCATCAGATGATACTCGGCCGCCATGGCCGCCCGCGTCTACACGCTGGCCCAACGTCCGCGACTCCGCGCCGAGTTCTCCCGGCTCCACGGCGTGGCGTGGCCGCCGTTTCTGCGGGACGACGCCGTGAATGCCGTGTGGCCGCGCCTGTACTCGCAGTTCCCTGCCTGTCAGATCGCGCTGTGTGATGACGCGGGTCACGTCGTGGCGATCGGCAACGGGATTCCGATCGTGTGGGACGGCACGCGGCGCGGGCTTCCGGATCGGATCGTCGACGTCATCACTCGCGGCTGTCAGGCCCGAGCGCTCTGCGCGCTCGCGGCCATCGTCGATCCCGGTCAGCGCACCCGGGGCCTGAGCAGCAAGATCGTGCTCGCGATGCGCGACGTCGCGGCGAGGCACGGACTCGCCTCGCTGGTGGCGCCCGTGCGTCCATCGCTGAAAGGCCGTTATCCCCTCCCGCCGATGTCGCGCTATGCCCGCTGGACCCGCGACGACGGGACGCCGTTCGACCCGTGGTTCAGGGTGCACGCGCGACTCGGCGCCCGCGTGCTCCGCATCACGCCGCGCGGCAATACGGTCGTCGCCAGCGTCAAGGACTGGGAAGAGCGGACGGGAATGGCGTTTCCCGTGAGCGGGCGCTACATCGTCCCCGACGCGTTCCAGCCGATCGTCGTCGATCGAGAGCGGGATCGCGTGCACTACGATGAGGCGAACGTCTGGATGCTTCATCGCGTGCCGCTTCAACAAGAAGACGATCCGCCTGGGTGATCGAGCTGACGAACCCGCGAGTGCACAAACCCTGAGTGCCAGAGCGAAGACCGACCGATCAGCGAATTTCAAACAT